>JALSLJ010000033.1 GCA_026988315.1 Sulfurimonas sp. | reverse complement strand
TTATCTCTATCCACTCCCCAATCGCAAAAGCATTACTAGGAAAAAAAGTGGAAGATGAGTTCGTTATACAACTTCCAAAGGGTAAAAAAGAGTATGAAGTTTTAGAAATCTATTATAAAAATATATTCACTCTAAAGAAAAATATCCGAACAAAAGAGGACTTTGCTTTTCATTAAAATCTTTTCTTTGATATAGTTATTATATCAGCTGTTTAAATTTCTTCTCTATCATTAAGTGCGTTTGACTCAAAAATAGCTTTTTTCTGAAAAAAGACCTCATTTTTGGATGTTTAACGCATTATAAGTGCTAAATCAAAAATAACACCAATTCCAGCGAGTGGTTTTGGGTGTTTCCCTTTTCATTTTAGCTCTTCAAATAACTTTTACCATCCTTTAGATATAATCCCTCTTTAAAAACCAAAAATTAAATTTTTAGGATTCACCTGTGAGCCAACAACTTGAAAACATCGAAGAACAATTAGCCAATCATAAATTATCTGCAGAAGATTATACACATATTAAAGAGATTTTAAAGCGTGAGCCAAACTTAGTAGAGTTAGGAATCTTTTCTGCAATGTGGAGTGAGCACTGTTCTTACAAATCATCAAAAGTGCATTTAAAAGGTTTTCCAACTAAAGCTCCTTGGGTTATTCAAGGTCCAGGCGAGAATGCTGGTGTTATTGACATCGGTGGTGGCTATGCTGCAGTATTTAAGATGGAGTCACACAATCACCCCTCATTTATAGAGCCATATCAAGGTGCTGCAACAGGTGTTGGTGGAATTATGCGTGATGTATTTACTATGGGTGCTCGTCCAGTAGCTTCACTCAATGCTCTGCGTTTTGGTAATGTACTAAATGATGACAAAACTGCCGCGCACCAGAGATATTTAGTTCGTGGTGTTACTGAGGGCATTGGTGGTTATGGTAACTGTATGGGTGTTCCAACTATTGGTGGTGAAGTGAGTTTTGATGAGTGTTACAATGGAAACATCCTTGTAAATGCTTTTAATCTTGGTATTGCAAAATCAGATGAGATTTTTCTAGGTCGCGCTGAGGGTATCGGTAATCCTGTAATGTATGTTGGTGCAAAAACAGGTAGAGATGGTCTTGGTGGAGCGGTTATGTCGTCTGATAGTTTTACAGAGGAGTCAAAATCTCTTCGTCCAACTGTTCAAGTTGGTGACCCTTTTACTGAAAAACTTTTACTTGAAGCTTGTATGGAACTTTTTAAGACTGATCATGTTGTAGGTATTCAAGATATGGGTGCAGCAGGTCTTACGAGCTCATCTTTTGAGATGGCTGGACGAACTGGAAGCGGTATGACAATGCATCTTGATAAAGTTCCAGCGAGAGAAGAGAATATGACCCCATATGATTTTATGCTTTCAGAATCTCAAGAGCGTATGCTTTTATGTGCTAAAAAAGGTTCAGAACAAGCAATTATCGATATTTTTGAAAAGTGGGATTTAGATGCTGCTGTTATTGGTGAAGTAACAGATACTGGAAATATGGAACTGTTTTGGCATGGTGAAAAGTGTGCTGAAGTTCCAGTTGATCCAGTTTCAGAAGAAGCACCAGAGCTTAATCGCCCTATGAGTAAACCAGTTTATTTAGATGCAATTAAGTCTGTTACTATAAATGACTTTGACAAAGTGGGTAATCAAGATGCTTTTAACACACTTATCAAATCCATGGAAGTTGTTGATAAAGCTTGGATATATACTCAGTATGATTCTATGGTACAAACAAACACTATCAAAAATGGTGGTATGCTTGACGCCTCTGTTATCCGCATAAAAGAGAATGGAAAAGCTTTGGCAATGTCTGCTGATTGTAATGTTCGTTATTGTTACATTGACCCTAAGGGTGGTGGAGCTGCTGCAACTATAGAAGCTGGTAGAAATGTTGCTATGAGTGGTGCTAGACCTTTAGCGATTACAGATTGTTTGAACTTTGGTAACCCAGAAAATCCAGAAGTTATGTGGCAGTTTGGACAAGCTTGTGAGGGTATTAAAGAGGCTTGTGCTGAGCTTACAACTCCAGTGATCGGTGGAAATGTTTCTCTTTATAATGAAACAAACGGTGTATCAGTTTTCCCAACGCCTTCCATAGCAACTGTTGGTGTTAATGATGACCAAAACAATGTGTTAATGTCTTCATTTCAAGGCGAAGGTAATTCGCTTTACTTAGTAGGTGAGAGTAAGTCTGAGTTCGGTGGTTCTTTGTATATGAAAGAGATTTGTGGCAAGGTTGCGGGAATAATCCCTGAAATTAACTACAAAAATGAGCTAGCACTTTGGGACTTAGTAATAGAAGCAAATAAAAAACATCTACTAGAGTGTGCAAAAGATGCAAGTTCTGGCGGTGTTGCAATTGCTCTTGCTAAAATGGTTGCAACTTCAGGTCTTGGATGTGATGTAGAGATGAGTGTTACAGATGAGAGAGATATTTTTGCAGAGTCAATGAGTCGTGCAATTATCGAGGTAAAACCAGAGAACTGTGAAGCTTTTGAAGCGATGCTAAATGGCCTTGCTTGTGAAAAAATCGGAACTGTTGGTGGAGACTCGTTTAAAGTTAATGATGTTAGTATGAGTATGGATGAGTTGAAAGATAACTATTTTAATACATTTAAAAGAGTTATTGAGAGGGACATCTAGGTAAAGTTTTGGATTCAATGGAATTATGAGAATCAAGTTCAAAGCTCAAAACAAATTTAGTACCGTTCTTGAAAATATATTCTATTTTACTATTTTTTAATTTTCTAGCAAACTGATATATTAGTTTTATCCCTAAGCCCTCAGATGAGTTTTTTAATTCAGGTGAAAACCCCAATCCATTGTCTTGAAGACTCAAAATAATGTGACCGTTTGAAGCATTAAAGTTTACATCTATGATACATCTGTTTTTTGTATTGTGGTGCTTAATGCTGTTACTTAGTATTTCACTGACTATCACACCTATTGCCAAAGCTTCGTTCATGCTTAAAACACACTCATCTATGTTTGCATTTATATGAGTAGTGCGTTTGTCATACATTCTAATGGTTTCATCAATAAGTTTTAATATATAACTTTTACTCTCGATATTAGAAATTTTATTTGAATCATAAATATATTGATGGATGTATGACATAGATTTTATACGATTTGTAAGCTCTATGAAAGAGTTTCTATGCTGCTCGTTTTTATCTTTGTTTGCTTCAATTGAAAGCATTCCAATCACCATTTGAAAGTTATTTTTTACACGATGGCAAACTTCTTTTAAAAGTAACTCTTTTTCTGTTGCAACCTCTATGAGTTCTTTGTTTATATCTGTAATTTTTTTGGTTCTTTGTGTGATCTCTTGCTGTAGATAGATTTCATTTTTATCTTTGAGATTAAGTAGTTCACATTGTGCATTAATTTTATCATCTTTCATAACATGAAATCTATT
>JALSLJ010000032.1 GCA_026988315.1 Sulfurimonas sp. | reverse complement strand
ACCTAACCCTGTCCCATTTTTACCTTTTGTGCTGAAATACGGCTCAAAAATATGAGGTATATTTTCCTCACTAATTCCAGGTCCGTTATCTTTTATAGCAATTATAATCTTATCTTTTTCACCTTTTGCGCTCACTGTCACTTCTAAATTTTTATTTGTGCTATTGTTGAGGGCATCTATTGCATTATTTATAATATTGAGAATAACTTGAATCAATTCATTGATATGTGTATTTATTAAAAAATCTTCTTTTTCTAACAAAACTATTTCTATCCCATCCTCTTTTACCCTTGGTAAAGCAAAATTAATGGCACGCTGGAGCAATTTATACACTCCAATCTCTTCTAAATCTTTTGCTGGATGAAAATATGTTTGAAAATCATCTATAGTTTGAGAAAGATACATGATGCTATCGCTTATCTCAGACAATGTCTTATCGAACTCTTTATTATCCAACTTTTTTCCAAGTAATGTTTTAAACTGTATAGATGATATTTGAAGAGTGATTGTGGAGAGAGGCTGTCGCCACTGATGTGCAATCATACTAATCATTTCCCCCATAACGGCTTGCTTTGATTGTAGGCTCATTATTTTGTCTTTGTGAACTAATTCTTGTATCTTCTCTTGAACTTTTACCTCTAAGCTTTCATTAACCTCTCTTAAGGCTAATGTTTTTTCTTTTACTTGTTTTTCAAGTTCGGCGTTAAAGCTATGTAACTTTGTTTTTTGTTTTTCTATAACTTCACTAGCTTCATACATCTTAACTTGATAAAAATAAACTATAGCACTTACAATGATGAGTACAAACAAAACATAAAAGGTTTGAAAAACAGAAAATTTCACTTCTATAAAACTTTGAAATGGAGCAACCATTATCATAGTAAGCAAAAAGACTAGCCAATATATGCCATTTTTTCTTTTTTGAAAATATAAGAGCACAATTAAATATGTAAACAACCATGTATGCTTCATCGTATCTGGTTCATTGGTGTAAACAATAACAAGAAGCAAAAATGTACATTGTGCTGTTATAAAGGTGGAAACAAATTCAAATGAATATCTATAGTTTCTCAATATAAAAAACATTATTGCATTAGTTACAAGTAAAACACTCTCAAGTGGTACCAAAATACCAGATGCATCATTAATAATATTGACAACTATTCCAAACATAAATGCTACCGCGGACAACAACAAAGCAACATTCAGCATCTGAAATCTATTTTTTATATCCCACTCATGCTCATCAAATTCCCACCCACTTGTAAAAAAACCATCTACTAATTTCATCGCATAACCTTATCTTATGGTAAATATATTTTATCTAAAAGTTCATCGTATTCACTTTTATCATCACTATCCAATGTTATTCCACCGCCACTTTTATAAATATACCCATTTTTTGTTTTTTCTATAAAGCGAATCATAACTCCGCTATCGAATTTTTTACCATCATAAATGCCAAAAACACCACTAAAGAAACCTCTTTCATACTCTTCTACTGAGTCAATAATATTTAAAGTGCTCTTTTTTGGCGTCCCGCTTATACTTCCTGCTGGAAGGAGTGATTGTAATATATCACCAATTCTACCATGCCAGTGAGCACCAATATTTCCAACAATATGCGAACTTACTTGCAAGAGCTCTTTTTCTCCAGCTTGTATTGTCTGGATGTATCTAAAATCTTCTACTTTTACTTCAGTTGCCACAATAGATAAATCATTTCTAAGCAAATCTACCACCATGATATGTTCAGCCATCTCTTTTTCATTATTGAGTATTTTCTCTTTTGCATCCACAAAAGATGCATCAATAGTGCCCTTCATTGGATATGTATGAATAATATCATCCTCTATTTGTATAAATTTTTCAGGGGAAAAGCATACAAATTCATCTTTGTAACGAAGTTTATAGTGAGCATTTGCACAAGAATATATCTCTTTTAGACTCAGTGTAGTTTGTACTTTTGTTGGTTGCGTAAGATTGAGTAAATATGTTTCACCTGATTTTATTTTTTGTATGACTGCATCAAACTTTTTTTTATACTCACTAAATGCTAGAGGATTTTTCTCTAAATAAAAATCATGTTTTTGCTTTAGGTAATTTTCATCAATGCAGAACTCTATATCTTCACTTGAAAGTTCATCTAAGGGGATAAGCTTTATATTTTTGGCCTTAAAATCACTTATAAATAAAAATGGTTTTCTTTGTAAACCTAAAGAGTTTAAATCATCAAATGTCATAAAAAACTAAATATTGCTCATAATTAGCTTTTTCAAAACAGCCATTCTAATAGAAACACCATTTGCAACTTGTTCTAGTACCTTACATCTTTCATCTGCTAAAAGTGCGTCACAAATATCTATATTTCTATGAACAGGACCGGGATGAAGTAAAACAATATCTCTATCACCAACTAACTCTGTTGTTATACAAAAGTCACTCGCATAATCTTTTAATGACGCATAGCTTTGAGAAGAATGTCTCTCTGTTTGAGTTCTTAAACTCATAATCGCATCAACCTCATCCAAGGTTTCTTTTAATGAGTTTGTAGTGCGAAGAGATGTTTTTGGCAAAAACTGTGGTGGCGCAACCAAAATCACTTCCATCCCAAATCTACTAAGCAATTCTATATTTGAGTTTGCAACTCTTGAATTTTTAATATCTCCTACAATCGCTATTTTTTTGCCCTCTAAATCACCAAAATGCTCTTTTAAAGTATATAGGTCTAAAAGTGCTTGTGTCGGATGTGCGTGTGCACCGTCTCCCGCATTGATAATAGAAGCCTTTGTATGATTTGAAAGTATGTTTGGAACACCTGAGTTTTGATGTCTCACTATAATAGCATCTGGACCCATCGCATCGAGATTCATCGCTGTGTCAACAAGGGTTTCACCTTTTTTTGTACTGCTTTTTGCAACATCGAGATGTACCATCTCTGCACCTAGTCTTTTTGCCGCTATCTCAAAAGAGCTTTTGGTTCTAGTAGAGTTTTCAAAAAAAAGCGTAATTATTATCTTATCTTTGAGTATTCTCTCAAACCTGCCATCACTAAACTTCTTAGCATCTAGCAAAATCTCATCAATCTCTTCTATACTAAAATCATCAGTGCGTATTAAATGTTGCATATCCATACTTTATAAAAATTTTTATAAATTATACAAGACATCACATATAGTGTCAATGTTCTCGTCAACTTTTAAAACTTTTTGCCCACTTTTTATAAAATAAGGCTCTGAAACTATTGAAAAGCCCTCATCTGTATCTCTACAGTTAAAAGCAACAAAATGTTCAATATTTTTATCTTTGAGAGCATTGGAGCTCAAGAGAGTATCATTTATACATCCAAGAGCACAGTGAGTAACTAGTAGCGCACTCGCTTTGAAATGCTCAATTAAATCTATAATCATATAATTTTCATCTATCGGCACATATAACCCACCCGCACCCTCTATAATCAAAACATCACA
>JALSLJ010000031.1 GCA_026988315.1 Sulfurimonas sp. | reverse complement strand
AGAGTTCGAATCTCTGAGGGTCCACCACTTTAAGATACAAATAAACCCCTAAAATACGAATCAAAATAAACTTTTAAGAAATCAATATATTTTCCTTGCTACCCTATTACTCCTATCAATGAAAAAAATTTAGAAGAATCTCTGCACGCTTAACATCTAGATAAACATATATTTCTCATTAAAAAAGCTAAAATACTCAATATTATGATTGTCAAATAGATATTTTTTGATTGTCTGATATAGTTTTAAAGAAACTCAAGTAAACTTTTTAAAGATTTCGCTAAAATTCCACTCATGAATTCATATATAAATAAATTTAATGACGCTACAGAAAATACACTTTTTAATAAACTACCTCTCAATGAGCAAGAGTTTCTACAAGCCAAATCACTAAAACTTAGATTTTCTCATCAAGAGATAAGGCAGATAGTTGATATGGCTAGAGATTTGCAGATGTGGAACGAGCAGGATATTATAGAGATTTTTCCGGACCATGAGCAAAAAAAAGTTGTTTTCACTCGACTGAGAAAAGCTTACGAAGATATACGAAACAAACCTAACTCTTATGAAGATTTTGAACTTAAAAATATTTCAAAAGAACAAAAATATACATTTAAAACTGAGGCGAAAGATGGTTTTGGGCTTGGTCTTTGTCCTGTGGCTTCTGAAAAAACTCGCTGTTGTAACCTTTTAACTCTTGATGCGGTTGAGAGTTGTGGCTTTGATTGTTCTTACTGCTCCATCCAATCTTTTTATAACCAAAACACTATCACCTTTGACTCTAACTTTGCTCAAAAACTCAAAAACTTAAACCTTGATACAAACAAAACCTACCATATAGGTACTGGCCAAGCTTCTGATTCACTTATGTGGGGAAACCGTGAAGGTATTTTAGATACGCTTTTTCTTTTTGCAAGAGAAAATCCAAATATCATCTTAGAGTTTAAAACAAAGTCGGATAACATCAAATACTTTTTAGAAAATGATGTACCTAAAAATATACTCTGCACATGGTCACTCAATACCCAAACCATTATTGAAAACGAGGAACACCTGGCAGCTTCATTGGACAAAAGAATCAATGCAGCAAGAAAAGTGGCCGATAAGGGTGTAAAAGTTGGCTTTCACTTTCACCCGATTGTACAGTATGAAAACTATCTTGATGAGTATGTAGAGGTTTATAAACGGCTTATCAATGAGTTTAAAGCTAAGGAAGTTGCTCTTGTGAGTTTTGGCACACTTACATTTATAAAGCCTGTTATCAAGAAACTTCGTGATAGAGAGTTTAGAAGTAAAATCACACAAATGCCTTTTGAAAATGCAAGTGGGAAAAGCTCTTACCCTGATGCTATCAAAGTGGAGATGTTCAAGCACGCTTATGAAAGTTTTAAACCCTGGGCAAAGGATGTATTTTTTTATCTTTGCATGGAAGAACATTCTATGTGGGAAAAAACATTTGGCTATCAGTACGCAACTAACAATGATTTTGAGCAAGCTATGCTCAACGCATACTGTCAAAAAATCGGCATAGATTATTTAATATAAGGAAACCCATGACATTCTCACAAGAAGAAAAAAAGCAAAACTACTTCTTATCACAGCCTCATCAACCATTTTTTGTGTTAGGGATACTCAATGCAATTATGATGATGTTGCTATTTGCCCTGAATTATAAAGGTATCTTGAGTTTACAAAACGAATCTTTAAACCTCCATGTGTATTCACTTATATTTATGGTTTTTACGAATGTGTTTACAGGCTTTTTATTTACAACCTATCCTAGATTTTGCGGTGGACAAGCCATCAGTAAAAACTACTACAAAAATGTGTTTTTCGGCACTACTCTTGGTACTCTACTTTTTATCGCTGGCATATTTGCAAATACAGCTCTAATGATTTTAGGGATGCTAATACTACTTGCCTCTCAAGCTTTTGTAGTTTTAAAACTGCATCAAATCTATAAAAGTTCAAATGCTCAGTCTAAAGAGGATCCTTACTGGATATTAGTCGCTCAGTACTTTGGGTTAGTTGGACATCTTCTCTTTTTTATCTCAATTTTAGGTTTAGATGTTCAAGATATCGCTATAAAGATCTCTTTTTATATGTTTCTCATATTTTTAACATTGAGTGTAGCCCAAAGGATGATCCCATTTTTCGCTCACTCATTTGAGATAAAAGATGAAAGATTTATGAGTACAGTATTGGTACTTTTTATCTTAAAAACCACCCTTAGCATCCTTGACAACTATACCTATGTAAAAGTTGCTGAAATTGTTTTAGATGTTTTGCTTGGAATGTATTTATTGGGGGAGTTTTTAAGATGGAAACTGCCTCTCTTTCATTCACCTGCAATTCTTTGGGTCTTGTTTCTAGGACTTTTTTGGCTCCCTACTGCTTTTTTCTTCTCGGCACTTAGCTCAATCCTCGAACTACTACTTGACACAAGTTTTTACTTTTTGAGCGTTCACCTCATAGCTATAGGATTTTTAACAACTATACTCATAGGTTTTGGAACAAGAGTCACTCTTGGTCACTCAGGGCAAAGCCCAAATGCTGACAGTTTAGCGACAAAAATCTTTTGGTTTATTCAAGTGGTGGTGCTGTTTCGTGTTTTGTATAGTATCAATGTAGCTTTTGATTTTAGTCTAGGTTTTCTTTTTGATATATCTTTTAGTGCATGGCTTATTTTATTTGTGGTTTGGATTGCTAGATATGGGAAAGTTTTAGTTCTTGGAAGTAAGTTATAGATTTATAGCTTACTTGCCATCCCCTCTGTTTTGTAGCTCCACCAAAGAATCAGTATAGACAACTGCTGTTTTAGAAAAAATATCATGAAGCCCTTGTTTTTTACTTTTAAATGCCACCATTAAAAAACCTATCAAGAAGATGATACTAGAAAATATATACCCAAGGTATCTTTTAGCTCCTGTTTTAAAATCGATCGTTTCAAAGTCATCCTCATTTACAATTTTAATATTCATCAGTTTTTTACCAGGTGTAGCACCATCATACTTAACCCAAAAAGTGATAGTTAAAAAAATCAACAACAGTGTTATCAAAGTTCTGTGAATACCTACTAAAGTTCCATCTTCAAAGGTTGGAAATGGAAACAGAAGCATTATCGTAATAAAGGCTAATATAGCGTTGTCTATTGTAAAAGCCACCCATCTTATAATAAAACCTGCATACTCTACTTTTGTCTCGTCATATTTGGTTGACATCATTCTCATTTCACTTTTTATTTAATTTTTATGATTATAACTAAAAATTTATATTTATTTCAAGTTAAAGTGAGGAAAAATTTATTCTGACATATTTATGTCATTAAAAAATAAAACAGATTTTAAAGCCCTATTCTACGCTATAAAACAACTATTTAGTAAAATTATAATTTATTTTTTATTTGATGAAGTTATCTCTATTGTAATAGTGGTGCGGACGAAAGGACTTGAACCTTCACACCTTGCGGCACCAGATCCTAAGTCTGG
>JALSLJ010000030.1 GCA_026988315.1 Sulfurimonas sp. | reverse complement strand
TATATTATAACAAATTCATTTACTTTAAGATTTCTTTTTCTTATACAGTAGTATAATGGTTCAAAGACGAGCATAAAATGTTGTTGAGCCCTCTTTTTGGGTGCATTATTTTTTGCTACACAAAAAAGGAGTCTGTCATGAAAATCTTTCAAAAAGTTTTTTGTTTTCCGCTACTGTTTTTAACCCTTAGTGCTACATCTCTTATTGCTGCGGTTGATTGTTTTACCGAAGATTCTTCCCAAGGTGTAAAGGCATTTAAACAGCACTGTTTACCAAACAGAGATGGAGTACCTCAAGATATATTAAATATTCGAGGTGGGATATATCAAATTGGAAATCAAATTATTTGTGCCACAAATAATGATGATTTAGGCAAATGCGTTGACCCTGGTGATCACCAAAATAATGACTACTTGAAAACATCTGAAAATGCTGGAACAACAGACTTTTTAGGAAACGCTGACTACGACAACGACGATAGCACAATAAGTTCATCCATGGCTAGTCTAGAACTGAAAGATGGTGATGAAATTTTATGGGCTAGGCTTCAATGGATTGGGCAAATGGATGAAGACAACAATGAAAATGACCTAACGAGTAGTGCTAGGACTATAAAATTTAAAACTCCAACTTCTGGAACATATCAAAACATCGAGTGTGATTTTTATGGTACTGATGTTTATAACTACTACGGCAACAAATTTACTTATAAATGTTCTGCAGATGTCACAAACTTAGTAGCTTCATCGGGTGAGTACTGGGTAGCAGATGTTGATTCTGAATTAGGGGTAGCAAATAGCTTTGCCTCATGGGCATTAACAATGCTTTATAAAAACAATACAGACGATTTAGTTAATGTAACGCTGTTTGAAGGATATGAGATTTTTTGGAATCAGCATGCTTACTTTCAAATTTCAGGCTTTTTGACACCTCTGGAAAATTCTGTAAATGCTAGATTATTTCTTTATGCTGGAGAAGCGGATTATGGATATACAGATTATTTAGAAATTTCAAATGCGGATAATACGGCTACAACTACTGACATATCAAAAGATTTTCATGGTGGTTCTTATACAAAAATTTTAAATCCCATGAATAATAGTCTTGATGATTTTGGTAATGGTTCCATTTCAACATATGGGGAAAATGTTACTAACAGGACTCCAAATTTTGAAAACTCTTTAGGTACAGATATTGATTCTGTGTATATGGTTAACTCCTCTGATAATCAAATTTTGACAAATAAACAAACAAGCACAACCCTACATTTTTATGCCGAGGAACTATTAACAATGTCAATGCTTGGAACACAAATAAACCTCTATGCTCCTCAATTTTGTTATGACTATGCTTACAAACAAGATGGTATATTTTTCACAGAAGAAAATGATGGAACAAAAGACCCAAGGATAGTTGGAAATAACTTAAATGATACAAATATAACCGTAGGAATTTACATTAAGAATCGTATTGCTTCTGATATATCTGTTACAGATATGACAGCAAATATATTAAACATAGACACCAATCAAGCCACTTATGAACGCAATACAACAAAATTTGCAATGGTGGGTGATTTAACAGCAAACTCGATTCTTGATACAGATTTAATTGTATCTGATTCTGATGTAGAAGGTATAGAAATAGGAACTATCCAAACAAATGAGTATTTTTATATATATTATGATTTAGATCCAAAGGTAACAAGTATAGATATGCCTCTTGAAATTGCGATAGATTACAACTTAACACTAGATGGGGTAACTACTAAATATACACTTGTTCCAGGTTCAAACATAGATATGTGTTCAGGTGCAAACTTTGAATATAATCCCGTGATTGGTATATTTAACGCTGTTCATAATAACTATTATGATTTAGACCTTGGTGGTAGTAATTCATACTATAATCTTCCTACTCAGGTTACAAATAGAGAAGGAAATTTCAAAATCATATCTATGAACCCTGAAAACACTGATGAGCTGATAGGTCGCACAACGATTGTAGCAGTAGAGATGATAGATGTTGCAGGCTTTCACGATACTGACCCCTCTTGTAAACAGATGAATAGTACCATTAGTGAGAGAGTTTGGCTTATGTTTGAAAACAATGCAACTTCGGTACCTTTTGATAAAAATGCATTAGAGCAAGCTATCACCAACGGCATGACAAAACTAAGCAATAGTTATGATTTTTACACTAAAGCGAATGCAAATGCAGCGTTTCGTATCTCATATAACTCCATGGATAACAATGCCTCTGTTCCTTATATAGAAAAAAACAATAACGGAGAATATAGTATAGCAAACTGGAGATCAGAGTGGAATGGTGAAGACTGTAATCAAGATATGGTTACTAATGGGTTTGGTAATGATAACAAAGTTGCATCTTATTGTAACCTCACTAGTGGTAACTTTAGTGATAGTGATTTAGCAAACTGTATGGAGTGTGTTTATGGTTTAGATACAAGGTTTATCTGCTCAAGAGATAACTTTAGTATCCGCCCTGAAGCTTTTATGATAAATATTGACGATCAAAATCAATCAAACATAACATCACAAACGAGACTTACAGACAACTTTTCTGGTGTTGCTTCACCTACTCTAAATGTTTTAAATTTGGCAGCTGATTATAACTACAGCATAAAGGTTAATGCAACAAACTTTTTAGATAACACACCATCTGCTGGATATCAAAAACCATTTAATGCATCAAATGTAGATGACATCGCACAATACACATGGGAATCTAGATCTGGGGTCAGTGCAAACTCTTGTAATGATGAGTCAAATAAAACACTCACCATAGGGTTTACAAGTGGATCTGTTGATGCAAATACCTCTGTAAATCAGGTTGGAGAATATAGATTGCATATGCTCGACAAAACCTGGACAACCGTTGATAACAACCCAGACTATATGGTACACCACACAGGAAGTTACTTCCTCGGAGCAGATATACCAGACTGTGTTCTTGATAGTTCAGTTGTTAAATTAAATGATCCTTACCCCACTACAGATATATTAAACGGTTGTAACATAAGCTCAAATCATACAAACGACAATGCCAACTTAGTTTATAACGACATCAATGTTACATTTCATCCATACAAGTTTGACCTCAACTCAATTACTCAATCTTTTGGTATTGATAACAACACTACATTGAGTGCAAACTCTTTTATCTATATGGCTGATACCTCTTTTAATAATAACCAAGATGAAAACCTATCTTTTCACCTCAATGGTTTTATAAAAGCAGTTGGATACGATGGCACCAACTTAAGTAACTTCACTTCACAGTGTTATGCAAAACCGATAAATATAGATATAAATAATTCAGACACAACACTTAGTGATGTAGCAGGTAATGCAGTAGCATATCAAGCAAAATTGCATAATTTGGATATAAACGCGACTCTTATTAGTGCTGATACCATTGATGTTGATGAGACTACACACAATACACCGATGCAAATTCAGGTTCCAACATCTAACTTCACAAAACTTTTAAATGGTTCAATAAACACAAGACTCAATCTAAATTTCAATAGAGTAAACAATGTTGCGGCAAATCCAATTCGTGTCAGTTATGATAGTTATAATGTAGAGTGTACGGATGCTATAAATGATTGTACATTTTCTGCTGATTTAGTTACTAAAACAACAAGGGCTTCATTAGATGTTGACCAAAATATCACTCACTATTACGGACGAACTCATGCTCCACTTTACAGATATGCTGGTCCTAGTGGGGATGGTCTTATATATTATGAGGTTTTTTGTAATGGTGCTGGATGCGACAAAACACTCCTTCAAGATGGTGTAAATTCTAGGTACAATGATGACCCAAGATGGTTTATAAACACTAAGCACTCTGCATCACTTGGAACAGCGAACACAGTTACTCAAAAAGGTTCAAGAGCAAATATCACTGCTACTAATGCCAATGGCAATAATATAGCAACTGGCAAGCATCCAGATAGTTTTACTTTTACATATGATGCAGTTTTAGGCTATCCTTACAAAGGGACTATGCAAAATAATGCTTCAAGATGGTTGATTTACAATCCTTATAATGCAAACGACACTACAAATGAATTTAATATTGAGTATGATACAAGTGCTGCTGGTTGGAGCGGGGTGAACCAAACAGACTCTAGTACTTCAAATGATGGAGCCTCAAGAACCAACAGGAGAAGTATGTGGTAAGAACTACACAACTATATAATAGATTAGCATTTTCACTTATAGAAGTGGTATTTACTATTGTAGTTGTAGGTGTTATTATTATGTCTTTGCCAAGTATGACGAGTGTGAGTTCTAAGAGTATTGAGAACAGCTTAGTTCAAGAAGCTATTTTTGCAGCTTCAGCTGAACTCAATCAAGCTACATCATACTACTGGGATAGAAATTCCTTGGATGTTAATGGCACAAGTAGTTTATCAAAGGTAATAAATTTAAATAATGATTGCAATGCAACTACAAAACTGAGACCAGGACACATTAACCAAGCAAAACATAGAACATGTTTAAATGATACAAGCATAACAACCACCGCAGATACAAACGATACTACTGTGCAAAACCTCAATAATGCTGTTGGAAGTTCTGATACTTTTGAAGATACTACAGGTACTTTTGCTGTCTCCGCCGAAGGGTATAAAGAGGCACTAACAACTGATGTGAGCATCAGTTTTGCTGACTTTGGTGCTGCTACCGCGTTAAACAAAAACATAAAAAAAATTACTGCAACAATTAAAGATAGTCAAGGTAATGATATTGTGGTTTTAAGCACATATAGTGCAAATATCGGTGAGGTTGATTATGAGATAAGGAGTTATCAGTGAGGTTTAGTATAAACTCTTCTAGTTCAAAGTCTCGCTCTGCATTTAGTATGCTCGAGCTCATTTTTGTTATCGTTATACTTGCTATCTTAGGTAAATTTGGAGTTGAGTTTTTAGCTCAAGCCTATAACACTTTTATATTTTCTAGTATCAATAGTAAACTGCAATCAAACAGTGCAACAGCAGTTGAGTTTATATCTACAAGATTGCAACATCGCATAAAAGAATCAGTAATAGCTAGAAAAACAAATGGCGACTTTGAGCTTCTCTCTAGTGCTGGTGGTACTGACTATACTATACTTGAATGGATTGGAAGTGATATAGATGGCTTTCGTGGCAATTCAGATGCAGTTGGAAACCCACCAAACTGGAGTGGTGTTGTTGATTTCAATCTAGGAGATGCCAACACTATAGTTTCCCCAATGACAGATACAAACAGAACCAACATCCTCATAAATACACTGTCTAATGGAAATAGTGGCATCAACGATGCAGCACTGTTTTTTATAGGTTCCAATATTTTCAGAGATGGTTTTGGATGGAATGGAGTTGCAATAACTGATCAAAATCAAACTATGCACCCCATAACAACAACTGCAAATCTAAATGAATTTGCTCCAGCGGTTGGCACAGGTCCCTTTAGTGATGTGTATGAGTACTATAAACTTGCATGGACAGCCTACGCTGTAGTTTATGAAGCAGGTACCAACAACAAAGGTGAGCTATGGCTTTATTATGATTACCAACCTTGGGAAGGGGAAAACTATAAAGATGATGGTAAAGCAGAATTAATTATGCAAAATGTAGATACCTTCAGGTATGTAAGCATCGGCTCATTAATTAAGATACAAGTTTGTGTTAAAAGTGATTTAGTAGCAAATGAGGAGTATTCAATATGCAAAGAAAAAACTATATATTAAGAGCTTCTAATTCTAAAAAACAAAGAAAAGGTTTTGCCATGATTATGGCAATCGGTTTTCTTATAATAATGTCGAGTATTTTAGCTCTAACACTATCCCTAACAACAAAAACTGCTAAAAATACAACCGATTTATATATATACGAGCAAGCTGTTTTACTCTCTAAAAGTGCTGCAGAATATGCACTTCTGAGAATTGCTCAAGCAAATCCATGCACCATAGACAATCTTAATTTCACACAAGATAGTATCTATGATATAAATATTGATATTCTCTATATCTATTCAAACCCCTCTCCCTGCACAAACCTCGGAGAGCCTGCAAGAAATTATTTTCAAATAACAACACCAGAACTAAATGGCTCAGTGCTCATGGACATAAGCGTGATTGTCGAGGATGAAAATATTACAAGTGAAAAAATTAGTTATTTTAGAAGATCGATACAAAAATTATAGTTTTACCTAAACTTTTACATGTTATAATCTCGTAATATTTAAAAGGATTATTATGAATGTTTCTTTAACAGGAAGACACGTAGAACTAACAGATGCGATAAAAGCGTATATGAACTCATCTATTGAGACACTAGAAAAATACAATATGGACATTATATCAGTTAATGTAGTGGCAACTTCTCAAACCAAAAAAGGTAAAGAGTCTATGAGTGTTGAGTTTGCTATCCACCTTTCACACAAAAACTCAATTATTATTAAACAAAGCAACAAAGACCTTTATGCTGCGATAGATTTAGCAATCGCAAGAGCTCAAAAAGCGATGCGTCGTATTCATGATCGTGATGTTGGACACCGTAAAGTTGGACTTAATGAAGTTAAAAGTGAAGCAAATAACGGCATAAATATGAGTGAAGCTCAAGAAGCTTTAGAGGATGAAATTGTACCAGTTGAACTTGATTTATATAAACCTCGTGAGGTTGAAGATGTACTTCAAGATCTAAAAGAGACTGATAAAATGTTTGAAATATTTATAGATAACGAAGATAAAACTCGTGTTCTTTACAAAAGAAACGACGGTAAATTCGGTTTATATTAAAACTTTCTTCTGGATGTGACTACATCCAGAAACACTTTAAATAACAAGCTCACTTTTTACACTTCTTACAATCTCTTCATCCTCAGCTAAATCTATCCACTTAAACTGAGAACCGCTTTGGTTTGTTCCTTTGAGTAAATCTCCACTTTTTCTAAATTTCAGATCCAAATTTGCTATATCAAATCCACTTGTCGTTTCAACAAATCTGTTTAATCTCTCCGATTTTGATTGGTTTGTGTATAAAAAGCAATACCCTTTGAGTCCTGTTCTACTCACCCTGCCCCTTAATTGATGCAAAGTGGAGAGTCCCAATCTCTCAGCTCCTACTATCACAACACTAGAGAGTCTTGGCAAAGAGATACCCACTTCCACAACTGTGGTCGCAATAAGCAAGTCTCCTTTTTCTCGAAACTCTAGCAACACTTCCTCTTTTTCTTTATCTTTACCATGAGTTACATATACATTTTTAAAATTTTTTTCCCAATATCCTCGAGCCTCTTCAATACTCTGATACTCTAAAACCTCACTCTGTTCCACTAAAGGGTACACCAAAAGAACTTGATTTTTATTTTTTATCTCTTTTTTTATATGCTCAAACAAATCTTTAAAATCCTTTTTATGGATAACTTTGCTTGTTATATCTTTCTCAAACGGTGTGGATGTTATAAGGCTTACATCAATATGAGCTGTCTCAATCATCGCTAATGTTCTAGGGATTGGAGTTGCACTAAACTGCAAATAATGTGGCTTTTTAGAACCACTACTTACAAGTTTTTCAAGCAAATTTCTTTGAGCGGTTCCAAAACGGTGCTGCTCATCAACCATCACTAAAGCAGCCTCTGGAAGTTCTCTATATAAAAGGGCATGTGTTCCTATAATAAAATCAAATGCACTTAAATCAACTTTTTTGCTTTTGTTAGTTACTAAAATACTCTTAACATTTGGCAAAAATTTTTGAGCCTCTTCAAAAAGCTGATTTGCAAGGATGGTAGTTGGAGCCATCAAAATTGATTTATGGGGCAAAGTCATAAGAGCAGAGGCTAATATCACCATAGTTTTTCCACATCCAACATCCCCAACTATCATTCTTTTTGATGCTATAGTTTTTGAAAAATCCTTTTTTATATCCTCTATCGCTTCTATTTGTTCAGATGTTAACGCAAAGGGAAGTGAATCTACCCACTCCTTATAAGAATTATCATACGATGCTATAGATTCAAAATACCTTCTTTTACTTGCTAAGAGCTTCATATATGTAAAAAGTTCTATATATTTTAAAGCATAAAGTGTTTTTTCACTTAGTTCATGACTGTCTAAAACCTCTTGAGTTGGAAAATGAAGTTTTAAAACCTCCTTTATCACCTCATCTTTTAGCCCCTCTAGTTGCAAATTTTCGTATGTTAAATACTTTTGCACAAATCTTTGCATCACATCATTTCTAAGAGCCGTTTTATATTTTGGTGTGATTGCCCCTATGGTAGTGATTTTTCTTGGCATACTCATGGAACAACTTCCAGTTTTACACTCTATAACCCCATAAAAATAATCTCTATCACCTTTTTTAAATTGATGCAGCATATACTGTTTTGGGCGAAATAAAACACCATGAACTACATGTCCAAAATTATGTGCAAAGAAGTTTATTTGTATGGAGTTGGGAGCACGATGTACCGACTCAATTGTTGCATCAATAAGTTGCGCCTGATGTGTTTTCATACTATCATGCAAGCGAAAATCTTCATAAGAGTGGGGGATAAGCAGAGCAAGTTCACACCAAGATGAAATTCCTAGTTTACTTAACTTAGCTTCTGTATCTTTTGATTGCTCTTTCGTAAGTTTCATCTTCTTCTCTTTTAGCTTCTAAAGTGGTAAAATTATATCAAATTCATAGTTTTATCTTTAAAATATTGCATTTTGTCATATAATCACTACTACTCTTTGTGATTGTCTCGCACACATCTAACAGAGTTTCTGTAAATTTTAGAATCCCAAAGTACTCCACCGTCAAAAAAGTGAACACCCCAAGCTGTTGTTGCATCACCCAAATAGGTGCTACTACTCCAGTAAAAACTATGTTTTACATTATAAAAATTTGCCTTAATTGCTGGGCTAAACTTATCTCTGTCGCTTATAGATATAAGCTCATCTATACTTGGTAATCTCCAGTCATCGTACTCATCTAAAGAGAGAGCATTACAGTAATCATCCGCATCCTCATAGTTTTTTATTACATCCTGAGAAGAGCTATTATCTTGCCACATTAAACCTGTTTTTTCATCTATAACTACTGCTTGTGCTAACCCTAAACTACTGAGAAAAAAAACAAAACTTATTATCTTTACCATATACATTTTCCATTTCAATTAAAATTATTTTTATACTTTGATGATTGTATCAAATATACTTTAAAAGCCTACTTTGCTATAATGTTGCCAATGAAAAGAATAGCCATAGTAAGACTCTCAGCACTTGGTGATATTGTTAACACTGCTGTAGTACTTCAATTTATACACACACATTACCCTGATGCAAAAGTGGAATGGATTACAGAGGAGGTTTTTGCCCCACTTCTGCAAAACCATCCACTTCTTGAAGCTGTGCATTCCATAAATCTCAAAAGATTAAAAAAAGAGAAAAGCTTTGCTGTTTTAAAAGAAACCATCTCTCATCTTCGCTCTCTAGGTGAGTTTGACATTATCATAGATGTTCAAGGGCTTCTAAAATCTGCTATAGTCGCGAGAATTATAGGTAAAAACACTCATGGCTTTGATAAAACCTCTGCTAGAGAGGGGATAACTTCCCTGCTTTACAAAACAACATCTCATGTCGATTATGATGAGAACATTATTAAAAGAAACTGTTTTGTGGTTGCAGATGGTCTTGGATTTGAAGTCAGTGATGCGATGATTTTAAATAAAAAGCCGATCTTTACTAGAGGTAAGCGAAATAACATCTTAAGCAAGACTCAAAAAAATATCGCCATAGTGATTGGTGCATCTTGGGAATCTAAAAAATATCCAAAAGAAAAGATGGTTGCAGTATGCAATGAACTCAAAGAAAACTGCCTTATTATTTGGGGTAGTGAGCATGAAAAGCAAGATGCTTTATGGATTTGTGAAAGCTCCCCCTTCGCAACTATTGCACCAAAACTCTCACTGAGTGAACTGATGCATCTTATCTCAAATGTTGACTTAGTTATAGGGAATGATACAGGACCTACACATATGGCATGGGCGCAAAATGTTGCTTCTATAACACTTTTTGGTCCCACTACTACAAGAATGATCTATGAAACACCTCGAAACATAGGGATAAAATCACCCTCGCATGTAGATATTTTTAAAATTAATAAAGATGATTTCTCTATAAAAGAGATAGAGGTCAAAGAGATTGTACTTCAAGCTAAGGAATTACTAAATGGGATATAAACTATTTTTATTATTAGAGAAATTTTTAATGATTTTACCTGCATCATGGCGTAAAACTTTTTTTACATCCATAGGAGCTATGGGTTATTATGCCTCTTCAAGATATAGAAAAGTTGTCTATCAAAATCTTGAGTATGCTTTTGATGGCAAAATGAGTGAAGATGAAAAAAAAGAGATTGCAAAATACAGTTTCAAAAATTTAGCACTCAACTTTCTGCATCTCATGGAACTCAGACATATGAGCAAAGAGGATTTGAAAAAAAAAGTTACAATTGAAAATATTGAGGCTCTCAACAAGGTTCATGCTGAGGGTCGCGCTGTTATATATGTGACTAGCCATTACTGCTCATGGGAATTAGGTGGTGCTTCTATCGGTGCATTTATAGAGCCTCTTGCAGCGGTTTATAAAAAACTCAAAAACCAAACCTATCAAGAGTGGCTACTTGAAGCTCGTGGGGCTTTTGGAAATACCTCTTTAGAGAAAACAAATGTTGTAAAACCTCTTATAAAACTGATAAAACAAGGCAAAGCATGTGGTCTTCTTATAGATGCAAACACTAGAAAAAGAGATGGTTTAGAGGTTACATTTATGGGCAAACCAATCAGGCAAACACCAACCGCTGCCTACCTTGCAAGAAAATACAATGCCGCTATCATCCCTGTAACGATGAGAACAGATGATGAAGAGAACTATACATTGATGATTTTTGATGAGATTATTGTTCCTAAAACAGACGATGAAAAAGCAGATATCTTACAAGCTACACAACTTCAAGCAGATTGGTTAACACATATCATAACACGCGAACCAAAATTTTGGTTCTGGTTGCATAGAAGATGGAAAAACGAAGCTCCAGAGGTGTACCAAGACTAAGTGGTCTGGCACTCTTTTGTTCTTGCCTCAAACAGTTTTAAAATTGTTAAAAATAGAGCTGTAATTGCTGGCCCTAAAATCATACCCCAAAAGCCAAAAGTAGAAAGTCCTGCGATAATCGAAAAGAAAATCACCAACTCATTCATCCTTGCATCATCATCTTCTAAGAGTCTCATATTTATCTCTTTAATGATTAAAGGCTTGATGAAAGTATCTGCAATGATAGATATAACAACAATAGAATAAAGTGCTATAAAAATTGCACTGCTTGTATTTCCAATAGAAAATTCATATATCATAAATGGCAGCCACATAAGCACTCCCCCAATTACAGGGATAAGGGATGCAAATCCATACATAATTCCAAATAAAAGACCATTATAGCCCATAAATGAGACCACTACACCAAAGAGTATCCCCTGAAACATTGCATTGATAATTATAGAGTAAAAAACAACACTCATAACAGATGAAAGCTCTTTCGTTAACAAGGTACTCTCATCTACAGATATTTGAATTACTCGCTTTAAAAATCCAACAATCACAGAACCATTATATTGAGCAAAAAAGTAAAAAACTACTACCAAAAATGCGTTCTTTAAAAAAGCTGCACTAAATGCTCCTATTTTACCTGTTAATGAAAGTGCAAATGAGGTCAAAGAATTCACATCAAAATCTTTCATAGCATCCATGACATATGGTTTTAAAAAGAGGAGATACTCTGGTGGATTTAATATAAAACTATTTATATATATCTCTATTTTATCAATCATAACAGGGTCTATTGCATTCAGTTTAATAGTTAAATTTGTTAAAAAGTATCCCAATGGAGCAAAAAACAAAACTGCCAAAAGAAAACTTGAACTGAGTGCACCTAAAAATTTTGAGTTGAAAGTTTTTTCTAAATAGTTTTGAATATTTGAAGTTGAAACTGCTAAAAGTGCAGCAATAGTAATACTCAACAAAAAAGGTGCATATAAAAGATACATCCAATAAAGCGAAGTTGCAAAAAGTATAGCGACAAAATATTGTGGTTTCATTAAAAAAGCGTCCCCTCTTCACTCGGAAGTGAAATATTTAAGATTTCATAAGTTGCGCGAGTAGCTTTTCTACCCTTTGCCGTTCTCTCTAAGTAGCCATTGGCAATAAGATATGGCTCCAAAACATCTTCTACAGTTCCCTCATCTTCACTGAGAGCTGCGGCTATTGTACTAAGCCCCATTGCTCTCCCTTTTGCAGAAACTAATAGGTTTAAGAGCTTTAAATCCATCTCATCAAAGCCATGTGAGTTTATCCCCAGTTCATCAAGAGCATACTGCGTTCTTGAGTGCTTTATATCTGCTTCATTTGCCACATCCGCAAAATCTCTTACACGACGAAGAAGACGAAGAGCTATACGGGGAGTGCCACGACTTCGTTTAGCTATCTCTATAGAAGCTTGATGCACTATCTCTTTATCAAGCTTGTTTGAAGCCTGTACTATAATTTTAGCTAGTTCTTCAGAACTGTAAAACTGCATCCTAAAACTCATTCCAAACCTATCTCTCAATGGGTTTGATAGCATTCCAGCTCTTGTTGTAGCACCAATAAGTGTAAAACGGGGCAAGTCTATTTTAACCGTTTGAGCAGCAGGACCACTCCCTATAATGATGTCGATTCTAAAATCTTCCATAGAGGAGTACAGTATCTCCTCAACAGCAGGAGAAAGGCGATGAATCTCATCTATAAAAAGTATATCACCCTCCTCTAGGTTTGTTAAAATCGCAGCTAAATCACCACTTTTTTCTATCATTGGAGCGGCTGTTACTTTGATGTTTGCGTTCATCTCATTAGCGATAATAAGAGCTAGTGTAGTTTTTCCAAGTCCTGGAGGCCCAAAGAAGAGTACATGATCAAGTGCTTCTTCCCTTTTTTTACTCGCTTCTATAAAAACACCTAGATTTTTTTTAATCCGCTCTTGCCCTATGTATTCACTCCAAGCATCTGGACGCAGGGAGAGTTCGCTTTGCTCCTCATCTGCACTAAATGTTTCTATCTCTACAATTCTTTCCATCATCTGCTCTTAATAAGTGTGTATCTCTTGAGGAAACTCTTTTTCTTGAACCTCATCTGCATAACTCTTAACTGCCTCTCTAACAAGTGTAGCACCATCCATATATTTTTTTACAAACTTCGGGGTAAACTCTTCGTAAAGTCCAAGCATATCTGAAAACACAAGCACCTGACCATCAACATCCACACCAGCACCTATCCCAATTACAGGGATTCCAACACAAGCAGCAATATCTGAAGCAACATCTGCTTTTACACCCTCTATAACCATGCAAAATGCACCAGCATCTTCTATAGCTTTAGCATCTTTTATAAGCTGTTCGCGCTCATTATCAGATTTGCCTTTTATCTTATAACCACCCTCGCTTCTAAAAGCTTGAGGCAACAAGCCTATATGACCACACACCGCAATTCCATTGGATGTAAGATATTTCACTATGGTTGCCTTATCTTCACCACCCTCAATTTTTACACAATCAGCACTAGTTTGTTGGAAAACTTTTATGGAGTTCTCTAGTGCTTTGTCTTTGTCTGTGTATGTTCCAAAAGGCATATCACAGACAACAAAACTATTTTTAGCACCATTACATACTGCTTTTGTATGGTATATCATCTGCTCCAATGTGGCACTGAGCGTGTCATCTTTTCCAGCAAAACTCATATTGAGGCTATCACCAACCAAAATCATATCGGCACTAGACTCCATAAGCTTCGCAAACAGTGCGTCATAAGCTGTTATCATCACCAAAGGTTTTACACCTTTGCTCTTTTTTATAGAACTGATAGTCATTTTTTTAGTCATTTTAAAACTCTTTTTAGTTGGCTTTTCTTTTGGTTCATTACTTAGAGAGAATTTTAACTAAATATTGCTATAATTTGACTAATAGAAGGGGAATTATTTTATGGGCATAAGAAGTGATTTAGATGCTAACTTTGATTTTGAGATAGTTGATGAATTTTTAGATCACTACTCTATAATGGTTGATAGCATGGAGGTGATGATTCTGGACCTCTCCAAACCAAATATGTTTGAGAGAAGTATTAATGAACTTTTTCGTGTTTTTCACAACATTAAGTCTGCTTCTGGCTTCTTAAAAATCGTACCAATGGCTAAACTTTCAGCATTTGTTGAAGATGCACTTGAAGAGTTAAGAAAACTCAATAAACCAGTAGGCGATGAAACAACCACATGGCTACTTAACATTAGTGATATGTTTGCACAGTGGCAAGATGACTTAAGAGTTGATAACACACTTTCTCATATAAAATATTCTTTACTAAAAATACCTGATTTGGAAAAATAATTGAAAAACTTAGTAGCATATATAACTTCTGGATATCCAGAAAAATCATTTACAATAGATTTAGCCTTGAGCTTAGGTGAAAGTGGAGTTGATACTCTTGAACTTGGTGTCCCTTTTTCTGACCCTGTTGCAGATGGTCCTTTGATAGAAAAAGCAAACCATAAATCCCTAGAGCTTGGATTTAAATTTAAACATCTTTTGGAGATCTCTAAAGAGGTTGCTCCAAAGATTGACACCCTTTGGATGGGTTACTTCAACAGCTTTTATCAGCAAGATATGCAAACGCTTCTTCCTCTTGCCTCATCTCTTGGACTAAACGGTTTCATCATCCCTGATTTACCTCATGAGGAAGCTAAAGCATATGTAAAACTCTTTCAAGCAAACAATATGGCAAATATCAGCTTTGTAGCTCCTACTGATAGCGATATAAGGATCAAAGAAGTGGTGAGTGATGCGCAAAAGTTTATCTATATGGTTGCATACACAGGGATAACTGGCTCTGGGCTAAGTGAAGATTTACAGCCATTTCTCAGATCTATAAAAAAACACTCTGATACACCCGCATATGTAGGCTTTGGAGTCAATCAAAAAACTGCTAAAGATAAAGTAAAGGGTGCTGATGGAGTTATTGTTGGAAGTGCTTTTATTGATATTCTTTTAAGAGATACTTATTCATACAAGCAAAAAATCACTGCGTGTAGCGAGTTAGCTACAATCATTAAAAATGAGATAAACTCTTAGGAGTTTATATTTCAAAAAGCACCACAAGTGTTTTTTGAAGAAAATTGTCATTGTCATCACTTATCATAAGGTATTTATTTTTTTCAATCTTTGTTAAACCCTCAAAATTATCAATATTCCAGCCATCGAAGGAATCAAGTGTAGCTAAGAGTTCACTCTTGCAAACTTTTCTTTTGCATCCTCTCAAATATACTTTACTAATGCTTATCACTATATGAAAATTCTTTTTATTAAAACTACGCTCTAGCACCATTATAGTGTCATCATCAATAAACTCTAAGGCTGTAATATTTCCACTAGCTTTAAATTTATATGTTTTATTTTTTGTATAAAGTCTATGAAATGCTTTTTTTTCTATGTTGAGTGGAATCTCTGGAGCAGTTATAATCCCCTGTTTTGTATTATAAGCAACTGCTTCAAGAGCTTTATTTTTGCTTTTATAGTTTTTTATATTTTGTAAATCTTTATGAATTTTTTTATTTTTTATTTTTATGCCATTTATAGAAAAAAGCGCAACTCTTGGCTCTCTTTCAAACGAAATGAGCAAATTATTATCTAAAAAAACTAATCCCTCAGAATCTCTATCTTGTTTTCTTAAAACCTTTTCGTTTTTTCTTTTTAGCTTGGTTGCTTTTTTTAAATCTAAACTTTTTATTCTCTTATTTTCAATCTTTATAGTAAAGGTGTACAAATACCCCTTATCACTCAGTGCATATAAAATATTATTCTTATATGCTAATGCCGAGAGTTCTGTAACTCTTATGCCATTCATATCATCAAAATTAAGCTCTTTGGAATCAAGTATTTTTATATTCATATATTGGGAAGATTGTAGAGTAGTAGGTTTTATATCGTATTCTGATATTTGTGCTTGTAAAAATTGGTTAATTAAAATAAGTAAAAAGAAAAATTTCAACATTTGAAATTATTTTTGAGGGGAGTTTAAAAGTGCAACTAGCTAAAAAGCTAGTTGCAGAGTGCTTACTAAAGTGGTGTTACATTTTCTGCTTGAGGGCCTTTTTCGCCTTCACCTACAGAAAAAGTAACTTTTTGACCTTCGTCTAAAGAAACACGACCATAACCTGGGTTGTTAATTTGACGGAAGTGTACAAATACATCTTTCCCACCATTCTCTTGTTCTATAAATCCATAACCTTTTTCACTGTTGAACCATTTAACTGTTCCGTTAACTATATCTGCCATTGCAATACCTTTTTGTGTATAAATACATCTTTTTCAAGATGGTCGAAAATATAAAATGAAGTTCTCTATTGGGCGGATTGTACTGTTAACGGTCGTCATCAATATAAAGCAAGCCAAAGATGTAACTCTAAATCATCTTTCATTACGGTGATTATATCTGAAAAACAATTCAAATACAAGAACAAGTAATATTTTTGTAAAGAAATTATGATATTATCTCTTAAATTTAGAACAAAAAGATAAATAGATGAAAAAACGAACAAAAATATTAGCGACAATTGGACCCGCTTCCGATACTTTAGAAAAAATCGAAGCACTTATCTATGCAGGGGTAAATGTATTTCGCTTGAACTTTTCACACGGCACCCATGAGTATCATTATGATGTACTGCAAAAAATTATACAAGCACAAAAAAATACTGGTTTACTCGTAGGTGTCCTCCAAGATATTAGTGGACCAAAAATTCGTGTCGGCGAACTTGTAAAACCATTTAAACTTGTAGAGAACGATTTGATTGAGTTTGTTTGTGAAACAATTGTTGGTTCACAAATTACGCAACATAGTTACCGTACATGCATAAATCAGCCGTCAATTCTCAAGCAACTCAAGGTTGATGATTATATTTACCTTTATGATGGAATGATTAGAACAAAGGTTATAGAAGCTTCACAAGAGAGCGTGAGTGTAAGAGTTGAAAACAGTGGCACATTATCTTCAAGAAAAGGTGTAAATTTCCCAAACACTCGTCTTGGCATAGATGTCCTTACCCCAAAGGATAAAAAAGATATGCTTTGGGGGATCAAAAACGATGTTGATTTTATGGCTATCTCTTTTGTTCAAGATGCCTCTGATATGCTTCAAGCTCGTAAAATCATTACTGACAATCACGGGAGTTTACAGCTTTTTGCAAAAATAGAGAAATTTGACGCGGTTGAAAACATAGACGCAATACTTGAAGCGAGTGATGGTCTTATGGTTGCGCGTGGAGACTTAGGGATAGAGGTGCCCTTTTATGAAGTACCAACCTTACAAAAGATGCTCATACAAAAAGCAAATGCAGCTTCAAAACCAGTAATTACAGCAACACAAATGCTACTCTCTATGACTGAAAAAGAGCGTGCAACTCGTGCAGAAATTAGTGATATCGCTAATGCTGTTTTAGATGGTACGGATGTTGTAATGCTCTCAGAGGAGAGTGCCGTTGGACAAAACCCTATTCTTGCAGTACAAACAATGGTACAAACTATTCAGGGAGCTGAAAAAATTTACCCGTTTAACAAGCTAGAATTTTTTAAGGTTAAGGATGCAACTGATTCCGTGAATGAAGCGGCTGTAAAACTATGTCAAGATGTAGATGCCTGGGGAATTATTGGGCTTACCTCTTCTGGCGCATCTGTAAGAAAGATAGCTCGCTATCGTCCGCGCAGAGACATATATGCCGTAGTTCATGATAAAAAAATTGCCAGATATTTAACTATGTGCTGGGGTGTTGTTCCTGCATTTTTAGTAAAAGAAAATTCTCTCGGACAAATGATGGGTGAGGTTATGGATCAAGGTCTAAAACGAGAGGTGCTTCAACCAAGCAAAAGCTACATCTTAACTGCTGGAGACCCTGTAGGGGTGCAAGGTTCTACAAATATGATTAGAATTTTGCGTGAGCCTGAGATGGAATTTTTCCGTTCACTTAAAAGAGAATAGGCTTTACACTATTCTCTATCTAGCCTATCTTGAGCTTCGCTCGATGCCTTATTTGCTCTATCATAATAATCATTACTCTTTTGTGGAGCAGCTTTAGATGCACATCCACTCAAAGTCACCAAAGCTAAAATAGATAAAACACCTAAAACACTTATCAATTTATTCATCTTAAATCCTCATATAATTTTCAATAGTATAACATATAAACATTTTATAAATTGACTAAGCAGGAGGAAATTTCCTCCTGCCTTAGAGTTTACAAGTAGTAAAATTATTTATCTATGGAGCTATTGTTGAACTATCTATAGTGTTTGCTGATGCTATTGCATTTACAATATCATTCAATGCAATATCGTTAAACTCTAAGTTATCAGAAATTTCATATTTACTAGAAGCTTTAAAGTATTCACCTTGATGAACAGCGCCATTGTAAAGAGTGAAAAATATCTCTTCATGTGAATCATCATAACTATAAGTGTTCTCTTTGATAAAGATTGCTAACTCTGTTGTGTTAGGGATATATCTTACTTCCCAAGTTGCCATATTTGACATTGTACCAGTAGCATTAATATCTATACTCACTCCACCATCAGGCAAATTAAATGAGATTCCATGATCATCATCGTATCCATAAATTAAAGATGTTCCTGTTTTTGCTTCAATAAATGATTGTAAACTAGAGTATGTAGTATTTACATCACTAGAGTAAGTTAATGGTGTGCTACTTAATCTGTAACTCTCTTCACCTTTAAAAGCGAGTACATAAGCTTCAGCTCCACTGCTAAATGAAACATATTGGCTTGATTCGTCATCATGAATCTCTTCAAATCTATCTCCAAGTACATCCTCAAACACATCTTTAATTTCATCAAATAGATCTTCATCTGCTTGAGTAGCTAAATCAATTTTTTGAATCAGTTTTATATTTACATCATTTACTGATAGCTCTGTACTATCAGATGAGAGTGTATATGCGCTTGTATTTGATTCTTGCGTCCAGTTTCCATCTACTAAAGTCATCTGGCTATAATCTTCACTTTTAGCCTCAAATACTTTAGTTGCAGGGTTGTAAACCATCAATGATTCTTCAAGAACACCATCTTCTAATAAAGAATTTACTCTATAGCCTATTGCATCATTTTCATCATAATCAAAATTATATACACTCATTGGAACATCCCAAGCTATAGTTTGTGCATTTACAAAAGAGTCTAAATCATCAGCATCATCTTCAAAACCATTCATTTTTGCTTCATATTGTAATCCGATATTCATTACATCTTCTTCCGTGCTTCCTTTAAGAGCTGCAATTTCATCTGCTATTGGCAAGAAAGAGTTTTGCATACCTGCGTTTTCTAGTATAGTTGCGATTTTTTCTGCTAAAGCATCAAATGCACTGTCGCTACCCTCATAATCAACCATATCTAAAATCTCTTCAGCATATAAAAGCTTAAAGTCTTTGCTAGTTATATCATCAAAGTCAAGTTCATCTAAAGTGCTGTTTCCGTCTATTACATGAAGTTCAATCTCTTTTTGAATAGCACCAATTTTAGTACCAATCACCTCAGTGTCTATAGAATCATCTTCCTCATAATCACTCTTTATAATGTACTCAACTTTATTAGTTAGCTCTGTAGCATTATCGTGATCACTATCATCTAAATCATCGTGATTATCGGCTACTTTACCTAAGATAACCGTCAAATTTGAGTCTGAGTTAGTAGTTTGCTGCTCTTGTAACGCAAAAGCTAAAGATTCATATAAATCTTCAAGTAGGTCATTTTGGCTTTTGCTAGTATTGACATCTTTTAAAGATGAAGCGTAAATCTCCAAACTTTTTTGAAGCTGTAAAGCTGATACAAGTAAAGTAGAGTTTGTCTCAGCTTCTTGTATAGGGTCAGCTCCCAAATCGGCTGTATCAGGTAATCCCAACATATTTTTAACAGCATTTTCTGCTGCAGTTATTGTGTCACCCTGAGCAACCATAGCCTCAACCATAGTGGTGATAGGTGTGATATTAATTTGTGGCTGTGTCTCATCAAATGGAGCTTTTAGCTTCCCAATAAAGTCAGAATTAGTATCTGAATCATAGCCACCATACACTAAAAGTGGTGCAGTTGCATAGCCAGCATGCGTCTTTTGCTCAGTCGTCACAGTAAGTGTAAACGAACCATTTATATCTGTAGATGTAACAGGCTCTTCACCTATTTGACAAAACCCGTCATTACTTAAATCTAAACAAACTGTTGAGTAGATTAAGTATCCATCTACCGCTTTTCCACTTACAGTTGAATCTGTTGCATCACTTGTATCAGTAGTTGTATCTGAACAGCCACTCATCCCAAGGACAAGTGCCGCTGAAAGTGATAGTGCTGATGTTTTTAAAATATTATTCATAATTAACTCCTCAGTTGAATTATGAAACTTTATTATATGTTTATGAAGAGTTTATGAAGAATTGTATAATAATCTTAATTTTCTAAAACACCAGACTATATTTAAAGAAATAACTGTTTTTTATCATCCCAAACTCACTATGATGTGAACCATCTTGAAGCATTGCAGCAAGAGAAAAAGAGTTGTAGTCATTAAATGAATAATCGATTGCTGGAGAGATAAAGCGGGAATTTTGCTCATTAAAACTCTCAATATAAAGGAGTGAAGCACTTAAAAAGATGTTAAAACTATAAGAGAGTGAACTGCCGAGATAAAAGTTTGAATAGAGAAGGTTGGAAGATATTTGCATATCAAAATTTCTGTAATTGAGCTTTGCCTTACCATATCGTCGTTTGTTATGTTAGAACCCATCCAGTTTTGAAGCATCATAGATGGCGGTATTTTTATAACTCTCTCTATCTTAGGAACATATTGCCACATATTG
>JALSLJ010000029.1 GCA_026988315.1 Sulfurimonas sp. | reverse complement strand
TCCATAGATGGTATAAGTATAGCAGGAATATCACTGTAGTAGTTAAAGTCTAGCTCCTTGTATGCAGACCAAAAATTTTTCTCATACACAAACTCTACAGTAGTCTTTGAGTCAAATGTATAAGCAACTGCTACATTTAAAAGTGCTGGCAAAGGCACTGTTACACTTGCTCCCCCATCATAAACTTTTGGGCTTCCGATATAAAGCTTTGCATTTCCCTCTTCTTCTAAATCTACTTGTGAGCGATATGTCAAACCAAATTCCAATTTACTTATTGGTTTGTAAGAAAGAGCGATATTATAACCGAAATCTATGCTATCGCCAACCAAATCGCGAGATGCTGCTGCAGTACTTTTTACAATACCCTCAGAATATACCATACGAATACCCAATGCTACTGATACTTCATCGTTTATTGGGTAAGCTACAGTTGGGTTAAATTCTAGCACTTTTAAGGTAAACTCTTCTGCTACATCCAAGGCTGGTGATTCTTTCCAGCGTTTCGTAGAACCCCCGGGAACACCCATACTGAATCCAACTCTAGCCTCCCCTAGTTTTTGAGAAACATAATGGATAGAGGGAACAAAAGCCGTTTCACTCTCCGAGTCTATATCTATACCAGCCATGGTATCTTGACCCTTGAAATTTGTAGCACTTGTATTAAGATACATTAGACCAAATTCAAAGTTATTCTCATTATCCATAAAAACCATATTTGCTGGATTATAGTACGCTGCATCTGCCGTATGCGTATGCGCAACATTTGCAGCACCGAGTGCTACTGCATTTGTAGATGTTTGTGGTATTTTAAAGCCACCTGCATAAACTACACTGCTTGCCACTAAAGAGAGTAGTGTTATTTTTAATAATCTGTTTTTCATTGTATCACTCCACTTCTAATATCTGCAAACCATTTTGTTGTTGCTCCATATGCCACACTTGCACATCTCCCATGAACAAATGGGTCTTCTGGAGTTGCATCTGGTATATAAGCATTTGGTATTGGCGAAAGTGTTATATCTGCACCCGTTGCATTTAATTCATTAAAAGCATTTTGTGACATACTAAAAGGGATAATTTCATCTTCAAAACAATGTATCAAGTTCACTTTTGTTCTTGGAGTCCAGCTGTCATAAGACTTATTTTCTATAAATTTTTGTCGTATGAGACTGTTGGCATTGTTTTGATAGTCATTGATAAATTCCTCCTTAAATAAAGCATCTGCAGTATGTTGGTTAAATCCCCCTCTTGCATCTGTAACAAGTCCTAAAGCAGTATGGATAGCTATATTATTTTTTGTTCCATCAAAAAGAGCTTGATATTTTGTTGTGTTTGTCTCTACTACAATGTTGCTTAAATTTATCCCCTCATAGTAGTAAGCATAAGAGTTTGCCAAATAACCTAAAAAGGCTGGATAAACCATAGTATGGCTTGCGTTTATCTCTATGTTTGCCAATGCTTCAACATCATGTGGTGCTGCCATTGGTGCGACACCTTTAAGCGTGACATTATCAAAACTGTTTTCAACCTCTTGAGCCAAAGCCATAGCTAAGTGTCCCCCTTGAGAATAGCCTGAGATATAAAGCTGATAGTTTATCGCTATCCCCTCATCAAGCATATATTTCATACTTGCTTTTATCATGTCTAAAGAGGCTCTTACTGAAGCTTTTTTAAGTATATAGGGGTGAGAAACATCTTGAGACTCCCCATACCCAATATAATCAGGATATATCCCTGCAAACCCTGCATAACCTGTCATTAAAGTAGCAAGTGCATAGTCTGGAACACCATTTACCACCTCAACATTACTTGGAGCTTCGGAATCTAAAAAGATTGTACCGTGGTTGTCGCAAAGCATTGACACAGAAAAGGACTTGCCAAGTGATGCCAAATAAGCCTTGTAAGCATCCGTTGGAGTTGGAATAACTAAAAGACCAGAGGCAACAACTGCTTCATCATTTTGGTTTAGTGTGTTGTAAGTTATTTTTACAGCCTTATACGCAAAGGCATTTGTCGCATTAGCGTCAATACCTCCTTTCACATATGAAAGCATTGTGGATGCATTTATATCCTCAATCACCTCAGCACTGACAAATTCACTTGAACCTGTATCCATAGAGTTTGCACCCTCATTCTCATCGGTTGTACAAGCACTAAATGACAATAATACAAGTAAAACAAGAAGATACTTTGAACTTTTTCTCATCAACATAATCAAAATTACACCCTCCCTAAATTTCAAAATAACTCTTAGTGTAACCAAAAAGTTATAAAACTTTTCTACTTATTTAACAAATGAGTATAAAAGTTCTATCTCTTGTTTCCAAATTGTATCATCAATCGTCTCTAACACAAGTGGGATATCATCCATCCTCTCATCATTCATTATAAACTTAAAAGCGTCTAAACCTATCTCACCCTCACCTAAAGAGTGATGTCTATCTACACGACTTCCCAAAGGTGGTTTAGAGTCGTTTATGTGCATCCCCATTAAGTATTTTGAGCCAATTAGTTCATCAAAATCGCCCCAAGTTTTATCATAAACCTCACGAGTTCTTATGTCATAACCCGCTGTAAACATATGACAAGTATCTATACAAACACCGATGCGTGATTTATCTTCTATTTTGTCAATTATATATGCAAGATGTTCAAACTTATACCCTAAGTTTGTACCTTGTCCTGCTGTGTTTTCCATAACTGCTTTGACACCTCTTGTTTTGTCAAGGGCTATATTGATCGATTCTGCTATCACATCTAAACACTCTTTTTCCACCTTATCTACTAGCTCTGGATTTTTTTTATCTTTTACACCAAGTTTCACCAAATGACTACCAGGATGAAAGTTCAATCTATCAAGTCCTAAAATCTCACATCTCTCAAGCTCATCTATAAAAGCCATTCTACTTTTGATAAGCTTTTGCTCATCTGGATGTCCTAGGTTAATGAGATAGGAATCATGTGGAAGGACATGCTTAGGCAGTATTCCACTTTTGGCTAAAGCCTCTTTAAACAGGTCTATTGTTTTAGTATCAAGTGGTTTTGCATCCCATCTTTTTTGGTTTTTTGTAAAAAGTGCAAATGCTTTTGCTCCGATAGCCTCAGCATTTTTTACAGCATTAAAAACTCCACCACTTGCACTTGTATGTGCTCCTACAAACTTATTAGCCATTATTTTGTGTCCTTGATTTTAAATATTATTTTGTTTTGTTTGTCTTTAAAAAATATCTCTTGTGCAGTTACTCTATAGCGAATATCTACATCTTCATCTCTTATATGTTGCGAGAATCCATTTTTAATTTGCACTCTGTTTTTACCATCATAAATAGTGTGTCCTAAAAGTATGTTTTGAAGTATGGTATCAGGGTATGATTCATCTAAGTAATCTTCATTAAACCCACTCTTACTCATACACCCCTCGCTAGTACAAACCAGATGGTTAATGGTAAACTTCTCTATAGCCTTGCCTGCAATAAAAAGTTCCATCTCTATACTCTTATCACTGTTACGGATATAACCAACATCCGCAAACTTTAGCTTTGGTGATTTTATGATGATTATTTTTGTTTGAGTTATCTCATAGTTTTTTGTACTACAAGCTGTAAATAAAAGGGTAAAGACAAGAAGTAAATATCTCATTTACTTTTGGATAAATTTACCACATTTTTTAACTTCACTACCGCCAAACTCTTGAATCTCACGAGCAGTACCATCTTTTGCTATCACCTGTCTGTTGCAATCATCTTTAGCAATACACTTCTCATTTCTACATCCTATATCTGCTGGAACTTGTGCCATATTTCTACCTTAATAGTTTTTTGAAATTATATCTATTATTTTGCAATTTGTCATATTTTTAAATTTATGGGGATTTTTAATGTAGAATCAAATGTTCCCGAACGATTACTCGTACGGGACAAACCAGAATAGGAGGTCGCTTTTGAAGCGATTTAACTTAGTTCTTACCTTAAGAATTTGGCGATTCGAGGTAAGACTAAAAATTAGGAGGGTATAACCCTCTTAATAACTCCTTACTCTGGTATTATATCAAAAATAGAAAGAATATGAAAATACACATAGATATAGACTGTTTTTTTGCAAGTGCTGCGCGCATAAAAGATCCATCTCTTATAGGAAAGCCTATGGCTATTGGTGGGCGTAGTGATACAAAGATTTTTAACAAAGAAGCAAAAAAACAAACTGTAAGTTTTGAAAACTCTGGAAGCTTTGTTCCAACATTTTACAAAGCCTATGAAAAGAGCGATGACGACCTTGATGCTTTCAAAGATGAGCGTGGAAAAATTCGCGGAATTCTTACAACATCTTCTTATGAAGCGAGAGCTTATGGTATAAAAACTGCCATGAGTATCAAAGAGGCTTTAGGTTTATGCCCCCACTTAATCATAAAAGCACCAAATATGTCTTTGTATCAAAAGCTATCCCATGAGCTACATGAGTTTTTGGCTTCTAAAATTCCACTTGTTGAACAAGCGAGTATAGATGAATTTTATGGAGACTTGAGTGGTTGGATAGAAGATGATGAGATAGAGCAGTTTATAGATAACCTCAGACATGAGATCAAAAGAGTTTTAAAACTCCCTGTTTCTATAGGTGCTGCTTCAACAAGATATATTGCAAAACTCGCCACCACTGCCGCTAAGCCCTTTGGATGCAAAACTATTTATCCATATGAGCTTAACTCTTTTATAGAAAATATTCCCGTTGGAGAGTTCCCAGGGATAGGGAAAAGCATGAAAAAAAAACTTTACTCAGTTCACATCCATACTCTTGGAGATCTTAAGCGAAGAAGGGGCACGGTTGAGTCATGGAGTCCCTATGCAAAAGAGTTATACAAGCGTGTTTGTGGGCTCACCGATGCACCCATACAAACAACACACCAAAGAAAATCCATAGGTATTTCACGCACCTTTGATCCACTTCATGATAGGGCAGAACTAAAAAGAAGGGTTCATGTTCTTGCGCGTCACCTTAGTTTTGCCATACTTAAGATGGATGTTATCCCAACAGTTTTTCATCTAAGCATCGCGTATGAGATGAATCAAAAATCTCATAAAAATATCTCTTTGGCAGAAATTTTTACAGAAAAAAAGTTCGACTCTCTTTGCATAACCCTGTTCAATGAAGCCGATACACAAAGACGACTTCATATCATACGACTTAGTATCAACTGCTCAAGCTTTACTCGTGATTCTAAAAAAGAACTTTCACTTATAGGCTTTAATGATGAAGAAAAAATGAAAAAACTCACCAACTCTACACAAAAGATGAGAGAAAAGTACGGGCTCGATGCATTAAAATGGGGAAGTGAATTGTAAAAAATGGCTATTGGCAGCTTTAAGTCCTGAGTCAAAAATAACACCAACTCTAAAAAATCATTAAAGGGTTTATTAATAGCTTATTAACTATAATATCTTCTTTAAAAATCTATCATGGAAATATTATGAAAAACAAAACATTTATGACCCTTGGCTTTACCTCTATTGGACTAGCTATCGCCTTGCTGTTCTCGACAAACCTTTTTGCACAAACTCAAAAAGAGGCTGAAGTAAAAGAAGCCTCAAGACTTGAATCACTAGCAAAATTTACAAAAGTAATTAGTATAGTTGAGCAGTACAATGTTGATGATGTAACTATTGAAGAGTTGATGGACAAAGCCCTACAAGGGATGATGAACAATTTAGATGCACACTCTAACTTTTTGACTCAAAAAGATTTCAAAAAATTAAAGGTTCAAACTGATGGTGAATTTGGTGGTCTTGGTATCACAGTCGGCATCCGTGATGGAGCTTTAACTGTTATAGCACCGATCGAAGGGACGCCAGCTGATAAAGCTGGTCTAAAATCGGGTGATATTATCCTTAAAATTAACGAGCAATCAACCCTCAACATGACTATTGATGAAGCTGTTTCTATTATGAGAGGCAAAGTTGGAACACCTATCGATATCACTATCGTTAGAAAAGGGGAAGCCAAACCTCTTCCAATTCACATAGTGAGAGGCATAATTACTATCGAGTCTGTTTATACAAAGACTATTGGGGATAATGTACTATATGTAAGAGTTACAAGCTTCGATAAAAAAGTTGTAGATGATGTTACTAAGGCAATTAAAATGAGAAAAGTTGCAACAAAAGGGATTATTCTTGATTTGAGAAACAATCCAGGTGGACTTCTTGACCAAGCAGTTGGACTTGTTGATCTTTTTGTTGATGAAGGAGAAATTGTTTCTCAAAAGGGTCGTAAAAAAGCTGATGATAAAATATACTCTGCCTCAAGCAGAAACACGATAACAGATGTGCCTGTTATTGTTTTAGTGAATGGAGGGAGTGCAAGTGCTTCTGAAATCGTTAGTGGTGCTTTGCAAGACCATAAGCGTGGAGTAATCCTCGGTGAAAAGACTTTCGGAAAAGGGAGTGTTCAGGTTATATTGCCTATAACAGATAAAGAAGCTATAAAGCTAACAATCGCAAGATACTACCTTCCAAGTGGACGAACTATTCAAGCTGTTGGTGTTAATCCAGATATAGAAGTATTTCCAGGAGAGGTTAAAAATCATGAAAATGGTTTTTCTATAAAAGAAGCTGATCTAAAAAAACACTTAGAAGAAGAGCTGGAAAAAACACAAACAAAAGAAAAAAGCAAACAAAACAAAGAAAATACAGAACTTAAAAAAGATATAATTACGCCTGAGATGCTAAACAAAGATATTCAACTCAAAGAAGCGAGTGATATTATGAAAGCTCTAATCATAGTAAAAGGATAAGTAAAATGGAAAAAAGAGAATTACTGTATGAAGGTAAAGCGAAAAGATTATTTCTAACAGATGATGAAAACTTAGTAATCTCAGAGTTTAAAGATGACTTAACAGCGTTTAATGGTGAGAAAAAGTCCAGCGAAAAAGGTAAAGGTGCACTCAATAACAAGATAAGTACTGAGCTTTTCAAGCTTTTAGATTCAAAAGGTATCCAAACTCACTTTGTAAAGATGCTTGATGACAACCATATGCTTCATAAAAAAGCTGATGTAATTTTAATAGAAGTTATCGTTCGAAACATTGCAACTGGAAGTCTTACTCGTACTCTTAACATTGAAGATGGAAAAGTTCTCCCCTTTACTTTGGTAGAATTTGACTACAAAGATGATGACTTAGGTGACCCAAAATTAAATGACCAACATGCTCTTATCTTGGGTCTTGTTGATTATCAAGATGAACTTGATAAACTTCGCCGTGTTGCTAGACAAATCAATGATATTCTTAAGCCTTATTTCTTTGAAAAAGGTCTTAATCTTGTTGATTTTAAACTAGAATTTGGAAAAGATAAAGATGGTAATATTATACTTATTGATGAAATTTCACCTGACAACTGTCGTTTTTGGGATGTAGAGAGTGGTGAGAAGATGGATAAAGATAGATTTCGTCAAGGTTTAGGTGGTTTAAAAGTAGCATACGAAGAAGTATTAAATAGAATTTTAGGAAAATAATTGATGAAAGCAATAGTAAACATATCTTTAAAAGCAGGCGTATTAGATTCTCAAGGTAAAGCTGTACACCACGCACTAGATTCTCTGCATTTTCAAGGTGTAAATGATGTTCGTGTTGGTAAACAAATCATTTTAAAACTAGATACGCAAGATAAAACACAAGCCATGAGTGATGTTACAAAAATGTGCGAAGAACTTCTTGCAAATACTGTAATTGAAGATTACGAGATAGAGCTAGTTTAATGAAAGTTTCTATCCTTCAATTTCCAGGAACCAACTGTGAATATGACACTCAATATGCATTTGAAAAATTGGGTGCAACAACACAAATCATATGGCACAAATCTGAGTCTATCCCATCTGATACTAACCTTTTAGTAGTTGCTGGTGGTTTCTCTTATGGTGACTACCTTAGAAGTGGTGCTATTGCAAAATTTTCTCCTGTTATGAAAGCAGTAACTGACTATGCAAACAGTGGAGGGAAAGTTCTTGGTATCTGTAATGGTTTTCAAGTACTAACAGAAGCTGGACTACTCCCAGGCGCACTCAAGAGAAACGATAGTCTTCATTTTATTTCTAAATTTCATCATTTAAAAGTTATCAATAATAACAATGTTTTCTTAGAAAAATTGAATAAAAATGATGTTGTAAATATCCCTATAGCTCACCATGATGGCAATTACTTTATCGATCCAGATGGATTAAAAGAGCTAGAGATAAACAACCAGATTCTTCTAAAATATACAAACGCTAGCGGTGAAGCTCAAAACCCTAATGGAAGTGTTGACTCTATTGCTGGTATTTGCAACAAAGAAAAAAATGTATTTGGACTTATGCCACATCCAGAGCGTGCTATGGAATTAATCTTAGGTAGTGATGATGGTATAAAAATGCTACAAGGATTTCTAAAGTAGTGATTCGATTACTTCTATTAAGTCTGCTGTTGTTAACAACCTTAGTAGCAAATGAGATTAGCACTTTTGATTTGAATGAAACAAATCAAGATAGTGTTGATTTTTACATAGAAGAAGAGATAGATATACTTGATATTAACGATACAAATCAAACTACTTTAGAATACTACCCAAAAAAGGTTCTCTATATTAGTTATAAAGAAACTCCCAAAAGAGTTCTTAAAGGTGAGATTTTTTCTGTTACGCTAAAAACCTTATCAACTGTTAAAAATTCGATAACTGTCCAATATGAGCTTACAAATTACAAAGGGGTTGAACCCTTAAATAACCTTCCATATACTCAAAAAGATTCTAAATACTTTTATGATACCTTTTATTTTTTAGCAACATCATCCAAAATAAGACTTCCAGACTTTACAGCGACACTTATAACTAACGACCATATATTATACAAACCTGAAACAATCTTGGGAACAAATCTCAATGTTATTACTCTCAATCCAAAAAAAGATTTTGCAAATATTATTGCCAATTCTTTTGAACTTATAGAGTATAAAACTACAAGTTTTGACAACCAACACAATATACTTGTGTTTGTAGCTGAAGCTAGCAACTGTGACATTAGCACTTTTCACTTAAATGGTGTAAAAAAACAAGGTATAGAGTCTATATATGACTCTATTTTTAATTCAAGAATAACTTACTATGCAGTTATTGAAAAAGAGATAGAAAATTTTTCCTTTTCGTACTTTAATCTTCAATACAATACATTTTCTTTGGTAAATATACCTATAATAGTTCATGATGACAGCGTAACAACACAAACTGATCTTAAACCAAAGGATCAATCACGCGAAAGATTAAAAATGAGTATTGCGGCGGCTGTTGCTCTCGTTATCTTTTTATTTATTATTTGGAGAAAAAAATACATATATTTAATCTTCGTAATAATACCAGTTATCTATATAGCATATCTTGCAATTCCTCAAAAAGATATTTGCATAAAAAATGGTGCACATATATATCTGCTTCCTGTAAAAAATGGAACCATTTTTGAAACAACAAGTAGTGAATACTATCTACAAAAAGAGGGAAATGTAAAAGAGTTTGTAAAAGTAAAACTAAAAAATGAAAAGATAGGTTGGGTAAAAAATGAAGATATTTGCTCTTATTAACTGGCTCTATGCCACTATAACAATCTTTGTATCTCTAATTATGATGATACTACTATACCCTTTTCTTCCTAGACCTTATGCTAGAAAAATCACATCTTGGATGCTAAGGTGGAGTATATTTTACTCAACAGACATTGAGGGGAAAGAGGATCCAGATACTCAAATGTTTCTCATAAATCATCAAAGTGATTTAGATATAGGGGTGATGGAAACCATTACAAAAAAAGATTTAGCATGGGTTGCAAAAAAAGCACTTTTTGATGTTCCTTTTTTCGGTTTAGCTCTGAGATTACCAGAAGATATAGCCGTTAAGAGAGAAAGTAAAACTTCACTTATTAAACTCCTTCGTGATGCAAAAGACAGACTTGACAAAGGGAGAACCATAACTATGTTTCCAGAGGGAACACGCTCAACAACAGGCAAAATGCTTCCTTTTAAGTCGGGTGCTAAACTTGTAGCAGACAGATATAAACTTAGAGTTCAGCCTGTAGTATTTATACAAACTTCCAAATACTATAATCTTAAAAAATTCTACTATAGCCCTGGATGTATAAAGGTAATCTTTTTAGATTCATTTATTGCGGACAAGAGCGATAAAGAGTGGTTAAATAATCTAAGAGTAAAAATGCAAAAGGTGTATGATGATGAGTTGGCAAACAATCCTAGCCATAGGTAGCGGAGGCTTTATTGGAGCAGTTTTAAGGGCATATCTCAATGGTCTTATCTCACATAAACTACCACACGAGCTCCCTTATGGAACACTTGGCGTCAACCTTATTGGTAGCTTTTTAATGGGAGTAATTATCGCCTACTTCATGTACACAAACTACTTTTCACTCACCACTAAATCGTTTCTCTCAACTGGTGTGCTTGGGGCGCTTACAACATACTCTACATTTGCCATAGAGAGCTTTTTTCTTCTTGAGGGTGGTTATATAATGCTAGCACTTACAAACATCACACTCAATGCTTTTGGAACTATATTTATGGCGGGTAGTGGATTTTATCTTATGAAGTACTTTTTAAAATAGCTACGAAGCAAATTTAACTCTGTTGCGTCCAGATTCTTTTGCCTCATATAGTGCTTTATCTGATTCTCTATAAAACATCTCCATGTTGTCACCATTTTTTACTTGTGCTGTTTTTATCCCTATACTGACCGTAAGATACTCTGAAATAGCACTTTTATCATGAGGTATTTTTAACTCTTCAATAATCTCACACAATTGAGCAATCCACTCATTCGTTTCTTTTGCTTTCCTCGAGCAAACAATACCAGCAAACTCTTCACCACCAATACGAAAAACATAATCATTATAACGCTTGAGATGCTTCTTAAGAAAAAAGGCTACTTTTTGCAACACATCATCACCTTTATTATGCCCATAAAAATCATTATACTCTTTAAAATAGTCTATATCAATCATGAAAAAACTGATAAACTCATCTTGCCTTTGTGCCTGCATAAGGAGTCTAGGAACTACAGCAGTAAAGTGTCTTCTATTGTAAAGTCCTGTCAAAGAGTCGGTTATAGCCACTTTTTTCAACTCTTCTATGTACTCATTTTCCAATACCCTAATTTCAAATAGTTTGTCATCTGACTTCTCTAATGAAAATTCATTCATATACATAATAAAAGTTAAAACAAGTGACGCTATAGTAAATCTAATAAAATCTACATAATTCCAATAACCATCTTGCCAAACTCCGATTCCAGAAAAAGCCATTGGTATTACAATCATGTAAAATGCTAAAGAGAAATATGATCCTGTATGACGACCATTTACCAAAATGGCAAAGATCGGTAAAAATATACTCCATATAATTCCAAAGTGCTCATTTTGATTAAAATAAATAAAAATAATAAAAAAAGTGAAAAGATTTATTGTTGCTACAATTGCAGCGTATTTTATAATCTTTTTCTTACGAAGATAGATTAAAGCCAAGAAAGATATAAAAGCACTTAGTATCTCAAAAACAGCCAATAAGTTGTTTGATAAAAGCATATAATTAATATATGCAAAAAATAAAAAAACAATTATAGTTAAAACTAAAATTGTATTCACTAAAATAACTCTTCTATATGATGCGTTATCATTAAAGGCTATATCTGATGTAAAGAATTTTATTAACATGGTTTTTAACATACTCGTATTTTAACTAATAATAATTAAAATCCAGCTATTAAAATGTTTATATCATGATTATTTCGTCACTACACCATTTGGCAAGTTCTAAGTCATGAGTAATGAGAAGCATCCCCATCTCATCAAGATTATTTATAAGCATATTCATCACCTCCAGCTGGATAATATTGTCTAATGCTGATGTTGGCTCATCAAGGAGCAAAAGTGCAGGTTTCATAAGCATAGCTCTTAAAATAGAAGCGCGCTGGAGCTGTCCACCTGAAAGTTCATGTGGTAACTTAAAAAGTAACTCTCGCTCTAAATTTATCGCGCTGAGATACTTATCTATTGTATCTAAATTAGCGACATCTTCTATCTGATTAATGAGTGAATAGCTTGGATGGAAAGAGCTGTAAGGATCTTGAAATACTTGAGAGATGTGTGATGCACTAATCTCTCCATTAAAAGGGGTAAGATTATTTAAAATGAGTTCAAACAGTGTACTTTTTCCAGCTCCACTTGCCCCAACAATAGCCTTTATCTCACCTTTTTTTACACTAAGAGAAAAATTATCATAAAGTAAAACATCTTTTGTGTAACCAAATGATAAGTTTTTTATCTCTAATACATTTGTCAATATTTAGCTCTTATTTAATGCAAAATATTTTTTTGCTAAATTTTTGTAAAGAATTTCAGGCTTCAAATTAGCATCTTCTTCCCACATTTTTTTCATGATCACATTATCTTCTTCGCCATCCCAAACTTTAATGTAACTACCCTCTTTATAGCCATTGTCTTGACGGAATTGATTTAAAATATTTTTACCTACATATAATTTATAGAGTGTTTCTAGGTCTAGTCCACTCATTATTACTAAATCAAAAAATTCATTCAACAACTCTTCTAAATTAAAATTTTCTTTGTTAAGTACTAGGATAATTATATTTTCCACTTTATTTATCACATTGTCTTGTGAATCAAACAAATTATGATGTGTATCTATCTTTGAAAAACTTGGAAGCTCAGATATATTAAGAGCTAAATCAATAATATTACCCCGCATATTTTTAGCATAGTCCTCAATCGCTAAACTCATAATAAAATGCCAAACATCCACAACCTCTATCTGTAAATTGTCCCAATCTGGTTCTTTATGAATACTTTTCCAATGCTTCCATGAAAAGGAATCAACCATCTCAGCACACTCCATATAGATACATCTTTTCCAGTTAATCACCTTACCATTTTGAGTTATACCCTTTGTCCAATCCTCCCCATTTGTTGCATCATTTAGTTGTGCTTGGAGTTGTAGCATTAGTAATATTTTATCCATAGTATTCTCTCATATTGAAATTATTTTTCTTATTTTATCTAATATGCTAAAATTCCATACTTAAAAAGAGAGATTTATGAAAAGAATAAACTGTAGAAGATGTGAACACTATTTTGTAACTTGGGAAGCGGCTAAACCTAACGGATGTAGAGCGTATGGATTCAAATCACAACAAATTCCATCTCTTGTTGTTTTTCAAAGTAGTGGAACTGATTGCTCCTTGTTTAAAGAAAAAAATATTCCTAAAAATTAGTCTATTTTTTCCAAATTATTTTTTTTCCAAATCCTAGTGTATTATCTGTCATTTTAAAAAGATCCACTTTTATTTGCCAAAGTTTTGGATTCATTGCTAGAGCATATGGGAAATGTTTATAGTAAAGTTTTTTCAGCTCTTTATCTTCTAACTCTAAGAATTTACCTCTAAACTGAACGCCTTGAATTTTTCCAACTATTTTTGTCTCTAAAACTACACTTCCTGCTACAAGCGGATTCCTATATATATGTTTAATATGTTCTGTTTCTTCGCTACTTGCCACTATAAAGGAGAGTCTTTCTTTAGAAAAAGCATAAAAAAGATTGCACACACTTAACTCATCTTTTGCGGATGTTGCTAAGCTCATCACATGATGCTCTTGCAAAAAACTATCTATTTTTTCTAAGTCACTACGCATGATTTTTTTTAAATAAAAAGTTCTCTAAATCTTCTGCATCTTTTATATCTCTTTTTTCAAGCATCATCTCTGCCAATCCATCAGCTTTAAACACTTCAAACATCTCTCTGGGATTTACCATGTTATAGTAGCTTTTTACAAACTCTAAAAGTGTTGTAAAATTATCTCCATTTGCCTGTCTATGTTTTTTAAACTCTTTATATTCATCCCAATTTATCTTAAGCACATCTATTTCCTAAATTTATTTTCTAAAGCATTTTCAAGCTGATTTACAACCTGCAACATTTTAGCAGAGCTTATAGCAAAATTCAACCTCATAAAGCCACTTCCCTCTCTGCCAAAACTAAGACCTGAATTTAAACCTAATTTAGCATCTTGGATAAAAAACTTTCGTAACTCTTTATTACTCATATTCATCCCCTTGCAATCAAGCCATGCTAGGTAAGTTGCTTCAATAGGTGTTACTTTAATACGCTCAGAATACTTCTCGCACACAACTTTAAGCATTGTAAAATTTTGCATCAAATGTATTTTTAAATCTTCAAGCCATGGTTTTGCCTCTGTATAAGCCGCCTCAAAAGCAACATGAGAGAGTACAGAGCCTTGAGCAAAATGAACCCGTTTATATACTTTTAAAAATCTATCTCGAAGAGCTTGATTTGGTATAGCTACACTACTCATAGAAAAACCAGCCATATTAAATGTTTTTCCAGCACCAATAGCGGTGATAGTTATATCTCTTGCCTCATCCGATAAAGATGCAAAAGGGATATGTTTATTTGGCTTATACACCAAATCAGAATGAATCTCATCACTAAACACAACTATATTATGCTCCAAACAAACTTCTAAAATCTCCTCTAGCTCCTCTTTACGCCAAACTCTTCCAACAGGATTATGGGGAGAGCATAAAAGTAAAAGTTTTGTTTTAGAGTCTATCTTTAATTTTAAATCTTCTATGTCAAACACATACTTTCCAGTGGTATCTTGTTTTAAAGGATTCTTTAAAAGCTCTCTATCATGCTCTAAGACACTATGAAAAAATGGAGGATAGACAGGTGTTTGCACTATTATCTTATCGCCAACTTCACTAAAAGCTTCAATCATTACACTCATAGATGCAACTACAGAGTGAGAATACAACATATCTTCTAAGGCAAACGCAACTCCATGCTCATCTTTCATCCACTCTATTTGAGCTAAAAATGCACTTTTAGGTACCTCTTCATAGCCAACAATTGGATGTTCGAGCCTTCTCTTCACAGCTTCGAGAACAACATCGGGAGTGTCAATATCCATATCTGCCACCCAAACAGGAAAAACATCATCCGTACCAAACAACTCTTCTCTAAGAGTATATTTTTCCGCATTAGTATCTTTTCTACATGCAGATTCTAAAAAATTATAATTCACTTCTTTTACCTTTTTTCTATGTCTTTATAAATATTTAATTCTTCTTCAATCTCTTCTATTGTAGGTAAACTACTTTTAAGATTATCTGGTAAAACTTCTGTTAATTCAAATTCACTTACACCTATTGGTTTATTTATATCTCTTAGTGCAAACTCTACTTCTATATTGTTTTTATCTCTACATAGAAGTATCCCTATAGTTGGGTTATCATTAACTTTTTTTAGAAGTGTATCAACTGCCGATATATAAAAGTTTAATTTTCCTGCAAATTCAGGTATAAATTTTCTATTTTTCAATTCTATGACTACATAACACTTTAACTCTATATGGTAAAAAAGTAAATCTAAATAATAATCTTGATTTGCAATCTCTAAGTGATATTGTTTCCCTACATAAGCAAAACCCTTACCAAGTTCCAGTAAAAATTTAGTGATATTATCTATAAGTTTATTTTCTATATCTCTTTCTATAAATGGCTTCTCAAAAGTTAAGAAGTCAAACACATAAGGATCTTTTATAGTTTGAACTGCTAAATCTGATTGAGGTTGTGGCAATGTATTTTTAAAATTATTGATACTTTTACTATCTCTATTAAATAAATCAGTTTTTATATTTAAAGCTAATACATCTCTACTCCAGTTATTCGTAATAGTTTGTTCTATATAATATTTTGCTTCATCTATTGTTTTTGCACTGTTAAATATATCTACATTATGTCGCCAAGGTATTTGAAAAATGATACTTTCTATTAGTCCACCACTGTGGTGGACTATTTGATTTTTAGTATCATCTTTATTTAGTCCACCAGAGAGTTGGACTAATGAAGCTTCATAAAACTCATAAAACTTTTTAATATAAAATAGATTTGTTCTTGAAAAACCTTTTAAAGTTGGAAACTCTTTTTTTAAATCATTTGCCATCTGCTCTATAAATTTACTACCCCATTTTGTCTCTTTTTGCTTAAGTGAAATCATCTCACCTAACTCCCAATAAAACATCAATAAAGCACTATTTACAGTTGAAGCTATTTTGATTTGAGTATAGTTTATTTTTGATTTTATATCTGTTATGAAGGTTTTGTATTCGTTTGTGGTGTTTATATTTGTTGGTTTATTCATATCAATTCAACCTTATATCCACAAGCTTTAAGTTCCATTATTAATTTACTTTTCCATCCACCAAATTCATCTAATTGTGTATAAATAATTCCATCTATATCACTAGGTGTCTCAATTTTTCCTTTTACTAATGCACATACATTTTTTCTTCCAATTCTTGCCATTAAATAACCATGTTCAAAGACTACATTTTGTCTTGCTCTATCTCGTGCTTCAACTTTAGTTTCTAATGCTCCTCTACCTTTATCACAAGGAGTATATAAAATAATTGCAAAATCAGCTTCTTTTGTATAATGTTCTATTTTTTCTATTATTGTCTTATTCATACTTGCTTGTTCATGTAATATTATTGATTCTAGTCCAATTTTTTCAATAAACCTAGCTACTTCCTGTTTTGTTGCAACATCATGTCCATGCACTATAAAAACTTTATTTTTAACTTTTATCATATTCTTTTCTTCTTTATAAGTAATGTCTATGTGATTATCTTTTATGTTAGGTGAATGTATTAAATCAAAAATAGGTTGAGCTTCAAGTATATCAATTTTCTTAAAATCATTAGGTATAGCACTTCCTCCACTTCCTTCTAAAAATATTTCACATATATTTATTATTTTTAAATATTTAGTATCTATTTCAAAAGTAAATTTTGAATCCTTTAATGCTTTATCTAATTTTTTATATAAATCTATTATTGATATTAAATTTCTACTTGCATCTGCATTATAATGATGGTTTACTATTATTTTATCATTTATAAATTGGAATGAATTATTAAATTGAACTTGTAAATATGCAAAAAGATAAGCTAAATCATCACTTGATACATCAGAATAAAATGGCAAAAAATTATTTATATCATCTCGAAAATTTTCTGGAATTTCATTACATTTATTTTTTATAAATATTTCAATATGCTTATTAGTCATCAGGTACCCTCCACAATCAAAATCTCATCCCCACTCAACCCATAAAGCACATAAACCAAACTATCAATTTCATTTACACTATTTAAGACCAAAATTTCTAACTTTTCTATCTCTTCTTTTATTTCAATCTTATCAACAGCGTTTAGGCTATCAATGTGTTTTTTATATTTTGCTATTTTTTCTTTTGCGTCTATGATTATGTTTACTAGGTTTATGAATGATTCTTGCTCTTTTTTTGATATATCTTTTATAGGTACTTTACTAATAGGAGTTACATATAATTCTAGTATCTCTCCTTTTCTTTTACCTTTGTAGTACAGCCAAGTGTAGTAAAGTTTTGAATTTAAAAGTGCTAAAATATATTTGATATTAAAATTCTTATCTTTTTGTCTTAAATATAAAATATCTTTACTTCCAAAATATTCATCATTACTATATGAAAAATTATTAGATTTAGAACGGTAAGGTAGTACAATCTTATCTTTATTACCAAATACATCATATTCTCTTGCCCAATGTTGCGAAAACCAAGGTATTTGTCCTGTATGATATTCTCTTTTTAATTCTAAAAACCTTCTGTATTTTTCTAAATGATTCTTAATATTTGGATAGTTATCAATATCCGTGTCTTTATTTGTCCATATTACATAAAGTTTTTGCCAAGTATTAGAACTGTATTTTTCAATATCTGAACTTTTAAAGCATCTATATACTAATTCATCTTCAGGTTTTATTTTTTGATATTCTTCTTCATTTAAAACAAAGATACCACTTTTCAATTTAATATCTTCTGGTGCATTTTCATAAGATTTACTTAAGTTTGAATTTGTAACTCTATCTGCTCCAGTATTAAACCCAGTATTTACAAAACAAATTTCCTCAATAACTTTTGAATTATTTATCATTTTATTAAATACATTTTCAAGGCTATTTCCTTGCTTTGAAACTCTTATATAATTAGTATCTCCATCATATAGTTCATTTGATTTAACTGTTAAAACTTCTACTTCATCACTATTTTTAAAAAGTTGTTCTTGTGTAATATTATCAGGTGAGATAACATTTATAATATTTGTATCGAGTATCTTAGTAGTCTTTTTAAATATTGTGATTATATTATGTTGTCCTAATGCACTTTCAAAAAGTTTCATTTCGTTAAAATTTATAATATTATAAATAGCAGTTCTTTCTTTTAACTCTTTTCTTACTTTTACAGCACTATCAGCAGTTAAAAAATAATTTGTTGTAATAAATCCAAAATTACCATTTTCTTTTAGTATATCAATAGACTTCATGAAGAAAAAGTAAAGCAAATCAGAGTTTTTTTCATATCTATCTTTCCAAATTTCTTTTATAGGTCTAAATATATCTTTATTTCCTTTTTCACCAACATATGGAGGATTCCCCACAACACAATCAAACCCACCGTTAGCCATTATCTCAGGAAACAGTTCATCCCAATCACTTGTTAAGCTATTTGCACTTTTAATATTACCCATAAGATTTGAAAGTGGTCTATCTCTTTTAGCAGTTTGTAGCCAAAGGCTAAGTTTTGCTATACCAACACTAGCACCATTTATATCTACACCAAAAAGATTTTTTTCAATTATCTGCTTATCTATATCATGATAATCAAAAAGTCCAGCATCTGCTTTTCCTAACTCTTTTTGTATCCACTTATGCTCATCTAAAAGGTATCTAAAACAAGCAGTTAAAAATGCACCACTTCCACAAGCAGGATCAACTATCTTTAAACTCTCAAGATATTCTCTATATTTATGTAAAGTATCTCTTCTTTTTTCTTTAGATTTTTTAGTGTCTTTTATTTCATTGAAAAGTTTTAAATTTTCTTTTTTTTCATCACAAAGTTTTGCTACTGTATTGTTTATGATATATTCGGTTATAAATTTAGGAGTATAAAATACACCATCTTTTTTTCTAGTATCTACTATTTTATGCTCTTCAAAAAGTGATTCTTTTATCTTTTCTAGGTCATTTAAAGATTGTTCAAAAATATGCCCTAAAACTTCTACATCTACATCATCACTAAAATCATAAGCACTCAGGTGAGATAAATCGTTTTTGATAATATAGTCATCTATGATTAAGTTTTCTAATTGCTCATCAGGCTTAAATAAGTTACCATTGTATTTAGGGATATTTACTTTTGCATTTCCTACATCTATAAAATGAAAGTATTTTTTATAGTAGCTATAAAGCGGTGTATCATCTCCCCACTCTTGAGAACTTTCGTATTGTTTAATAACAGTATCTATACTATTAGCAGGTATCAGTCCTCTATCTTCTGCAAACAGTATAAACATAAATCTATCCAAAAGTTTATTTGCACACTCGAAAATATTTTCTTTAGACAATTCTTTGTTATTTTCTATGAGATTATTTAAAAGTTTTAATCTAAAACTACTGTATTCTTTGTAAACTTCTTTTGTTATCTCGTCTTGTGATTTAGATAATTTTTTTAATCTTGCTATCTCGTTTGTTTCTAATGATGATTGACTAAGTAGTGCATAAAGTATTGTATAGCTTTTTGATTTAGTCATATCCAAACTAAAACAAACATCACTGCTATCGCTATAAATATCTAGTTGTTTAAAATTTGAAACTATCACATATTTACAAGTAGGCTTTTCATTTTTATATCTAAAAGCTTGAGCTATTATATCTCTATTTGATATTTTTTTGTCACTTGATTTGAGTTCTATTATCACAATAGGGTTATTATCTTTATCATAAACCACACCATCAGCTTTTTTCATATCTGTATCGTTTTTAACTTCTCTAATGCAGTTATTCCAATTTAGCATTTTTGATAATAGTGATATAAATTCAGCGCCATTTGCATCTTCTGCTATAAATTTATCTTTTGTGATTAGTTTTACAATTTCGTTGAAATTTGGTGTATTGAAGGATTTTATAAAATTTTTAAGTAATGATTTTTGAAACATTTAATAACCTCTGAATTATTTATTTTATTATTTTATATAAAACTGGATTTAAAGTTAATTTGTACACACAATGGTAAACTTTGAACTAAAATTCTCTTATTTTAGACTGTGGTAAAAAAATCTTATGTAGCGTATAAAGAACTTATAAACTACTATAACTCACCTCTTCCTCCAAACACTAACCTCTGAAATAGTATGCTGATATTTTCTCTTTGTCTCTTTTATAACAAACTCTAAATCTTGACAGTGAATAAGCGCAAACTTCTCACTTAGTATATGCTTTAAAGTATCCATCGTTCTTACCTCATCGCCATTTGCATCCTTAAATCCGCCAAGCCAAAACTCTTTTTTTGTAGAGCTTTCTTGCCAGGTGTATGGGGATGCTATCACTAAAACACCCGCATCATTGAGTCTTTCATCTATAGTATCCAAAAAGAGTCTTGGATTGTAAAGTCTGTCTATGAGGTTTGTAGCCATTACTAAGTCATAAGAGTTGAAATTTGGCTTAAGATTACAGGCATCGCCCTGCCAAAAAGATACTTTTGTTTTTACATCCTCATATCCAAGTTGCTCTATAGTAACTTTTTTATTTTGTATTAAACTACCCTCTTCGTTTGAATGAAAAGCCACAAAACCAAGCTCTTTTAATTTAGCACCAACCCCAACAAAACGGACTGAAAAATCAACTCCCTCAACCATATCAAAACTTTTTGCCAACTCAAACGAAGCACGACCAGTTGCACATCCCAAATCTAATGCTTTTGTTTTATGGATTGAGAATTTAGAAGCGATTTTAGCCATCTCTACTGCAAAATTATTGACTCCAAAATGATTCTCTCCATACTGAAATTCAC
>JALSLJ010000028.1 GCA_026988315.1 Sulfurimonas sp. | reverse complement strand
CTCATTGGTATCTTTTGATGGTAACTACTTTGCAGGAGGCAATGAAAACTCTGCTGGATGTAGTAGTTACGCTTAAAAATTCACAACACCTGTAAGGGTGTTGATGAGCATAGCGTTCTTTTGGGAGTATAAATTCATGACACGTCCCCTATTTTCCAAGCTTAGATTTATGAGCAGACCACAAGTTTAATATTTATGGGATTAACTTTTTTATTCTTCCTATAAAGTTTTGTTCTCGATCACTGATATTCTCGTTATTTAAAGATGACAGCTCTAACCCATCTACTAAAAACTTGGTTTTATTATTTTCAAACCAGCTCTCTGCATAACAAACATTTTCGTTAAACTTACCCTCCATAGGATACAACAAACCTCCTGCTATCACTTCATAGCCACTGTTTTGATAATAGCTCATATAGGTGTTAATTTGAAAGAAATCATTTCTATCTAAGTCTCCACCATTTTGGTATCGGTTTTTAAAGGTCATTTTTTTATATTTGGTATCAAAGACTAAAATTTTATTCTCTTTTTGCATGACTATATCAGGGATGATTTTTCTAGCAAAAAACTGTTTTTCATAGAGTTCTATTTTAGGGCTGTTTATTTGCCATTCATTAAACTCTTTTTGCAATAGCTTTGTCACATATATCTCAAAAAGTTCAGCTACATTGATGAGAAATCCAAAGGTTTGCTCTTTACCACTCTCTTTTTGCTCCAAGTTACTACCGTCTATAATATACTTCGCATATTTCAATACTTTTTTATAGGGTGCAAATATAGGATTCTGTAGAGCCTTAGCATTCATCGCTTTTTGTAGGGTTTGGTTCGATACATAGTTTTGGCTTCGTTGCTGTTTAAGATGTGTTTTTATATGGCTTATATTTTTAGTATTAAAGCCATTAGTCTCTATGGTATTTACTGCTTTGTGAAGTACATTTATTATCTCTTGCACCTCTCTTTGCTCTCTACTGACCGATGATATTTTACCTTTAAAAGGTATATCATTTTTGATAAATTTATTGATGTCTATAGTACCCTTTAGCTTTATATCATGATGTTGGATGCTTTGGTATGACTTGGGCATTCCTAACAAAAAAGCTTTTTCTAAATTCTGCACAAACATATAGTAGATGATAAACTTAGAAATATCTAGCTCTTTGTTGCTCTTGTCTCCTGCTATATCTACATCATCTAAGTAGACATCATTTGCAAAGTTAAGCATACGCTTTAAAAAATATTGACTAAAACGAGACTTTATCTCTACTTTGAGTTTGTCTATGTAAAATGACCCTACATAGTTACCTGTTTGGGCTATGTAGTTACCTTCACTATTTTTCGTAATAGAGATAATTAAGTCATCTTCACTATTTTTTAAGGCTTGTTTATCTTGGTCTTTAAAAAAAGAGAAGAATGTGTTATTTTTTGATTTAGACAAATAATCCTTGAACGTAAACTCAAATCTATCACCAATAATCTTTTGTTGATTTTTGTTTATTTTTCCAATATTACAATAGTATTTATCAGTATCATTACCAAATGAAAAATAGTTGTCAACTGTTTGTATCATAAACTATTTCTTTCCTGTAAATATATCTCTCATCTCTTTTAATTTCGTCTCAAGCTCTTTTCCTGATGGGTACTCAGCTCTTAGATATTCTGTGACTAAGGGCCCAATTTCAAAATCAAATAGATTCTCATAAGCACTTTTAGATATTTTACTTCCATGTACTTTGATTTTCATAAAGTAAGTATGTCCCAATTCATAAGAGCTTCCTAGATTTAGGGTTTCATTTATATATTGATTTAGTAATACACATCTACCTTTTTTTTCATCCAAATACTCTACTAAAGCATCCTCCTGAATGTCTTTTGCCAATAGGTGCTCTGTGACCACATCATAGTTACACCCTTTATGTACCCATTTAAATCTCCGTCTAAGTGCCAAATCAAAGCTATCGATACTTCTATCTATATCATTCATTGTTCCTAAAAAGTATATATTTTGAGGAATACCAAAATAAAGTTCATCTTCTATTTTTACAACAGCATGTTCATCTTCCCATAGTGGTGAGTTTTGTGTTTTAATGAGTTCACCTTTCAACTTACTATCTTCAAACCTCAACCTTTTATCTTCTTCTAAACAAAGTAATAACTCTCCAAAAACACGAGATAGTTCAGCTCTATTTATCTCATCTGCTATAAAATAAAATTGTTTTGGAGAAGTGTTATTATTTTTTGCTTTTTCAAGCTCCTTATATGCTTCAATACACATTTCTTTAAATATACCATTTACAAGCTCTAGCTGTATACCATTTGTTGTCGCCTTTACGGGCTTTATTCCATCTATGAAATCTTCATAATTATAAGAGGGGTGAAACTGCACTACCTTGTAATATTTTGTAGGACAAGTGCCATCTTGTGCTTGTGCTTTTCTTTTTACCAACTCTAAAATTTCATAGGTTTTCCCTGTACCAGGAGCACCATAATAGATAACATTTTTTGCAGGTAAAACTGTTGGATTCCATTGTTCTAATATATAATCTTGATAGAAAAAATGGGTATTTTTATTCTTATCATTTTCTAATTTTTTTCTAATACAATGTAGCTTATAATCAATTTCTGGTTCAAATTTAGTATCACATTCTTTGCCATCTTCAATTAAATTTTCAAAAGCACTTACTATAGATTCCTTATGCTTCATACTTACAATCGCCTCATAATTCTTTGGTTCAAGAAAATGTAAGAGCGCGTGAAAAATGGATGCAGATTTAGTATGACTATCTTCTGAATTTTCTGTAGTAATTGTTGCTTGACCTGTGCTATCGTCGCCAAGTAAACATTCAATATAATTTGTTTTTGGGTCAGCTTTGACAAGCTTCTCTAAAAACCTTATAACAAAAGCTATCTCAAAAGGCTTATTGGTATTATAGTAAGTTCCTGTTGAAGCAATTCCTTTTATCTTATCATTAAAATATGGGTTATTATCTAAGGTGATTTTTTCTAGTTCACTATTTAGCTTTAAAATTTCTTGAACACTTGCTATGGTACTTGAGATCTTTGCATTAGAAGGTACAAGTCGCCACAACCAAACAATATGTGCCAATACTTCAATAGCATTTTTTTGAATGGTTTCTTTATCCTCCTCAGTAGTTATACTTTCATCAAATTTTGGCTTAGAGTTGTTATCACCAATCAATTGCATTTTAATCTTATCTATAAAACTATTATCACCACCTAAACCCTTATTCACAAAATTGTCAATTAGAAATTGAATACTCTCTTGATTTAAAATTTCACTATCACTAAAAATAGATTTTTTATTATTTAAAAATCTTTCCCTAAAACATTCAAAAGCCGTTTTATAATCCGTTATCGTAGCACAGTTACTCATCTCACACTCTCCTTCAATTTATCTAACACTTTCACCATTGTCAATTCTACGAGGCATTGAATATTTACCACTTGTAACAATCTTAGACCCCTGAAATTTTCTACTTAAAAATTCACAACACCTGTAAGGGTGTTGATGAGCATACTTTTCTTCTTGACATTACTTAGCTCTTTTCCTGGGCTAGTTGTGGTAATAATGGCTCTACCCATCACTTTTTTACTCCCATCTTT
>JALSLJ010000027.1 GCA_026988315.1 Sulfurimonas sp. | reverse complement strand
TTCAAAAAAATTTAAAAGAAAGTGGGTGATGTGATTATGCCAGGTATTGTACTACGCCATGATGATAACTTTGATGCATCTTACCGTCGTTTCAAGAAGCAGACTGACCGTAACTTAATTGTTACTGAAGCTCGTGCTCGTCGTTTCCATGAAACTGAAACTGAAAAGCGTAAGAAGTTCAAAATTTCAGCTCGCAAGAAAATGCTTAAGCGTCTTTATATGATGAGACGCTACGAATCACGCCTGTAAACATAAGCCTTTAGGCTTGTGTTTCATTTACTAAATTTCCTCAAAAATCTCTCTTTTTTTACTATATAGTTTGTTATATAGAAAATTATATAGCTATAATTTCCCATACATTTCGTTATAAAAACTAAGCGCATGTCTATCACTCATAGAAGCGATATAGTCCGCAACTACTCTGTGTTTCTCTCTCGTAGAAAGTTGTTTATAGTAAAACTTTGGTAGCATTTTTTGCTCCTCCATAAGCCCTTTATATAAACCTTTTATAGCTTGTTTTCCAGCGTACATTTTTATAACTATCTTTTTATGTTGATACAATGTAGTAAAAAGTATCTTTTTTAGCTTTTTAATTTTTGTCTCTAATTCTGGTTCAAACCCAATCGCAATCTCCTCTTTAGAGTCAAGAGTTGCACTTAAAACCTCGCCTGTTTGTATCTTGTCTTTTGAATATTCCAAAAGAGAATATACGAGATGATTGATAAGATGTGAACTAAAACGGTAACGAAACATCTCATCCTCCTCTTGGCTTATCCCCTCCTCTGCGACTTTTTGTAAAACCTCTTGTATCAGTTCACTTGATTTTAAGTCATCAAAGCTGATAAGACCAGAGTTTATCCCATCATCAATATCATGACTCATATATGCTATCTCATCTGCTCTGTCCACTACCATAGCTTCTATGCTTGGGTGTGTCTCGAGGTTAAACTGCTCATGGATGTCAGCGGGCAAAAAACTCTTTCTATAGGGGTATGAGTGTTTTAAAATCCCCTCTAATGTAGCGAAGGTAAGATTTAATCCATCAAAACCTTTATATCTTTTCTCTAACTGCGAAACAACTCGAAAGCTTTGAAAATTATGCTCAAATCCATTTGCATGCCCCTCTTCCTTAAGGCAAATATCCAGAGTATCTCCACCAACATGACCAAAAGGGGTATGTCCTAAGTCGTGGGCAAGAGCTATCGCTTCTGCTAAAGATTCATTGAGACCTAAGTGAGAAGTTATAGAACGAGCAATTTGAGAAACTTCTATGGAATGAGTAAGACGAGTACGGAAGAAATCACCCTCTTGGTTTAAAAAAACCTGTGTTTTGTATTCGAGTTTTCTAAAACTTCCAGAGTGGATAATTCTATCTCTATCTCGAGCATAAGGATTTCTAAAATCCTTATCTATTTTGTAAAATCTATCATGTGAGAGCATTATGACTTTTTCAAATATTTCGTAAGGATATGAATCTTCACCCCATTCACACGACCCTCAATATGCTCAGCATCGTTCGCCACAAGACCTATATTTCTCACAGCAGTACCTCGTTTCGCAGTAAAGCCAGTTCCCTTAACATCTAAGTCTTTAGTGATTACAACTGTATCTCCAGCTTGAAGTGTCACACCGTTTGCATCTTTATAAACAAGGAGCTCTTCGTTAGAAATACCAGCCTCCGCCCATTCTCTTTCACTCTCTTCAAGATAGATTATGTCTAGTAAATCTTGACGACCAAGAGTATTTAAAAGTCTGTATGTTAAAACTTTTACAGCTGGTTTCTCGCTCCACATAGAATCATTTAAGCAGTTAAAATGGTTCTCATCTAAGTCACCACTCTCTATTTGTGTTTTACAGTTTTCACATAAAATTACACTTCCTTCTTGATTAGCACCACTAATTAAAAAGTCACTTAAATTTTCTTCACTACCACAAAGTTCACAACTCATAGTATCTCCTAAACTTTATATATTTTTGCAATTATAACGGGTTAAGCTTTTATAACCTTGTTTCTTCCTGCATCTTTTGCCTTGTAAAGTGCGTTATCTGCTCTTTTCATAACTGAAAAAGGGTCTTTGTCTTTTGAGCTGTTTTGCACTATGCCTGAGGATATGTTGATAAAAATCTTTTTAGTCTTTTTTTTATTTCGTACTGTAAATGGTGTGTCTGCAATGTTTTGCCTTAATATATCCACATGGACAAATGACTCATTTACATCTTTAGATGGAAACAAAATCGTAAACTCCTCTCCACCATACCTGTAAGCTTTTCCACCACCGCTAACTGCTAAAAGTTTTGATGCAACCATCTTTAATACTTCATCTCCAGTGTCATGCCCGTAAGTATCATTGAACTTTTTGAAAAAGTCTATATCTACCATTGCGAGAGAGTATTTTCTACCTAATTTTGCCATATCTTCTATAAGAGCCCGTCTCCCAGGCATAGATGTAAGCTCATCATAAAATGCAAGTCTATATGTTTCTCGAATCAAAAGGATAAAAATCATCACCCCTATTGTTAAAAAAGCAATATCCAGAGCATATGGTGTTTTTAAAAAGTAAAACCCACCATAAAATGAAATAAGTATGAGCAAAAAAGTGCTGTTGTAAATAAGGTATCTGTTAAAAAGCACCAAAGCAGAGATGATAAACATAACCAAAAAGCCAACTACCACCGATATATCTTTTAAGGGATAAGTAGAAATTGCAAATATTTTTATATCCATAAAGCTTTCGATAGCTGGATTGGGATAGTTAAGCAAATAAAAAAATCCAAGTATCTCTAAGAGCATAAATCCTATTTTTAAAAGTCCCCAAGTGGAAAAAAGTCCACGCTCTTTTAAAACCAAAAATATCAATAGATGGATGGGATACACAACCGACGCATATAAAAAAAGCTGTGTCGCCTTAGCAGCACTTAGATACTCAAAACCAAGATGAATCAAGATAAGAGGCAGAATAACAAAGATAAATCTGTTACGATTAAAATGCCATGATACCCATACTATCAAGATGCTAAGTGCATAAAAAAGATATGGCACAATATTAAATAAAAAGCTTGGTACCTTTGCCCCATTGTAAACAATAAGACTAAAGATGAATGCTATTGCAAAAGGGATAAGGATATTTATAAAAATTGCTTGTATTGAATTCAAATCTACTCTTTGTTAAACTCTATAAGGTCACTATTTTTACTTTGCGTTGTTGTATTTTTTTCTAGTACATTATTGAATTCTATTATCTCACTTATCTCAGTTGGTTTTTCATCAGTTTTGTCAAATGCTTCTGTAGCTTTTTGTTCATCATATATTTTACACTCCTCAGGCACTGTTGCATGAGGGTCTGAAGCTATCTCATTGCACATAGTGGCGTTAAATGAAAAGTAAGAACAACCACTAAAAAGAAATACGCTTACCAATAACAACTTATACATCAAAACCTCTTTTATCTCTTTTTTACAATTAAATCTAAATATTTACTTGGTGTTACCCGCATCATCTCTTGTGCTAACCAGCGTATCTGAAAATATGCTGCACCACTGTCTCTTAAGTTGAAATAATTTTTTAAACTTCTTAAGTTAAAAGTAACCACCATATCTACTTTTACATTATCACTCACTATATGCTTAAAAGCATCCCCTACATTTCTCTTTTTTTTACCAGCTTCAAGTGCATCAAAAAGAACATCCACATCCCCATCAAAACTTTTTAAAAAAGGGATGGAGCTCTTTGCTACAGCGATAGAGTAAAAATCATCAACAACACTAAACTGATAATTTAACTTATCGTATATTGCCCCAATTTCAATTTTGTTATACTCTACATCTGAGGTGACAAACATATCAAAACTCAAAATTTTGTCGATAAAATACTCTTTATTGCCACCATGTTTTGAGGTAACAAAAGCATTGATTATTGAGCTCATTGTGTAGCGGGTACTTCTTACACTTATCGCTTGGATGCGGTGACGAGCATGTTCTTGAAGTACACCCCTTGAGGTTCCACGAATCAAAAAGCTTAAGTTTGCATGTTCCAAAATAGAATGATGGAAATATGTCCAAGCTAAATCGTCTAGCAGATTTGATTCATCTATGGAGTTTAGCTCACTGCACATATTGTCATCAGGCAAAGTGTTTTGTATATCTTTTATAATCTTATTTTCAGAGTTTTCAAAAGAGTCATAACAAGTTCTTGCTGCAGTCTCAGCAACACCAATCCCCGTATCTTGAAGAAGAACAACCTCTGGTTTTGAATACTCTATACCATACACATTTTCCATCTACCACTCCATAATATTAACTAGTGTTATTTTACAACAATAAGCTTAGACCTACTTCTGCACCCCATCTAATATTGGCACAAAATCACAACTCTCTAGTTCAGTTTTTTGAATTGAATTGCCACTCTTTTTAAACTGCGTTATTATCTGCTTAGAGCCTTTTTGCATAGGCGCTACTAAAATTCCACCATCACGAAGTTGATCAAAAAGTTTTTGAGGTATCTCTTTTGCTGTTGCAGAAAAAAGAATCCTATCATACGGAGCGTACTGAATCCAACCATTTTGTCCATCATCAGTTCTTGTATGGATGTTGTGAATCCCAAGCTCTCTAAAACGATTTTTCGCTTCTATCATCAAAGACTCAATTCTCTCTATAGTAAAAACACCTCGAAAAATGTGTGAAAGCACTGCTGCTTGATAGCCACTACCACATCCAACCTCTAAAACCCTATCAGCACCCTTTGGTTCAAGATACTCTGTCATTTTAGCCACTGTCAAGGGGGAACTTATCCACTGAGAAGAACCCATAGGCAGGGCATCCAGTTTGTAAGCATTATGTTTAAAGCCAGTTGGTACAAAAAGTTCTCTATTAGTAGAAGCTATCGCACCTTTTACTGCATCACTCAAAGAAAATTTCTGGTGACATTCCTCTGCTAAACGGGCTGTTTTTGTAGCTGTTATTCTATCCAATTCCTACATCCATATATTTTCGCATCATAGCAATTTGTTTTTTATCGTAACTTGCCTCTAAGCAAGACCTATTCCCGTTTCTTATCACCTCACCCTGAGGGTTTATAATGCCACTCATCTTTGTACACTCTGCATCTTTAGAATCACTTGCAACTACGAAACATTGATTTATTATAGCAAGTGTTTGTGTTATAGCCTTAAAATGCTCCGTGCGTAAAACTCCCCAGTATGATGGAACCGCTATAACATCCGCACCTTCGGATTTTTGCCATAACTCTTTAAAGCGTAATTCAAAACATATAAAAATCGCTATTTTTATCCCATCAACTTCAACGATTTTTATATCTTCATCACTGCCTTCGCTCATATACTTATGTTCATCGCCAAAACGGAATAGTCTCGCTTTGGCTCTCTCATAAACCACTGCACCATTATGAAAAATTTTAGCAAAGTTAAAAATCTTGCCATCTCTTCTCTCAATTATTGTTAGTATTATTATTTTGTTGTGAGAAGCTTTTTTAATCGCTTCATTTGCAATCTCTGCAAAATCTAGCACAGCTTCAAAGTTATCATAATCATATGCAGTTAAACAAACCTCAGGAGCAACTATAAGTGAGTTTTCAGAAGTTTCATCTATGAGTGTTAGTAATGTTTGTAAGTTATCATTATAGTTGGGTGTTGTCTCAAATAAAAGAGAACAGAGTTTATGCTCTTTCATTTTTTAAAAATCATCATCAAAATTCAAACTTCCCTTTGAGTAGTTAGTAACAGTTCCCTCAAAAAAGTTGGTTTTTTGGTCATTAAATTTTGCAAAATCATCCACCCATTTGATTGGATTTTCTACATTATAAAGTTTCTCAAATCCTACGGAACTTAATCTATCGTCTGCAAGGTATTTGATATATTGCTCAACTATCTCATCTGTAAGACCTAAAATTTGACCCTGAGTGATGTACTTGCCCCAATCTGATTCAAGTTTTACAGCCTCTTTAAACATCTCTATAACTTCTGCTTTTAATTTATCTGTAAAAAGATCTGGTCTCTCTTTTCTTAGCGTATTTATAAGATTTTGAAAAAGTACAAGGTGTGTTACTTCATCTCTTTGAATAAACCTAATCATTTGTGCTGAACCTAACATCTTACCTGAACGAGCTAGAGTGTATATGTAAGTAAATCCACTATAAAAATAGATACCCTCTAAAATTTGATTTGCAAAACACGCTTTTACAAAGTTATGCTCGGTTGGATTTTTATTTAGTTCATCATAGGTACGAAAAATAGCATCATTTTTACCCTTTAGCATCATGTCACGACGCCAAAGGTCATAAATCTCTTCCGAATTTGTTGAGATACTATCAACCATAACAGCATAAGACTGAGAGTGCAATGCCTCCTCAAAACTTTGTCTTACTAAAATAAGGTTAATCTCTGGAGAAGTTACATATGGATTCACATTATCTATAAGGTTGTTTGTTTGCAATGAATCCATAAATATAAGCTGGGAAAGTGCTTTGTCGTAAGCTGTTTTTTCAGCTTCAGTAAGATTTTTATAATCATTCACATCCCGAGTCATATCCACCTCTTTTGGGAACCAAGTGTTGTTTAGCATCACTTCCCAAAGATTATATGCCCATTGATACTTTATGTTATTTAATTCAAATATGCCTGTTGGATCACCACCAAAAACTTTTCTATCATTTACATTTTCTATCGACTCAGGATTATATATTTTTTTTCTATTCATGGGGTGACTCCAAATTTTTAAGTGTATGATTATATCCATCTCAATATATATTTTCCATAAAGTGCTAAGATGTTATATGGATAAAAAAACAACTCATCAGTTTAAACCAGCATTTGGATTAAAAAATAGACATGCACAGACGCTCTACTCATCTTTTTTTAGAAAAGTAAATCCTATCAAGATGGATATTCAAAGATTTGAGCTTAAAGATGGTGATTTTGTTGATTGTTACTGGCATAACAAACCTAATCAAAATGACAAAGTACCAATCGTCACTCTTTTTCACGGGCTAACAGGTTCGTATAAATCGCCCTACATCCAAGGTCTTATGGATACACTTGCTCACAATGGTTTTGCAACTGTTTTGATGCATTTTAGAGGATGTTCGGAGGAGATGAATCGCTTACCGAGGTCATACCATAGTGGAGACACAAACGATGCACTAGAGTGGATACAGCACCTCAAGCAAAGCTTTACAAATGCACCCCTGTTTGCCGTTGGTTTTTCTCTCGGGGGCAATATGCTTTTAAAATTACTTGGTGAATTAAAAGATGATTCTCCATTTCAAGCGGCTATTTCAGTATCTGCTCCTATGCAATTAGATATTTGCGCAGACACAATGAACAGTGGATTTTCTTTATTTTATCAAAGACATCTGATGAAAAATCTCAAAATATCTTTGAAAAAAAAATATAAACAACATGATATGAAATCTTTAATAGGGATAGATGAAAATGGGGTTCAAAATCTTGTAAGTTTTTGGGAGTTTGATGCTATATATACTGCCCCTATTCATGGCTTTAAATCTGCGACTGATTATTATGCAAAATCGAGTTCAAAACAGTACTTAAATGCTATAACAACTAACACACTTGTTATACATTCATTGGATGACCCGTTTATGACTCCTGAAGTCTTGCCAAAGACAGATGAACTATCAGCAAATGTAAGATTAGAAATCTATCCACATGGTGGACATGTTGGGTTTATTGGTGGAACTTTTTTAAATCCGCAGTATTGGCTTGAAAAAAGAATAGTAAATTTTTTTAAAAAGTAGCAAGCACTATGAAAATTTTATAATTATAAGTCCTAAATCAAAAATATATCACAATTACTCAACTTTTATCTCCCTTTTATATCTTATTCGTTATTATCTAAAAATAATAGATAATTATTTATAATGAAAGGGGTAATTATGGGTTTATTTGGATCTTCTAGTGCAGATTTAGCTAAGATGAACAAATTGCAGCAAGAAAATGAAATTTTGTCGGCAAACAATATAAATTTAAATAGCCGTATTTCAGAACTTGAAACTGAGTTAGCACTTAAAACATCGACTGTACAAAATAGTACGGCTGATGCTCTCATGGAGATGCAAAACCAAAACCTTAAAGCAAACATCATGCTTATTCAAGAGAATCTTGCTGCATCAATTGCTAACTCTAAGGAAAGTTTGCAAAAGGCTGATTGCTTGGTTAACAGCATAGAAGGAATTACTAAAAAGACAAGCAAAATTGCAACTACCCTTGATAGCTTAAATGCACTTTCTCAAAGCTCTATCGGTGCAGTTCATGGTCTCTCTGAGAGAACAAACGATATAACAAGCATTTTAACACTTATAAAAGATATCTCTGACCAAACAAATCTTCTTGCTCTTAATGCTGCTATTGAAGCAGCTCGTGCTGGCGAACATGGTCGTGGTTTTGCTGTGGTTGCTGATGAAGTAAGAAAACTTGCAGATAGAACCGATAAGGCAGTCAGTGAGATAAATATATCTTTACAATCAATGAAACAGGATGTTGATAGTATGTCTGAGCAGTTTAGTGAGATTCAATCAGGAATTGGTGATTCTAACGCTCTTATTTCTGAGTTAAACGAAAGCTTAGCACATGATTCACATGAGATGAAAGACTCATTTCATACTATGGGCTTTACTGCAGACCGTATATTTATGTCATTAGCTAAACTTGACCATATTTTATGGAAAGTAAATACTTACTATTCAGCCCTTACAAAAGAGGAGCAGTTTAAATTTGTAGATCATCATAACTGTCGCTTAGGTAAATGGTACTATGAGGGTAATGGGCATGCAAGTTTTTCAAAAACTCCGCATTATTCAAACCTAGAAGCTCCACATGCCACAGTGCATAACGGTACTCATAAAGTTTTTGATTTGATGGTTCAAAAAGATGTCGATTTAGATGCTTTAGTTGCTGCATTTAAAGAGATGGAAGATGGAAGTGATAATGTATTTAAAATATTGGACCAAATACTCCACGATAAAGATTAAGTAGGAGATCTCTTCCGATAGGTTTAGAAATTTATCTGCTTGCATAGGTTTAAGACCTATGCAAAAGACTATTTAGGAGACTTACGAGATTCTCTTTTTCTTTCATTTTCTGTTAAGAATTTTTTACGGATACGAACAGCTTTAGGGGTAACTTCAAGAAGCTCATCATCTTCAATCCACTCTAAAGCACGCTCTAGTGACATATCTCTAAATGGAACAAGTTTGATAGCTTCATCAGCACCAGATGAACGGACATTCGATTGTGCTTTTCCTTTAATAGGATTCACTACTAAATCGTTTGAACGAGAATGCTCACCAATAATCATCCCCTCATATACTTCAGTTTGAACGCCGATAAAAAGAACACCACGATCTTGGATAGAAAATAATGAAAATGCTAAAGTTGAACCTGAAGTCATAGAGATAAGTGCACCATAACTTCTTGATTCAACACCACCACTATATGGACGGAACTCTAAAAATGAGTGATTCATTACACCCTCACCTTTAGTGTCTGTTAAAAACTGACCACGGAAACCGATTAAGGCACGAGCTGGAATTTCAAACTCAATTCTTTGGAAACCTTGACCCATTGGAAGCATTGATTTCATCTCAGCTTTTCTTTTACCAAGACGCTCGATAACACCACCAGATAAATCTTCAGGAACATCAATAACTAAATGCTCATATGGCTCACATTTAACACCCTCAATCTCTTTAACGATAACTTCTGGACGGGAGATAGAGAACTCAAAATCTTCACGACGCATGTTCTCAGCTAAAATAGTAATTTGAAGCTCACCACGACCAGACACTTTAAATTTACCCTCACCAACTGTTTCTAATCTCATTGCAACATTTGTTACCATTTCAGACTCTAAACGCTCACGAAGTTTGTTAGATGTTACATGTTTACCCTCTTTACCAGCAAGAGGAGAGTCATTTACTGCAAACACAACTGTTAGTGTTGGTTCTTCAATATGCATAGGATCGAGTGCTACAGGATTACTAGCATCACAAATAGTATCTCCAACATCAACAGTCTCCATACCAGCAAATGCTACAATGTCACCCGCTTCAGCTTGATCTATCTCCATACGGTTAAGGCCATGGAAACCAATGAGTTTAGAGATTTTACCCTTAACCATCTCGCCATCTGCTTTTGCAAGCATGATGTTATCGCCCTTTTTAACTGTACCATTAAAGATACGGCTTATTCCAATTTTACCAACATAGTTATCATAATCAAGTGTAAACACTTGTGCTTGAAGGTGGTTATCTGCATCACCTTCTGGCTCTGGAACATCATTAATGATTGCATCAAAAATACACTCAAAATTTCCATCAGGATCATCCATATCTAATTTTGCTATACCATTCCGTGCAGCTGCATAGATAACAGGAAAATCTTGTTGATCATCTGTTGCACCCATATCTGCAAACAGGTCAAACATCTCATCAACAACTCTATCTGGATCAGCAGAGTCTTTATCTATTTTATTGATAACAACAATCGGTTTTTTACCAAGTGCAAGCATCTTCTTCACAACAAACTTAGTTTGAGGCATAACTCCCTCATAGGCATCAACTAACACTAAAACACCATCTACCATCTTCAAAACACGCTCAACCTCTCCACCAAAGTCAGCGTGACCCGGAGTATCGATAATATTAATTTTATGATCCTTGTAGCGGATAGCTGTGTTTTTAGAAAGAATCGTTATTCCACGCTCTTTTTCTAAGTCGTTTGAATCCATTGCTCTTTCATCATGTTGTTCATGAGAGGCGAATGTACCAGACTGTTCTAGTAGTCCATCAACCAAAGTTGTTTTACCGTGGTCAACGTGTGCAATAACTGCAATATTTCTAATCTTTTGCATTAGTGGGTTTCCTTTTAAGTCTCTAATGATTTACGAAACTTGGATAAAAATTTTCGCGATTATACCAAAAAATGTGTTACATTCATGTAAAAGCAACAAAATACTTTTAATTAAACAATCTTTTTAAGTAATATGTTATAAAGTATATGTATTAAAAAACTATTTATATTATATTAGCCAAATTAAATATAATAAATAGTTTTTATTAAACAGGTTCTATAATCAAAGTAATTGGAGATAAATGATTGCTTATCCAAATAAATTAGATATTATCTTTGATAAAATGCAAAAATGTGGAGTTATTCCTATCATCATTGGTGGGTATATTCGTGATTATCTTTTGGAAATTAACTCTAAAGATATAGATATTGAAGTATATAACATACCATCGTATGAAAAATTAGAAACTCTTTTAAAAGAGTTTGGAAGTGTCAATAGTGTAGGCAAAAGCTTTGGTGTTTGTAAACTACAATACTACGAACTGGAATTAGATTTTACTCTACCAAGAGTTGAGAGTAAAATCTCTCAAGGGCATAAAGGCTTCGAGATAGAGGTGAAAGAAAATATTGATTTCTACAATGCAACCAAAAGGAGAGACTTTACAATCAACTCTATAGGTTATGATGTTGTTAACAAAAAATTACTAGACCCCTTTCATGGCATAGATGATTTAAAATCTAAAACTTTACGAGCCACATCCACAAATACATTTACAGATGATCCATTAAGGGCACTTAGAGCTGTACAGTTTTGTGCTAGATTTAATTTGAATCCAGACGAAGAGTTAGAATCTATGATTATAAATATGATGGATAAAAACCTCTTAAATGAGATAAGTAAAGAGCGTATCTTTTTAGAGTTTCAAAAACTATTACTACAATCCTCTCAACCTTCAATAGGGTTTAAACTTATAAAAGCACTAGATATTATAGAGCATTTTTTAGAGCTCAAAAGTATTGACAAAAAAGGGTTATATGCAGAATTATTATCTACTCTTGATGCGATGGCAAAAGTAAAAACTGGCAAGGACACAACAGATCTCATATTGATGTTTGCAGCAATCTCTTTTTTTATTGAGGATCTCAAAAAAGTAGAAAGCTTTCTCAATAGATTCACAAACGATAAAAACTTTATACAGCTTGTTATAAATTTAGTAACAAACAAAGAGGTTCAAACAGATACTTTAGATAGATACACTTTGTCAAAACTTGCAAGCACAATAGAGCTAAATTTACTTTTTATCTTTTTAGGTGTTATCCACAGAAATAGCTCTCAAAACTTAGCCTTGCTAAAAGATGCAAAAAAACTAGCAAAAAAACTTCATATTTTAGATAAAAAAATTCCTTCAATGTTAAGAGGGGAGGATCTTATTAATTGTGGATTGACCCCCTCTAAAGAGTTTAAAATAATTTTAGAAATGGCATACGATGCTCAACTTAAGGGGAAATTTAAAACGCACGAAGAGGCACTTGTTTGGATAAAGAGAGAGCTTATTTTATAACAGCCATTTTATTGTTAATATCTGCAATATCATTAACTAATTGTGCGGAATTACTAAGTGCATCGCTAAGTCTTGAACCATAAATCTGTTTATGATCATAATCATACTTCTTGATTATCTCTTCATAGGTTATTGTAAACTCTTGTATTAACTCAACTGCCCGTACTGTTATTTTTTTATTTTTAGATATTAAAATAACCAACTCAAAAGCTTTTTTTAGCTTTGAGTCCATGTCATCAGGTTTGATATAGTAATTTGAGTTTTCATCTTTACTGAGTAGTCTAGTCATAACAGCAGTTACCCCCTCCTCATCAACCTTTGTATCATCAGTTTTACCTTTTATATACGAGATCATATCACTTAAACTCATTTTAGAGATTTTTGTTGCTATCTCTGAAGGGTTGTCTGCATTTTTTGCTCTACCGAGTATCTTTGAAAACATCTCTATCCTTTCATTTTAGAGCTATCAATCTCTATGATAGTATGTACATTCCCTCTTGGATTATAATCAGCAATAATTTTCATATATTTTGGTTTGAGCTTTCTCTCTAAAACCTCATATATCTCATTTGCAGAATTTTCATGACTCACATGTCTTTCACGAAAAGAGTTTATGTAGAGTTTTATCGCTTTTAATTCAACAACCCACTCATCTGGCGTATATTCTAAATAAATAGTAGCATAATCGGGATAGCCGCTTCTTGGGCAAAGGCAAGAGAACTCCGGCAGGGTCATCTTGATAAGATACTCTCTTTCATGCTCATTTGGCCAAATTTCTAAATCTTTTTCTACATCAAACTCATTAACAATTTTTTCACCGTATTTCATTATCATATCCTCGTTTCTCAACTTTCGTAAATTTTTTCTAATGGTGCTATATGTTTGCCTTGCAAATAATCAGCCCCTACATTTTTGGCTAGTAGCTTATGCTCTTCATCTTCAATCATCCTCACCCATGTTTTCACCCCATTGCTGTGAGCCATTAAGTTAAATCCCTCAATAACACTTCTATATTTTTGATTGCTTAACTTTTTGGTGTACATTTGGTCAAACCTAACAGCATCTATATCTAGTTCTCTGAGGTATAAAAAGCTTGCATTGAGTGAACCGAGTTTATCAATAGCGATAAGTATTCCCATATTTCGGAGTGATTTTAGTATAGAATTATACCTGTCAATATGTGAATAGTACTCCGCTTCAGCAAGGATAAGCATAACCCTATTTTTGGCTAAAGAGTTATTACTTACAATCTCTTTTGCCTTAGTTAAAAAGGTTTGATTTCTTAATGAACTTGGAGATACTGATATAGCAAACAGCTTATTATCTGTTTTGTTACACTCTATGCTTTTTTGAAAAATCATTACATCATACTCAAGCATGAGTCCAAGTCTATTGATAACCTTTACATAACTTTTTGGATGTAATATCTTCCCGTCTGGTGTTTTTAGTTTTACAAAACACTCTTTTATAACAATATTTTCATCTTCAACTACATCTTGAGTCATGATTATAAATGTTCTTTTTTTAATCGCATTAATGACAAAAAATTCAAGTTGGTTTGGGTTAATTTCATCTTGTTTTGGAACTAAATTTATACTTTTTTTTTCCTCTTGAAGTTCAAATAGATTTTCTATTATAAAATTAAGATTGTCTGAAAATGATGTGTCTGACATAGCACCAGAGAGTTTAACCTCAATATCATCTACTTTAAATTCGCTCATCTTTAAAAGCATAAGCTCCAAAGTGGTGTTATGTTCACTGCAGTTTCCCCGAAGCCCGATAATAAAATCACCCCCCTTTACATGACCTATTGGAAAATTTTCTATCCCTTTGTCTTTAAAATACTCTTCTATCCAAGAAACAACCCTATAAAGAACCTTATCTCCATTACTTATCCCAAAGCGGGCATTAATATCATGCAGATTATCAATACTAATGAGTATTAAAGTATAGTTTTTATTGTTTTGCATCTCTTTTTTTAAATATTTGTACAAATACTCTCTTGTAAAAGTTTTAGATACAAGCTCCGTTATCCTCTCATCAAAACTGTTGAAAATCATATAAAATATAAAATAGATACTAAATGTAAAGAGTAAAATGACTTCTATATAAAAAGATAATTCTAAACTATCATAACTAGTGATAAGCCTGTTTGAAAGTAATGCAAGAGCAAGAGCAAAGATGGGAAGCCCCATTCTAAGTGCTAGTCTAAAACGGTATGCCCTCTCTCTTTTTTCTGGTAGTAGCATAGATAGCGTTAAACATCCAAGTGTTTAACATCTTTTGCATGCGTTTCGATGTAGTTACGGCGAGGTTCAACTTCATCGCCCATAAAGAGAGTAAATGCATCCGATGCAACTTCAGCATCTTCAATCGTTACCTGAAGTAAAACACGATTTTCAGGTGTCATGGTTGTTTCCCAAAGTTGATCAGGATTCATCTCACCAAGACCTTTATAGCGTTGGATATAAGCACCTTTTTTAGCATACTCTTTGATATTGTTCAATTCCTCTAATATGTCGTTCTCAAAATTTAAGTCCCACTCCTGTATCTTCCTAAAAACAAAATTTGCCTCAGTAAAGTGTGGAGCAGTGAAAAGGTCATCATTGATAAGAAGCTCTTCCATCCCACCCTTTGTTTGCACAAAAATATGAATCTCATTTGTCTCTTCATTGATAGTTTTTGTTAAAATATTGTTCTCTATAGATGTTAAAAACTCTTCAATTTTTGCAAATAAACTCTTTGTATCTAAAGATATTAGATCAGGATTCTCTATAAAGTGTCTTATTAAATCAACCAAAGCGTATCTTCTCTCTAGTGCTTCGAGTGAACCAGCATAGTGGTCAACCATCTTGAAAAATGCTACTAAATCGTTATGCCCTACAGTTTGAGCCTCTAAAGATTCTATGCCGTTGTCAATTAAAAAGTCATTCATTTGACGGTCATCTTTAAAGTAAATCTCTTTTTTACCTTTTTTATAGCGGTACAGTGGCGGTTGCGCTAGGTATAGGTAGCCTTTTTCTACAATATCGCGAAAATGACGGAAGAAGAAAGTAAGCAGTAAAGTCTGGATATGAGAACCATCAACATCCGCATCGGTCATGATGATAACTTTATGGTAGCGAAGTTTCTCTTCATTGTACTCCTCTCCGATACCACAACCCATAGCTGTAATCATGTTTGTAATTTCATCAGATTTTAGAATTTTTTCCAGTCTTGCTTTTTCAACATTTAAAATCTTACCCTTAAGTGGTAAAATCGCTTGAAAAACTCTATCACGACCCATTTTCGCTGAACCACCCGCAGAATCCCCTTCCACCAGATATAGTTCACAAATAGATGCATCTTTACTTTGACAATCAGCAAGTTTTCCAGGAAGTGTTCCAACGGACATATTGTCTTTGCGACGAGTAAGTTCACGAGCTTTTTTAGCAGCTTCACGACCACGAGCAGCCATTAGTGCTTTTGAAACTATCGCTTTTGCCTGAATAGGATTCTCTTCAAAGTATTTTGAAAGCAACTCATAAGTTTGTTTTTGAACTAAGGGTCTTACATAAGTGTTTCCGAGTTTACCTTTGGTTTGACCCTCAAACTGAGGTTCTGGAACACGACATGAAACAATTGCAATAAGTCCCTCTTTGACATCATCACCAGATATTTTTACATCTTTCTCTTTGGCTGCACCATTTTTAGAGTTATAGTTTGATACAACACGCGTAAGTCCTGCACGAAATCCAGCTTCGTGTGTTCCACCATTTGGAGTACGGATATTATTTACAAAAGATGCCAGTTTTTCATCATACGCATCGTTATACATAAGGGCGATGTCAAACTCTATATCTTCAATTTTTGCAGAAAATGAATAAACATCAGCAATTACACTTTTTTTATTCATATCAGTTACATACTGAGCGATACCACCCTCAAAGTGGTAAGTCTCTTCTACATTTGTTCGTTCATCCTTAAAGATGATAGTGATAAAAGGATTTAAGTACGCTAGCTCTTTAAATCTTTTTGAAAGGTATTCGTATTCAAAAGTTATGGTTTCTGTGAAAATACTTGGGTCTGGTGCAAACTCAATAGTTGTACCCGTTTTGCGAGTTTTACCAACAACCGCTAACGCCTCTTGTGGGATACCACATTTAAAGTTTTGCTCAAAAACCTCTTTTTCTCTGTGAATAGTCATTTTTAAATCACTAGAGAGTGCATTTACAACAGAAACACCAACACCATGAAGTCCACCAGAGACTTTATAGGTGTCTTTATCGAACTTACCACCAGCATGTAAAACTGTTAAAACAACTGTAGCCGCACTCATCCCCTCTGTAGGGTGCATATCTGTAGGGATACCACGACCATTATCAGATACTTTACAAGTCCCCTCTTTAGTGAGTGTAACACTGATAGTGTCACAGTGACCAGCCATCGCCTCATCAATAGAGTTATCAATAACTTCATAAACTAAGTGGTGAAGACCACGATGTCCAGTATCACCAATATACATTCCTGGACGCTTTCTAACAGCTTCTAAACCCTTGAGGACTTTAATATTACTAGCACCGTAATTTTCCATTGACATCTCCATAGCCATTTATTGGCATTATTGGAGCTATTTTATCCAATTTTTTATAAAAAGAAGTTTGAGAAGCGGTTAATGAGCGTATATCTTGGTAAAATGTGTTAAAAATTCTATTGCAATTTTTTTGCTGTTTGTAGAGAGCTAATTATGGTCAAACATCCAAATAGGAGCTATTTTTCATAAAAAAATGTTTAAAAAGTGAATATCTCAACAAAAAAGGGATGGTTTTAAAACAACTGATATAATTATTATATCAGTTAGCTAGAACATCTAAATAAGTTATATCTTATTTAGATGTTTTAAAAACTCTTGAGGACCTACAAAACCTACTATGGTTTTTGAACCCATCACCTTGCCATCTGTATCGAAAAATATCATAGCTGGTGGACCAAACACTCCGTATTTTTTACTTAAATCTTTTTGTGCTTGTGTATTATCTGTTACATCTGCTTGGATTAAAACAAGCTCGCTCATTTTAGCTTTTACACTGGCATCAGCAAAAGTTACCTCTTCAAGCTCTTTACATGAGGTACACCAATCAGCATAAAAATCTAACATAATTTTTTTACCCTTAGACTCCGCGAGGATAGCATCTAACTCACTTAGTGATGTTACTCTCTTAAACTCCGCGTGGGATTTCTCAGCTATACTCACACTTGCAGATATAACTTGAGGTTTTAAAAACTCTAAAGGTTTTAGCATACTTGTTGATCCACCTAAAGCACCTATGAAGAGTGCTAAAGAGTATATAAGTGTTATAACTGCTACACTTTTTTTGAAAATATGCATATCTTTTTCTAATGCACCTAGGTAGATTGCAAAACTGATACCCAACATCGACCAAAGAATCATAGTTATATAAACATCAACTACACGCTCTAACATCCAGATAGCAACACCTAGCATCATCACACCAAAAATTGCTGTGACTAAATTCATCCAGCCACCAGGCTTAGGCATAAACTTACCAGCACTCACACCAACAGCAATTAATGGAAGACCCATACCTATACTCATAGCAAATAAAGCCATACCACCCAGAACTGCGTCACCTGTTTGACCTATGTAAACAAGTGCACCTGCTAGTGGAGCTGCAACACATGGACCAACTATAAGTGCTGATAAAAATCCCATAATAGCAACACCAGCGTAACCTGTACCATCTCTTGACTTACTCATTTTTGCAACTATAGAGTCTGGAAGTTTAAGTTGATAAAAACCAAACATGCTCATAGCAAGTGCAACAAAAATACCTGCAAAAGAGTAGATAACCCATGGTGTTTGAAGAGCTGCTTGAAGATTAGCTCCAAAAAGTCCTGCTAAAACACCTGCAATAGTATAAGCAACTGACATGGCAAGTACATACACTACTGAAAGTAAAAATGCTTTTTTAGTAGTTATTCCCTCACCGTGAGAGATAATAAGTCCAGATATTATTGGAATCATCGGGAATGTACATGGGGTAAGGGCAAGTAAAAGACCAAAACCTAAAAATGTTAAAACAACTAAGATAAAACTTCCAGAACCTATAGCTTGTGCAATAGAATCAGTCTCAGATAACTCTTTTGTATCTGTAGCAACATCTACTTCGATAGTAACATTTTTTCCTGATAATGATAGGTTAGAACTATCTACTTCAAACTTATAAGTCTTATCAAGAGGCTCATAACACAATCCTTGCTCTGAGCATCCCTGATATAAAACTTCAAAAGCTATATTTTTTGTTCCACTCACTCCGGCATCTTTTTGCAAGGTTATTATAAATTTTGGTGAAGTTGTATAAACCATATCACCACCATGATCAAAACTTTTTGGTTTTTGAACCTCTTTTACACTTATGCCACTTTTATCATTTATCTCAAAACTAACTCTATCTTCATAAAGATACATATCTTTTGCTAACTCGATGTTAACCTCTATGGTCATCTCGTTATCTATTTGAGCATCAGGTATAAAAGCTTCATCTGGCATCAAAAATTTTGGTGCTGCTACAAGCAAAATACTCGAAAATAGGAGTAAAAATATTTTTTTCATAATTGTTTTCCTTAGTTTAATGTGTATAACTCTATGTTTTTTATATTTAAATTCTCAAAATTCTCAAACAGAATTTTCTTTTGTGAAGTGATTGCGATTGTTGCAACACCAAACTTATTCGACACCTCTTGAAGCTCATCTGCTTGAGAGTTAAACAAAATCGTTGCCGCTCCATCAAGGGTAGTTACATCCATCCCATTTTTTATAAGTGTAACACTACTATAGAAATGGTTAGGTTTAGCACTTTTAGAATCAAGTATATGATGATTCTCTTTAGTACCTATAAATCTCTCATAATCGCCACTTGTTGAGATAGATATGGGTTCTTTAGATGTCTTTATAACAGCAAAATTTTTATCATAAAATGGATTTTTTATAGCTATGTTATAATTTTTGCCAAAACTACAAATCTCTCCGCCAACTGAAACAAGTGCCTTTGTAGCACCTCTCTCAATGAGATGTTGTATAATTATATCTGCTACATACCCTTTACCGATTCCGCCAAGATCAAGCCTCATCCCTTTTTTACTTAGATAAATAGACTTATCATTCATCTTAAAAAACCTAAAATCTACAAGCTCTTTTTTTCTCTTTAACTCTTCTTTTGATGGGATTTTACTGTTTTTCAATCCAAACCCATAAGCTCCTTGAGTTAAAACACCTATGGTTGGATCAAACTTTCCATTTGAGAGTTTAGCTATCTCTAAAGCTTTCTCAAATATATAAAGTTCCTCTTTTTCGCATTGCACACTTTTTACACCTGCATTTTTATTTATCTTATTTAGTAATGAATCCTCTTTGTAAGCTGAATACTTTGCTTCAAACGCCCTTGCAATATCTAAACACTCAAAAAGTATTTTTTTTGAAACATTTGATTGCACTAAAACCTCTGTACTCATAACAGTTGCTTTAAGTGCTGTTTGGAAAAAAGACATTAAAAGCCATACTCCACATTAAATGTAGTAAAAATAGCTTGTAAGTTATTTTCTTTATACCAGTTCTTTATATAATCATTATCACTCGTTTGATAAAAATCAATACTTGCCGTAATTTTTACATCATCATAACTATCTGGTCTATAAATAAGAGGAATACCTACAGTATATGAATCAAATGCACTCATGCGGTAATCACTTGCAAAATACTCATCATCAAGTGTATAAGTTCCTACATCTTTTGAAAAATCAGATTTTGTTTGTGTGTAGTACCTTACTCTTATTCCAGATGTTAAGTTTGAAGCAAAATCTTTTAACAGCTCCCCATTAACAGTATGTGAATCTATACCCCAATCATCAGTATAATATCTATATGAAAAGTTTGTTGCATACTCTTCATTTATCATATACACACCACTAACGGCAAAAGCATCTCCCTCTCTTGAAGACTTATAATTTTCAAATTTAGCTAAATCATCTTGTAAAACATAATGATATGGTGAAGATAAAAAACCTTTACTACTCATATGTGAATAAACTGCCTGCACAGAAAATATTGGTGAGATAAGTTGACTTATTGACAAATCAATTTTCCCCTCATCTCTGTTATCTCTTGGAAGATTTCTATCAAAAACAGGCTTCCATTTATCTGCTGATTGTGAGATACCTATACTAAGAGCAGTATTTTGCTCATTTAATTGTCTCACATAAGTTACAAAAAAAGCTTTACCCTCATAATCAATCTCGCTAGAGTAGTATCCTCCAAAAGTAAGAACATCGTCACCACTCTCATATGTTGCCATCATTGTTGGGGCAAACCTTTTGTCATTTATGCTATCTTCACTACTTGAAGCCGAGGTAACTGCATCTACTGTAGTAGGGTTTGAGCCATTACTTATACTTGCAGCCGTAATAGCATCTACTCGCATCTTAATTCCAACCATCCACTCACTACTCACTTTTTTAAAGAGTGCAAATGTTGGTGAATAAACTTGAACATCACCGTTATCGCTATAGGTGTTAAAACCAAAACTCACTTTATCTTTAAGTTCTGAAGCAAAAGAGTTCACACTAAGAGCTAATAATGAAACCAAAAATAAAAAAAATGATTTTATCTGCATCCACATCCCCCTTGAAAAGCACTCTCACCACCAGCACTAGCTTCACGAATCAAAAACACATGACCCTCTTGCTCAGACCTATCAGCCAAAGGTGAGTAGCTCATCTTATCCTGGGCAAAATACTCTTTTTCATAAGGCATAACACGCACAAGCTTATCTGAACACCCGCTAAAAACAAGCACACAAACCAATAAAATGAACTTAGTCATAATTATTTTCCTAGTAACTTGTTTATTGTGGATTCTAACTCACCCATAGCATCATCATCTAGGCTACCTGTAAATATCTTTATGATTTTTAAATTTTCATCCAATAAATAAGAGGATGGCATCCCCATAGCTCTATACTCTTTTGGCAATATTTTTTCTTTATCATACAGTGCTAAAAGAGTTTTATCTTTATCCACTTTATTTAAAAATTTTATCGATTTGCTTTTCTTTTTATCTACACTTGAGAGTATAATTCTAAACTCACTCTTTTTGTACTTCTTTTGAAGGGAAACAAAGTGTGGCATCTCCTCTTTACATCCACTACACCAACTAGCCCATAAGTTCACCAAAGTAACTTTTCCTGCATTTGTTTTAAGTGAGACCACTTTAGATGTATCGTAAAGATATGGCAATGTAAAGTTGTTTACTGTATCACCAACTTTTACTTCAGCACTTAGTGTTAATGTTATTAATATTAGTAGTAGTATTTTTTTCATTATTTCCCCTTATTCACA
>JALSLJ010000026.1 GCA_026988315.1 Sulfurimonas sp. | reverse complement strand
TAATTGCTTGTCCGAGACCATTTGATTGTGCTGAGAGTTGATTTGCGATAGCAAGACCTGCGGAATCATCAGCTGCTTTGTTGATTCTTAAACCAGAACTAAGAGCAGAAAGACTTTTATCAAGTCCAACATTATTTTTTGTAGCATACATGTGCGCATTCATCGCACCGATGTTTGTATTAATTCTAAATCCCATAATAAATCCTTTTTAGGGTAAGAGCCTTTTGCTCTTGTTAATTTCTCAGCTTCCTTGCTGATACTTGTACTATCGGCACCAAAAAAAATAACTTTAGAAGATTTACAAATACTTTGGATAAAGAAAAGCTATTTACATTGTTTAAGCTTTTTTGCTACACTTCCAAAACTAAAACAACTATACTATATATAGGAAGACTATTTGAACTTAATTATCGTCGAGTCACCTGCTAAAGCTAGGACTATAAAAAACTTTTTAGGCAAGGGTTATGAAGTTATCGCTTCAAAAGGTCATATTCGCGATTTGCCAAAATCTCGCTTTGGGATCACTATAGATGAGGAAACTAATCATCTTGTACCTACATACTCGGTAGCAAAAGAGAACTCTGCCATTGTCAAAGAGATAAAAGCGTTAGCAAAAAAAGCTGATACTATCTATATCGCGACCGATGAGGATCGCGAGGGTGAAGCTATAGGCTGGCATATTGCTCATGCAATTAAAAAAGATCCTGCTGAACTTCCTCGTATCGTTTTTCATGAGATAACTAAAACGGCTATTAAGCATGCCTTAGAATCTGCAAGAAAAATAGATATGAATATGGTAAATGCACAACAAGCTCGTCGCCTTTTAGACCGTGTTGTTGGGTATAAACTCTCACCACTTTTAAGCTCTAAAATTCAAAAAGGGCTTTCAGGTGGTCGTGTTCAATCCTCTTCTTTGAAGATTGTAGTTGATCGTGAAAGAGAGATACGCGCTTTTGTTCCTCAAGAGTATTGGAGCATAGATACAATTTTTAAAACGAATATTGAAGCAAATCTAATTTCTCATAAAAACACGAAGCTTTCAAAACTTTCAATCACCAACGAGGTTGAAGCCAAAGAGATAGAGGCAAGCGTAAATACTGATTCATATACAATTGCAAAAATAGAGACCAAACAAAGAAAAAGTTCAACGCCACCACCATTTATGACATCTACATTACAACAAACGGCATCAAGCAAGTTAGGATTTACTCCCAAAAAGACAATGATGGTAGCACAAAGTTTGTACGAGGGGGTAAAAACACCAGATGGCACTTCGGGTGTTATCACTTACATGAGAACAGATTCATTGAACCTCGCAAGTGAAGCCGTGGAAGCTGTAAGAGATGTAATCGGGAAAAGATTTGGGGAGAAATATCTACCAAAAGAGGCAAAAACATATAACAAAAAATCAAAAGGTGCACAAGAGGCTCACGAGGCTATCCGTCCAACTATGCTTGAGTTTACACCAGAACTTGCACAAAAGTTTTTAAAGGCTGATGAGATTAAACTGTATCGCTTGATTTATGAAAGATTTATGGCTTGTCAAATGAATGATGCACTCTTTGAGCAACAAAGTATTATCTTTAAAGGTGCTAACAACGAGTTTAGAGCAAGTGGCAGAAAACTCATCTTTGATGGTTTTTATGCCTTGACTGGAACAGAAGACAAAGATAAACTTCTTCCAACTCTCAAAGAGGGTGAAACTGCTGATCTCCAGAGTGTAAAACCAGAGCAGCACTTTACTGAACCACCTTCACGCTACTCAGAAGCGAGTCTTATTAAAAAACTAGAGTCTGAGGGGATTGGTCGTCCATCTACATATGCTCCAACCATTGCAACTCTGAGTGGTCGTACATATGTCAATATTGAAAAAAAGCAAATTATTCCAACTGAAATGGCATTTACTGTAACAGATATTTTAGAGAAAAATTTTGCCAATATTGTTGATAGCTCATTTACTGCAAATATGGAAGAGAAGCTTGATGAAGTAGCAGAGGGTCATAATGACTGGCAAAAACTTCTAAGTGATTTTTATTTCCCTTTTATGGAGCAAATTGCAGAGGGCAAAGAGAAAATTGTTTCTTTAAAACTTGCAAAACCTCTTGGTCGCCCTTGCCCTAAATGTGGAGAAGAACTCCTTCTTCGTTCAGGTAGATTTGGTAACTTTATCGCGTGTAGTGGTTTTCCAAAATGTAAATATACGGAACAGCTCGACGATGAAGGCAATGCTGTAGAAGTAAAAGCAGAAATTTCAGATGAGAAGTGTGAGAAGTGTGGTAAAGATATGGTTGTTAAAAATGGTCGTAATGGTAAATTTTTAGCATGTAGCGGTTACCCTGATTGTAAAAATACAAAAAGTTTAGATAGCGAGAGTAAATCATCAGACACCCCTTGTCCTGATTGTGGCGGAAAACTTCTTTATAAGCAGTCAAGAAGAGGTGCGTTTTGGGGATGTGCTAATTATCCAAAATGTACATTTATATCTAAGTTTGAGCCAACAACCATTAAATGCCAAGAGGATGGATGTGAGGGAGTAGTAGCAGAGCGAACATACAGAAATAAAGAGGTGTATGAGTGCGTTAAATGCAAGGCTAGAACTCCTAGAGGGGAGTAGATATTATGAAAATAGGTATCATCTCAGACACACATTCTAAAGTAAAAAAAGCGAAGCTTGCCTTAGAATTACTTATAGACAATGGTGCAGAATTTATCATTCATGCTGGAGATGTAGGCAAAGTTGAAACATTGGAGTTACTGAAAAACTGTGGTGTTAGATATGTTGCTGTATATGGCAATAATGATGCTCACTTAGGTCATTTTCATAGAAAATACAACCTTGTTCAAGAACCACACTACTTTAAATTAGCAGATACAGAGTTCAAGCTTATGCACCTCCCTTATTATATGTCACCCGATACAGACATAGTTGTTTTTGGACATACTCATGAATTTGAATCTGACTATAAAAATGGAACACTGTTTTTAAACCCTGGTGAGTGTTGTGCAAGAAATAAACCTGTTTCGGAGTGTATATTGCTTGAAGTTACTGAGGAAGATTTTTTGGTGACATATTACACAAAAGAGAAGCAAGCGGATATGTATGAGAGTCAACATTTTTCATACGAGAGGATAAAAAAATGATACCTGAAAAGATTTTTTTATGCTCAATTTGTAATATAAACAGCGGAACTTGTAAAGAGGACTGCAAATTTTGCTCCCAAAGCGTACGCTATAAAGCTGATATAGAGCGTTATAAACAAAAAGAGATAGATCTTATTTTACAAGAGGCTGTCTCTGCAAGAGATAACGGAGCTTTAGGTTTTTGTTTAGTAACAGCAGATAAGGGTCTCAATGATAAAACTCTGAATTTTGTTTGTGATGTTGCAAAAGCGGTTCAAGAGGTTGCTCCCCAACTTAGACTAATTGCCTGTAATGGTACTGCAACACTAGAACAACTTTTAACCCTCAAAGATGCAGGTATCAAAGCTTACAACCATAATTTAGAGACTTCAAGAGATTTTTATCCACAAATATGTACTACACATCCTTGGGATGAGCGTTATGAAACTTGTCAAAATGTAAATAAATCTGGCTTAGTGCTTATAGCTGGTGGTATATTTGGACTTGGCGAGACTCATCAAGATAGAGTTTCAATGCTAGAGTCGTTAGATTCACTTAGCCCAACATCCGTGCCAATAAATTTTTACCATCATAATGAAGCACTAGAATTAAAACCAAATAACTTAAGTGCTGATGAAGCACTCCAGCTTATAAAACTTACAAGAGAGACAATCCAAAATGCAGAGCGAATCATGATTGCTGGTGGGAGAGAACTGATGTTTGGTGATAGGCAAAATGAGATTTTTACTTATGGTGCAAACTCTATAGTGATAGGAAATTATCTTACAACAAGCGGTCGATTAATGAGTAAAGATTTAGATATGTTAAAATCTTTAAACTTGGAAGTTGCTACAAAAGTAAAATAGTAAAAATTAAAAAAGGGGAAAGTTATGAGTGATAATGTCACGCTGATAATTACAATCGCGCTTATTATTATATTTTCTCCATTTTTTGCAAAAGTTCTTAAACTTCCTACCACCCCTATAGAGATCATTTTAGGTTCTGTTTTAGGGTATGTTGGCTTTTTACATAATGAACACCTCTTTGAGATAGTTGCTGAACTGGGATTTTTATACTTGATGTTTATTGCTGGAACTGAAGTTGACTTAAAAAAAGTTCTTAAAACCCCTGCAAATCTCATGAAAAGGATTATCCTCTATATCATCATACTCTATGCGTTTTCTATAGGCTTTTCTCTCTACTTTGATCTTGGAAAAATTTTTATGGTGCTGCTTCCCCTTATCTCTGTTGGACTTGTTGCAACACTTTCAAAAGAGTATGGCAAAACACCATGGTTAAATCTCTCTATGACCGCTGGGGGGATTGGTGAGGTTGTAAGTATCGGATTTTTAACCATCACATCCGCAGCCCTGCAATCAGGTTTTGGACTAGGGCTTGTAAAAACTGTCTCCGCACTTATACTCTTTTTAATTTTTATGTTTGTTCTGTTTCGAGCGATGGAGCTACTCTTTTGGTGGTTTCCTAAGGTCTCACTTGCTCTTATGCCACATGAAGATAATAAAGAGCAAGATATTCGACTCTCTATAGGGATACTCTTTTTGCTTGTGGGTGCTATGCTTTATCTTGATTTAGAACTTGCCTTTGGTGCATTTTTAGCTGGGATCTTTATACCAACATTTTTTGAGCATAAACATGAACTTCCTGAAAAACTAGCATCGTACGGTTTTGGTTTTTTAATCCCTATATTTTTCATCCATATTGGTAGCTCTTTTAACTTAGAAGCATTGGTTATGGATGGGCTTATAGTAAAAGCGATAACAATCGCTCTTGTTATGGTTTTTATGAGAGTTATCGCTTCGTTGGTATTTATAAAAGAGCTTGGTGTGATAGATGCCATACTCATGGGACTCTCCCACTCTATGCCTCTAACTTTACTCATAGCGATGGCAACTCTTGCATATACAGCAAACTCTATAGATACTCTTCATTATTATGCCTTTATCTTAGCTGCTCTTTTTCAAGTTATAAGCGTTATGATAGTTATAAAACTGATCAATAACCATAAACTAAAAAAGCAAGAGAGTGAAAATTTGGTATAATAAAGCAGTTTAAAAGGAGTGCTTATGTCTCGTTCTGTTTTGTTGCAACTTGCTCGCGACTCTATACAAGAGGTTTTAGAAGCACAAAGAACCATAGACAGAACTACACTCTTGCATGAACATCCACTCTTAAATGAAAAAATAGCAACAACAGTAAATTTATATATAGATAATGAGTTAAGAGGTACCTGCACTTCTAAGGAGGCAAACAAGTCTTTACTAGAAGATATTGTTTATAATGCTAAATGCTCAGCATTTCAAGATAAAAATTTCACTCCCATAACAACTTCGGAGTATTTGCATTGCGAAGTTGAGCTTTTACTCACAACACCCGATGGTGTCATAAGAGAGAAAGATCCTGCGATACTTAAAAATTAATATTTACATTATTCTTTATCTATTTAAAAGACAATATGAAGTATAATCTTCTTTATGAAAAAGAAAGAACAATTAAAACAAATAATTAGAGATTTTCACCTCAATGATAATTTTGATGTTGAGACTCGTACTCTGCAACCACCAATAGACACGGGAAAGATAATTACTCTTATCGGGGTAAGACGATGTGGAAAAACATCTATTCTTTACGATATGATAAATCAACTTTCGAATAGTACTCTTAAAACTAAAATACTGTTTCTAAATTTTGAAGATGAACGATTTGAATTAAAAGTTGATGAACTAGATTTTATTTTACAAAGTTTTAGTGAGCTTTACCCTGAGCAAAATTTGAATGAATGTTATTTTTTCTTTGATGAAATTCAAAATATCACAGGATGGGAAAAATTTGTAAGAAGAGTATATGATACTATCAGTAAAAACATATTTGTTACTGGTTCAAACTCTAAGTTATTAAGTAGCGATATTGCTACTAGCCTAAGGGGTCGCACTCTTGTCTTTGAAGTGTATCCTCTCTCTTTTAGCGAGTACCTTTCATTTAAAGATATTGAAGTAGATTTATACTCTTCAAAAAGTTTAGCCCATATTAAAAATGCACAAGCAATATTTTTAAAAGATGGTGGATTTCCTGAAACACTCTTTTTAGAAGAAAAATATATGAATAAAACTCTTCAAGAGTACTTCAATGTACTTTTATATAAAGACTTAGCAGAGAGATACTCTATTACAAATACTGTAGCACTAAAGTTTTTTTTAAAACGAATTATTGCCTCATCTACAAAACAAATATCAATCAATAAAATATATAATGAACTCAAATCAAGTGGTATAAAAATAGGTAAAAATACCCTTTATGATTTTTTAGATTATGTTCAAAATATCTATCTTGCACTTACACTACATAAGTATGATAAATCACTTGTAAATAAAGAGCTGGGTGAAAAAAAGATTTATAGTATTGATATAGGTCTGAACAATGCAACAGAGTTTAAATTCTCAGACAATATAGGTAAATCTTTAGAGAATGCAGTATTTTTAGAACTAAAAAGAAACTACAATGAAATATTTTATTATAAAGATTCAAGTAGCGAATGTGATTTTATAGTGAATGAAAAGAACTCTATCTCACAAGCTATCCAAGTAACCTATGATATGAGTGATGAAGATACAAAAAATAGAGAAATAAAAGGTCTTTTAGGTGCCTGTAAAAACTTCAATCTAAATAATGGTGTGATTGTTACTTATGATACTGAAGATGAAATTATTCAAGATAATATAGAGATAGTGATAATACCATTTTATAAGTGGGTTAATCAAGTTTAACTTGTATAGTGGAGTTACTTACTTACAACACCTGGGGGGGTGTTATAAGCGAAAACAACCTAATCTTTAGCTACTAGACACTCACCTTGGATGTAGCAAGCAATAGCGTAACCGTGATTTAAACCAAGGGCAATGCTTCCGCCCGATTCTTGAGTGATGTCACCAGCTACAAACATCCCTTTGATATTTGTTTCATAGTTATCATCATGAACAGGTTTACCATCTTCCTCTTGTATCCCTGAATTCGCTAAAAATGCACTTGGGGTTGTTCCCCCAATAGCGTAAATCACTCTATCAAATATCTGTGCATCTACTTCACTAAAGAGAACTTTTACTTTTCCATCTACATCTTCAAGTCCGTCAATGTTTATGCCTAGTATTGGTTCCACTGCTTTGTGCATGATAGCGTTTGCGATGTCGGTTTGGTTTGTAGGGTTGGCTCGTCTAAATGTCTCGCGTCTGTAACAAATGGAGACCTCATTTTTTTCGCTTAAATCAACTGCATATTCTATAGCACTATCTCCACCGCCAACTACTAAAATTTTCTCCCCCTCGCCACATCCATCAAGAGTATAGCCTATCTTATTTTTAATGCCAGATGGTATTTTGTAGCTCGGTTTATTTGGTTTACCCATTCTTCCTATGGTAACAACAACATGTTTTGCTTTTATGCTTTTGCCAGCCATAAAAACCTCAAAACAGTTTTCTTGTTTCTCGATAGCTTGAACCTCTACATGAGTTTGCAACTCAACAGAATGGTTCTCTAGTATCTCATCAAAAAAGTCAAGAGTTGTCTCTTTTGTGCCATCCACAAAGTAGATTCGACCATCTAGTTCAACTTTTTGACCTTTCCAGTCTTTATCTACTCGCTTATTATCTTTGTAATATTTTCTTATTGTTGAGTTGTGGTTTTGATCTTTTTCTAGTAAAACAATATCTCTGATACCTTGTAAGTAGCTCTCCACAGCAGTAGCAATACCCGCTGGACCAGCACCTATAATAGCAAGATTATATATATGACTCATTATATTTCCTTATATAAAAAGATAAGTTTATCATAATTTTAGTAACATTATTATAGACTCTGCGGATGTATTATGTAATTAAAAGACAAGATGGGGTTCCAATGACAAGCTTTATAGGCTTTCAAGTCCCTAAATATATAGCATCTAAGAACAATGAAAATGTAATTTTGGAATTTAAAAAAGATGGCAAAAGCCAAAGAAAATGGGTAAAAAAAGAAGATGTTATTTTGCTTACCGAAGATAAAGAGTTCTTTTTTAAAACTTTAAATCAGTTTCGTGAAGTTGAGGCAACTCAACAAAAACTTGTTGATGAAGCACAAGCTCAGCTTAACGAATCGAAAGAAATTTTTTCAGAAAAAATAAACGAAGAGATTGATAGATTTAGTGAGATTAAAAACTCTAAAGATGTTCCTGATCTTTTAAAAAATGTTTATAACTAGCCCACTAACTCAGGAAAACTAAGCATAAATTTTTGTAACTTCGGTGCGATAACCACTTGACAATAACCTTGCGAACTATTTAAATTATAATAATCTTGATGATAACTCTCAGCAGGATAAACTTCTGGCAAAGGACTTACTTCTGTGACTATCTTTTGAGTGTAGTTATCTTGAGCTTTTTCAATAGAGTTTAAAATTGTATCTTTTTCATCTTGAGAATTATAATAAATTACAGAACGATATTGTGTGCCTTTATCAGCACCTTGCTGGTTAAGTGTTGTTGGGTCATGAATAACAAAAAATATATCGAGTAAGTTTTCTCTTGAGATAACATCCGCATCAAACTCTATATCAATTATCTCAGCGTGACCGCTCACACCTGTACAAATTTGCTCATATGTTGGGTTTTGTCTCGCTCCACCTGCATAGCCACTCACAACTGATAATACTCCTTTTACATTTCTAAATACTGCCTCAGTACACCAAAAGCATCCACCACCTAAAACTAATCTCTCTTTTTGCATTGTAAACCCTCATACATTTTTTCCATTATTGGAACTTTTAAGTTGTGTATTTTAGCCTCTTTTACAATGTAACCACTTAAGGTTTCAAGCTCGTTTATTTTTTTATTTTTAAAATCAAGATACATGGATGTTGATGCATCGTATGGCAAACCCTTCGCAATATCGAGAGCTTTTTGTATCTCTGTGTCTATATCTATATTTAAAGCCTTTGCAACATCCGCTATCTCTTTTAAAATGCTTTGGCACTCCTCATAATGATGTTCAATCACATAACCTATACTTTTGTTATAGTAGCTTGTTAAAGTAGCAAAAGCAGAGATAAAAAGGTACTTTTTCCAAATAGCAGTTTTTATATCCTTTGGGCTTTTTGAGCGTAGCTCAGCCTCATCAAAAATGCTTTTTAGTGTTTGTGTTGCTTTTTCTTCCCCTCCAAATACGGCAGCAAAAACTTTCCCTTTTTTTCGGATAACACCAGAGTCTTGAATGTGAGAAAGTATATAAACAGATCCATCTAAAACCTTAGACCCACTCCACTCTCTTAGTTCATCTCCATGCTCAACACCATTGGCAAAACTAATAACAATAGTGTTTGAATCTATATGGTTTCTTATAGCCTCATAAGATGTTTTTAAATCATAACTCTTTACACAAAAAAGCACTATATCAAAATATCCCTCCGCTTCATTAAGATTTTTGGCTTCCAGAGAAACACTCCACTCTTTTGTATCTTCAATCACTTTGATACCATCTTTTTTGATTTTCTTTAGATGTTCACCCCTTGCAAAGCCAACTATCTCGTGAGAAGTTTTTGCTAAACAAGCCGCTATGTAACCACCAACACCACCAAGACCAATAACTGCTATTTTAGACATATCCATTCCTTTACTTTTATCATTATATAATATGATTTTAAAAAGGGGAGTTATGCCACGCATAGATAGTCAAAAGTTTTATACATCTGCTATAGATATGCACGGTATAAGCGCAAAAGGTGTTAACTGGCACTCAAAGGAGTATCAGGAGATTCGTTTTGATATACTCTTAGAGATGTTGCCAGATGATATAAGTGACTATAGTATTGTAGATGCTGGATGTGGCTTTGGCGACTTGTACTTTTATATGCAAAAGAAGAAACAACTACCACAAAGATATATAGGTGTAGATTCCCTTAGTGATATGTACGAGATAGCAAGTGCTAAAACTGGATGTGAGATAATTATCGCAGATATTTGTAAAGATAAGCTCCCTAGTGCTGATTTTTATCTTTGTAGTGGTGCTATGAATGTTTTGACTACATTTGAGACCCATATGTTTATGAGAAACTGTTATGAGTCTTCTAAATATGGCTTTATTTTCAACATTCTACATGGCGATAAAGACTCAGAAACTTATAACTATTTAACTACCAAAGAGATAGAAAAAATAGCTTTAGAATTAGATGTAGATAAGGTTTTATATAGAGATGATTATTTGCAAAATGATATAACAGTTGCTTTTTTAAAAGATCTAGATTAGATGTGTGCAGTTTTTGGAATAGTTGGTCAGTATGATGAGGCGAGAGCCAAATATGCTCTTGCTCTTTTAAGTCATAGAGGGCCTGATTTTTGTGGCATAACTCAAAAAACAAACCTTTTTTTCGCTCACCAAAGACTTAGCATCTTAGATGTACATGAGCGTTCACACCAACCACTAAGATATAAAAATATTTTGTTATCATTTAATGGTGAGATATATAATTTCAAAGAGTTAAAGCAAGAACTTGATTTTGAGTTTCAAACCCAAAGTGATAGTGAGGTTATAATCGCTTCTTACTTGAAATGGGGAGTAGATTTTGTAAATCATTTAAGGGGGATGTTTGCGATTGCTTTATTAGATGGAGAGACTCTCTACCTTTTTCGAGATAGACTTGGGAAAAAACCTCTTTTTTATCTGGAGCAAGAGGGAAGTTTTCTCTTTAGCTCAGAGATAAAAGGACTCACCCCATTTTTAAAATCTCATAAACTAAACGAAGACGCTCTTATGAGCTACCTCTCTTTTTTAGCTCCAACACCTCCACACACTTTTTTTCAAAACATCAAAAAGCTAGCTGCTGGTGAATATTTGATTTATAAAAACAACCAAGTGGCAACACAAAGATATTTTGACCTTTTAGATGTTGCCCCAAACATCATAACATCCACAGATGAAGCGGTGAATACCTTAGAGGGCTTATTAGAAGAATCTATAAATATAAGACTCAACTCAGATGTGCCTATGGCTGCGCTCCTCTCAGGTGGGATAGATTCAGCAACTATAAATTTTTATGCAAAAAAAAGAGGTGTAGAACTCAATACATACACCCTAGGTTATGAAGAGTTTTCAAAATATGATGAGAGGGAAAACGCCCTGCAAACTGCTAAGTTTTTAGGGCTCAACAACACAGCACTCGAGATAAACCAAAATGATTTTATGGATGCAAGTGAAAAAGTATTTGACACACTTGATGAGCCATTAAATGATCCCGCCGCAGTTCCCTTGTATTTACTTTTTGAGAAAATTAAAAAAGATGGTTTTAGAGTTGTGATGAGCGGAGAGGGGAGTGATGAGCTGTTTTTAGGGTATAGACAGTACTTCGAATATCTCGATATAGAACAAGCTAAAACTTTAGCACATAAAAACTGGCTCAAAAAATACTTCCGTGCAAACTTTTCTATGAACCGTGAGTGGGAATGGTACAAACGAATCTTTGATGATACACTTCTCTTTCGTACATCTGGAGATAAGTTTACTGATCTTCAAAAAAATAATCTTATGAGAAGAAATGTAAAAGATAATGAGTCTCTAAAATACTTACAACCTTACCGCGATAGATTTGAGAAATCGCTCCATAAAGATGAGTCTATGTGGTATAGCTACATAGACCTAAATCTATTTCAAGCAGAGCATTTTTTAACAAAACTAGACCGTGTCAGTATGGCACACTCCATAGAGTCACGCACACCATTTTTAGACCACAAACTTGTTGCAACAGTTTTTTCACTCGCTCCAGAGCTTCGATACAAAGATGGGGTAACAAAATCACTTTTAAAAAAGATAATGAAACCACATTTAGATGAAACAATACTAAAACGAAAGAAAAAAGGTTTCGCAAATCCATATATGGAGTATCTAATAAATTCCAAAAAAATAGAGCTTATCAAAGAGGTAAATAAACAAACAGGGATCTTTAAAAAACAAGAATTAGGTGAGTATATCCAAAGAGCTTCAAGTGGAAGTTTTAAACAGCATGTTTGGGGGCTTTATACACTGAGTATTTGGATGAAACGGTGGATGTTGTAGTTGCAAATAGATAGCCCCGAGAGGCATATAAGATATAGATTACTCATTACTCTTAAGTTCTGCATAAAGTTTTATACAAGATTCTACTGCACTTCTCTCAGGAACTCTTCTGATAGAAAGATAGGTAACTTCTCCATTGCTTTGAACCTTTCTTAGAACTGTTGCATGTACCCAGTAATATCCGCCATCTTTTCTACGGTTTTTGACAATACCACTCCAAAAACCTTTTGACTGAATATCATCCCATAAACCTTTAAAAGCTATGCGAGGCATATCTGGATGTCTTACAATATTATGAGGATCACCATTTAATTCAGTAGATGTGTAACCAGCAATTTCATAAAAAATATCATTTGCGTACAAAATCAACCCTTTTGAATCTGTTTCACTTAAGATATATCTATCAGCTGGAAAATACCATTCATCACTCTTTTCGTCTTTATATACTCCTGACATCTACACCTCCTTAACTATAATATCGACTTACCCCATCCATATTTGAACCCATATTTAAGAGTAACATATCAGCTATTACCAAAGCAGCCATAGCTTCGCAAACAACTGTTCCACGAATTGCTACACAAGGGTCATGTCTCCCCTTCAATGCAAAGTCAACTTCTTCATTTTGAGTAGTTACAGTGCGTTGCTCTTTAAATATCGAGGGTGTCGGTTTAAAATATACATTTATCACTATATCATCACTGTTTGAAATTCCACCTAAAATTCCACCAGAATGATTACTAATAAAGCCATTGTTTCTAATCTCATCATTATTTTGTGAACCTAAAAGCGAAGCACTTAAAATTCCATCTCCAATCTCCACAGCTTTTACAGCATTGATACCCATCATGGCATCCGCTAAAACTGCATCGAGTTTATAATAAAGCGGTTGCCCTAAACCTTTTGGCACTCCCTTTATAAGAACACGAGAAACTCCACCTACAGAGTCGTGATTGTTTTTAGCCTTTAAAATTGCCTCTTTTTGCTCCTCTTCTTTATTAGGATCCAGAGCATAGATGATACTTTTTTTAGCCATCTCATAATCAAAATTTTCAGACTTTATTCCAGCAACTTCACTGATACCACTCAATACTGATATATCAAGCGTGTTTAACATCAGTTTAGCAATTGCACCAGCAGCGACTCTCGCTGCTGTTTCTCTTGCAGATGAGCGACCACCACCACGATAATCTCTTATGCCATATTTATGAAAATATGTAAAATCTGCATGACCTGGACGAAATACATCTTTGATATTTGAGTAGTCTTTTGACTTTTGATTTGTATTGTAAATGATCATAGCGATAGGTGTTCCCGTACTTTTGCCTTCAAATACACCACTTAAAATTTCAACTTTATCAGCCTCTTTTCTCGCTGTTTCAAACTCACTTTTTCCAGGTTTTCGTCGGTCTAATTCATCTTGAATAAACCTCTCATCTATCTCCAATCCAGCGGGAACACCATCAAGCAGACATCCGATAGCTGTTCCATGGGATTCACCAAAAGTGCTAAATCTTAGTTTTTGACCAAAACTGTTCACTATTTATCCTTTTTTAATAATGCTAAAGCTAATTTAGCAGCTTCTTGTTGTGCTATTTTTTTACTTTTTCCTGTTGCTTTTGCATACTCTTTATTGTCAATACATACTGCAATTTCAAACTCTTTTTTGTGATCTGGCCCTCGACTTGCTATAACTTTATACTCAGGAGTTATTCCAAATCTAGCTTGAGTAAGCTCTTGAAGTGTAGTTTTAAAGTCTCTAAAGAGAGAATCTAAAGATATCTCTTTATGATTTTTCTCTAACAACTTAATGGCTATATCATTTGCTGTTTTTAGTCCAGCTTCAAGATAAATTGCTCCAATAATTGCTTCAAAGGCGTTTGAAAGCAAAGAGGGTTTATCTCTTCCACCATTGTTTTCTTCAGCATTTGAGAGAAATATATAATCTCCTAGGTTGATACTTCGAGCCAATTTGTCAAAGCCATCTTCATTCACCAAAGAGGCTCTAATTTTTGAGAGTTTTCCCTCATCTGAACCGGCAAATTTAAAAAAAAGATACTCTCCAACAATTAGGTCCAATACCGCATCGCCTAAAAACTCAAGTCGCTCATTATCGTAGGGCTGTTTGTAGCTTTTATGTGTCAGCGCTTCGATAATGAGCTTTTTATTTTTAAATGTATATCCTAAAGTATCCTCTAAAGTGTCTAAATTTTTACTCATAATTTCCTCACAGTAAACTTTTTTGTTTTTCGGCTTCATCTCTTGCTAATTTATCGCATCTTTCATTTTCTTCATGCCCATTATGCCCTCTAACCCAGATACCATTTATCTTGTGACCCTGAGATACTTCTAAATATTCATGCCATAAATCAGGATTTTTAACCTTTTTAAAATCTCTTTGAATCCAGCCCTCTAGCCACTCATTTATCCCTTTTACAACATAAGATGAATCTGAGATTACATCTACCTCACATGGTTCCTTCAAAGCTCTTAAACCTTCTATAACTGCAAGAAGTTCCATTCTATTGTTTGTGGTATGAACCTCTGATCCTGAAATTATTTTTTCTTTATCGCCAAAGCGTAAAATCGTGCCATATCCACCTGGGCCAGGATTTCCTAAGGCACTTCCATCACTGAAAAGAGTTATTTTCTTCACTAAAATCCCTATGATAATCTTTACTTAAACTAAACTCTACTCTCGTAGTATCTATAGAATGGCAATTGCTACAACGAGTAAATGCAAATGGAAACATCTGCTTACACCCATCGCACATGTATTCAAAACTCAATGTAACATTTACTTTTGACTTTAAGTTTATCAAAACATCAAATTCAAAAACGGAACTTTCATTGGCTTCACTTATATCACCACGGGCGCTATAAAGTTCCCTTAAATAGCCATTTTGTAAAATTATATCTAAATCCAAATCTTTTTTATCAACTTGCCATAAAATATCAGTTAAAAGATCACTTTTAGAGCTATCAAAATTCTCCCAAGCAAGTTTCGGATTTACCCTAAAAAGGTACTCAAATACCAAATAAGTAAACTGATGTGTTTTATTGTAAAGCTTTAGCAGTTGATAAGCTTTTTCATCTTTTGAGAAAGAGGTATCATGTAAAAGTGCTAAAGACTCTAGGTAAATTGCATCTTTCTTTATATCCTTGTCTAGCTCGTCAAGTGGCTCTAAAACCTCTAAGGCAGATTTATAATCACGCAGATATTCATACACTAAAAGCAAATAATGTAAAGCCTGAGGTGTGCGGGGATTTGTTTTGAGTATCTCTAAAAATATTTGCTTTGCACGCTCAAGAAAACCTGCTTTAAAATAGGTACGCCCAAGTAAAAACATAGTATCTCTGTAATTAGATTTATCTCTTATTGTTAAGAGTTCAGTGTAGATCTCTATACTTTTCTCATAATCACCGTTTTTTATATACGACTGTGCCAGCAGTAACCATGACTTTTCAGATAGATCACCCTTAGTGATAAGTATTTTAAGTTCATTCTTAGAAGGGAGTGAACGAAACTGACGCAAAAATCTATCTAAATGCCTTGAATCCTCATTTCTTCTATATCTTCCCCACCAGTAGGAGAAAAAAGTTATTACAAAAACAAGTGCAAAAAAAACTATAATTGAGAACAGAGGATCGCGGAACTCTATAAAAAAAGTATTCAAAATTTACTATCCATACACAACAATTCCATAATCATCTTTAAGATTATAAAATGTAGAATTTGCATCAAGCTCAAGATCTTTCGTCTTACCTAACTGAACAATAGAGTTTTTACCCACTTGAATGCCATTTTCTCTAAAAAATTTCTTTATATTCACAAACTTAATATCTTGAACATATTTATACTCAAACTCTTTATATAGTTTCATCTTCTCATAGGAAAACACATGTTCATTGAGATGTAACCTATCTGAAGCAAATTTTATAGGAAGATGTCCAGAAAGATCTGTCAAGCGAGGTTCTATATACTCATATTTCGTTGGCAGTTTATTTTTCTCTACAAATATATATTTATTGTTGAGTTTTAAATTTGGAGTATCTTTCCAGTACTTATACAGTGGATTTGAAACACCTAGCTTTGATGAAACTTCCCTCCAAAGCCAAAAGGAATTTAATGTATTTGGTAAACAAGACATTTCATAACCCCCTTTTTTTGCTTTAAAATTCTATCATACATTATAGGGTTTTTATTTATATAGTTTTATTAAAAAAATGTTTGTGCTCTAATTTATTTATAAATTTAGCAATCTTTTTTTAAAGATAAGTCCTGAGTCAAAAACAATGTATATGCAGTTAAAAAGTAGCGACTACCCATTTCGTTATAAAGTAACCACCAACCACTAACCATAAAAACATAGATCCAGCTGTATAAAGTGGCGCAAGTCCAAGACCTTTAAACTTTGCAAATCTTGTACCCATCCCTAGAGCAGTCATTGCCATTGTAAGTAAAAAAGTATCTATTTCATTTATTATATCAACTGCGTCTTGAGGAACTATTTGCAGGGAATTAAACCCTGCCATTGCTACAAAATAAACAGCGAACCAAGGGACAACTAAGCTCATCCCCGCAGATTCGCCACCACTTTTTTTTGCAGTATATGATAGATATAGCCCAAGCAAAATTAACATTGGGGCAATCATAATAACCCTTGTCATCTTTACTATCACCGCTGCATCACTAGACTCTTGCCCAAAGGCACCGCCAACAGCTACAACCTGTGCTACCTCATGGATAGTCCCGCCTACATAGATACCAAACTCACGACCATTCATATCAAGCATCCCCGAGGAGTAAAGAGCAGGATATAAAAACATAGCGATTGTTCCAAAGAGCACTACCATTGAGACAGCAACAGCAGTTTTATGCTCCTGAGCTTTTAAAACAGGTTCCGTCGCCAGAACAGCTGCTGCACCACATACCGACGCACCAGATGCTGTGAGCATTGAAGTATCTCTATCCATCTTAAATACTTTTGTACCCAGATATGTACCTAGTATAAAAGTTGTACTCAGCATAATAATAGAAACCATAAAGCCATCTATTCCAACCTCAGCAATCTGTTGAAAAGTTATGCGAAAGCCATAAAAAACAATTGCAAATCTCAGTATTTTTTTACCGCTAAAGGTAATTCCATTTTCCCATGCACTAGGGATTTTATCGTGAAGCGTGTTTGCGTAAAAAATACCTATAACAATACCAACAACCAATGGCGAAATACCAAGTGAATGCACCACCTCAATATTGGCAATCATAGTAGCTGCTGCTGCAAAAATTGCTACAAATATAACTCCGTTAATAGTTCCTTGACGATTAGATACTGAAAATGGCATGAATACTCCTATATAAAATGAATATTGTAGCAGATAGATTATAAAATTGTGATTATTTTGTAATATATATTTGTTAGACCCTAGTAAAGCTAGGGTCTGTTTTTATTTTGCAGATCTAACGATATCTGACCTTGGAAAAGTAAATGTTGAGTTTCTAAAAACAACGATTTTATCTTCATGTCCAAGAGCATAAGCACGGATAGTGATAGGGATAATGGTATCTTTTCTATCGTTATCCACTAACATCTCTGTAGTTCTAAGAACAACAATTTTTTTCTTCTTTACACCAGGTACAACCGTAAATGGTCTTGATGGCTTAGCTATTTTTATTTTACCTTCCATCTCTTTAGGAAGTATAAGCTCGAAATAAAATTGCATGCTCTCATTTTGTGTATTTTGAAGTAAAAATTCATAAGCATTATCTACTTTAAAAGTAGTTTCAGATGTTTTTTTAACAGCATATAAACGATTTTCTTTATTGACATTTAGTAACATATGCTCTTTTGTGCTACCCATCATCCCCAGTATTATCATAAGTCCAACTAAAAGTGCCATATACCCCATAATAGAAGGGCGGAGGTACTTAGTTTTCCCTTTTTGATTAATTACTTCATAATCACTTGACCAAGTTATCAACGAAGGTTTCCCAAGTTTACCCATAACAGTAGTACAAGCATCAACACACTCTAGGCAGTTGATACACTCTAGCTGAAGACCTTTTCGGATGTCGATATGCGTTGGACACACAGTTACACAACTCTCGCATGCTGTACACTCTGCATGAGGCTCTTGTACTTGAATATCTGCTTGAGAGCTAAACTGTTTGTGCTTATGTTCATCATAAATATGACCACCCCTATGCGGATTGTATAGAGCCATTACAGTATGTTCGTCATAAAGAACGGATTGAATTCTTGAGTATGGACAAACATAGATACAAAAGTTTTCTTTCAAAAATACTATATCATAAATTAAAAATGCAGCTATGCCTATAACAGCACCAAACAGCGTCCAATGCTCAGTTGGATTAGCCAAATAGGTAAAGAAATCCTCTGGTGGAACAAAGAACCATAAAAAATCAGCTGCAGCTACAAAAGCAAGTATGGTCCAAAGTAAGATTGCAATTACTTTTTTAACCTTGTTCTCCATCTTGCTCATATCTGGTTCTTGTTGCTTGTTTTTGATTCTTTTACGCAAACCTAAAATTTTTGTTTCAATAAGATCACGGTAAATTACACGAAAAACAGTTTGAGGGCATACCCATCCACAAAAAACACGACCACCCAAAACAGTCATCCCAAAGATTCCTAAAAACATTAACATGAGTAAAAATGGCATCAGGTATAGTTCTTGCATATCAAACTGAATAAATGCTAAATGCAATTTAAGCTTGTCAAAACTTAGTAGAAAAAAATGGTTTCCATCAACTGTAATCCAAGGCAATGTTAAGGCAATTATTGTAACCATCATATAGAGGTAATACCGTTTTATTCTCCACGGTGTGGGAATTGTAATCCCCTTGTTTTTTTCATTTTGCATAAATTTTTTCTCCTTGTTTTATATTATTTAGGGCAGACAATCTTACCAATTACTTGCTCTTCTGTTTTTTGTGAAACCTCTGGTAGCAAGGAGCTAAAAGCAACCTCTTTAAGTTCTCTTGATTCTATATAGTCTTTGAGAGAACTTCTACTTACTTCCAAAAGTCGTGCCATTTCACTCACGCTTTTTTTCTCTTTTATATAAGTGATAATCTCGTTAATATGCTTGTCAAATTTAGATGAAGACCTACTGCCTTTTGGTCTTCCAATTACTTTTTTTGATTCATCTTGAATCACTTGACGGAACTGATCTATAAGTCCTAGCACTAACATAGCCTTACTCTGTGGATTGATAACAACAGACTGCTTTATAAAATGAACATTGAATTCATTTTTTAATAAACAGCTCACCAGCTGCACAACATCTTCCATATTTGTACTTAGTACCCAAACATCTGAGAGGAGGAGAGTACCTCCAATGTTATCACGGAAGTATTGTGCTATATGTGTTCGTTGTGTTAATCTTTTGTTTTGTGAAGTTTGATCAATGAATTCGTCATTTATGAGGAGATTATTTTGTAATGCATAGGAGTTTATGAGCTGTATTTGCTCATGAATTGCATCAAAATTTTTATCTGGTCGTATATAAGCAAGTACCATAATAACGATAAAACCTCTCTTTTATTTGAATTTCATCGTCATTATACTATGATTTGACGATATAAGTCAAGCTATTTGCTCTTTATATCGTCAAAATTAGAAAATTCTATACTACTTATAAAATTTACTACCAGCCTATTGCAAGTTTCGCCATATATCTTCTATCTGGAATATCTACACCACCAGTACCTAGTTGTTCTTGATATGTTGCAACATTTAACTTTAGTATCGCTAATTGAAAATCAAGACCAGCCGTGTAAGCTCCCTGATACAAACCAGCATTCAACTTAGTTGAAATCAGCCATGTATCAAAAAGCCCTACACCAACACCAACTCTCAATCTTTTCATAAAATCAGACTCTTCATAATCAGTATATTGAACCTCATTTTCATTTGTACTGTAGTCATACAAACGGATTTTATTTGCATTGAAGAGATCCATATAGTCAACCGCAAAAACCAATTCATTTAAAAATGATAGCTCTGGAGTAACTGATACGCCAACATTTACAGTTAGAGGTTGTCCACCATAAGCATCATCCATGCTCATGCTGCCTATGTTTAAAACGCTCAAACCAAAAACAGGATCCCAACCACTCTCTTTAAATGGGTGATACGCTACACCAATATCGAGTCCAATTCCTGTTGACTCTTTTTCATACTTATCTCTAAATTGCTGCTCTAAATCGTTGTTATCATCAACTAAATCAGCTACGGTTAAAGAACCCTCATAAGAGATTTGCGATATGTATTTTACACTAAAACCTACATCAAGATGCCCAATTTCAGTCTCATATGGCTTTGCAACACCTACAACCACACCACCATAAATTCTTGTTGTTGTATCTAGCAGTCCACCTGTGCTACTTCCGTTTCCATAAGTCACAAAGTTAGCATCAACAGCACTAAGAAAACCAATACTCCAAGCAAAAGCATCCCCATTTCTTGAGATTGCCGTATAGTTGTCAACACCTAGATGGAAATTTTCTCCCGAATATTTTGTAAGAACATCAACCATCTCTCCCGCATCATCACCAGCTGCATCAATATCATCAATTAAATTTTGCGCATTATCAACACTTGCTGAAACTCCTATGCCAAGTAAATCAACAACCATCCCATGCTCTTTTTTAATACTCGCAAGTCCAGCAGGGTTGGAGAAAACAGAGGTGGAGTAACCACCAACTGCAACATTTGCTCCACCCATACCCATAATACGAGGATCTTTATAAAGATATGCATGTTCGCCGTACATTGCCATCAATGAAGTTGTTGCACCTAAAAGTGCTAACGATACTACTTTTTTCCCTAGTCCGTTTGTTTTAACATCCATCATATTGTCTTAAACGGTGTCGTCAACTAAATTATCTATATAGTCCGACATCTCTTGTGCGTCTATTTCGCCATCACTATCTGCGTCTATCTCACTTCTAAAATCTCTAATCTCATCAATAATATCTTCTGGAGCTATCTCGATTATAAGATCAAAACCTGTATTGAGTGTTGATAGTAGAGCTGATGTTACAGTAAGCGTTTCGTCTTGAACAGGTTTTGCACTGTTTGCACCATTATTTGAATCATTAGTATCATTGCCATCTACATTTATATAGCCATCTGTAATAACAACTTCTGTTTCATTTGCTGTAATTAATCTGCGGTACTCACCTCTTCCCTCCGTTAATCTAATTTTTAACTCTTTATAAAGAGAGGCATTAGTATCTGGATTGTTAGCTACAATAGACGCACTTTGACAATCTTTTGCTAATGTATTAGCATACACATGAACTATTGCACACGAAGATGCTAGTAGCTCATTATCTATCCCATTTTTTATCATCTTAGCGATATCACCTAAGTAGGTAAAAGTTGTAGTTGCTTTGGCAACATTACCCAATCCTTGGAAAAATTTCGCGTTTTCTGTGCCTGGAGCTGCTGTTTCAACCTTCTCAAATACTCCTATCGCTTTTTCTAAATACTCCATCACTTTTGGATTATCTTTAGCATTTTTTTGAATCTCTTCTGCAAATCTTGCAAATGCTTCATCATCGCCTGTAGCACGAGTAGATCTCAATGCTG
>JALSLJ010000025.1 GCA_026988315.1 Sulfurimonas sp. | reverse complement strand
AGACGCTCAGAGTGTAAAGCTAAGTTGGTTTCAAAAACTCTTTGGGATGTTGTGGATAGGTTTGAGTGTTGGTTTTATGCTCTATCTCTTAAGTTCACCATCAAGTGTTTTACTCGCTGATAACAATAAAGCGATAGACTACAAGGTGGAGCATGAACTCTTTTATGAGGAGTGCATAAGCTGTCACACTCTCTACCCGCCATATCTTCTACCAAAAAACTCTTGGGTAAAGATGATGGACAACCTAGAAGATCACTTTGGTGATGATGCCTCCCTTGATGAGGAAGACATGCACTCAATAAAAGAGTATTTAGTTAAAAATTCTGCTCAAAACTCTACAAAAGAGTCCGCGTATAAAATCCTAAAAAGTATGAATGGCAAAGATATTTTAGCTATCACCGAGACACCATACTGGAAACAAAGACATGAAGAGATAAACAAAGATATATTTAAAAGCAAAGAGGTAAAAAACATATCCAACTGTAAGGCATGTCACCAAAAGATAGAACAAGGTTTATTGAATGATAAAGATATTAAAATACCAGACTAGGAGAGCTTATGATGAAAATATTTTTAATTATACTGATGTTAGTGTTTGGTGTAAGTGCTGATGATTATGACTATCACTCAAAAAAACATATAAGTAAAGAGTTATCGCACTTAAAGCTCTCAAAAAAACAAAAAAAAGAGATAAAAAAGATTTTAAAAGAGTTTAGATATGATTTGAAAGATTTTAGAGAACTCCAAGAGAATATAGAGGAGCAAAGAGAAGATGTTTTTGTCAAAGAGAGACTTGACATAGATGAGCTAAACAGACTAAACAAGAGACTAGACACAAAAGCTCGGGAGATAGAAAACAGACTGCTTTTAAAAATACATAAGATGCTCGATACAAAACAAAGAGAAAAATTTATAGAGTATTTTGATGATTGGGAGGTTCAGTGATGCATAATGTGATGCTTATAGAAGATGACCTTGATATGCAAGAACTCATAAAAGACTATCTGCAAAATTATGACTTTAATGTTATCGGATATGAGAAACCAAAAGAGGCTATAGAGAGTTTGAAAAATGCTTCTGATGATATATCTGTAGTAGTTCTTGATTTGATGTTGCCTCAAATGGATGGCTTTGATGTGTGTAAAAAAATCAGAGAGTTTTCAGAAGTTCCTATAATCATCTCATCTGCAAGGGGAGAACTTAGTGACAAAATACTGGGGTTTGATTTTGGAGCGGATGATTATTTGGCAAAACCGTATGAGCCTAGAGAGCTTGTTCTTCGTATAAATGCTATTTTACGCAGAAATATTAAAATCAACAAAACCATAGGTGATTTTGAAGTAGATGAAGAAAAGATGGAGATTAAAGTAGATGGATATGAGTTAGACCTCACACAGATAGAGTATGACCTACTCACTCTCTTTTTTAAAAACAGAGGAAAGGTTTTATCAAGAGAGGTTTTGTCAAACGGAGTCAAAGGGATAGAGTATAACACCAAAGATAGAGCCATAGATATGCACATAAGCAATTTGAGATACAAGATAGGGGATGATTCAAAAGAACCTAAATATATCAAATCTGTTTGGGGCATAGGGTATAAGTTTATAGGCTAACAATGAAAAGGTACTTGCATGTCAATAATCACTAAAGTTACAATTTTGTTTTTAATTAGTCTTTCATTGATGCTTTTTGTATCTAACAAAACAGAACAACTTACACAAGAAACGCTAGAGTCTTTGCTCAAAGAGAAATATATCCAAGTTTCAGATGAACTCTTTGGGTATTTGGCAGATAACGACATAAGTGCTTTAAACAAAAAATTAGAAGAGCTACAACTAAATAGAATTGAAGAAAAAGAGCATTATATAGAAGATTCTAGAGTATTGTACAAACATGAAAGCGACCTCTCAAGCATAAAAATTTTACAAGATGAAGATAATAAATTTTTACTCTATATGAGCTATCTTGATGATGATATCTTAGTTATAGACAGATCTCAAAATAAAAGCTTTCAAGAGATGGAGTTTGTAAACTATCTTATACTTGCAGATATATTTATCCTCATTGTTTTGTTTTTGATTATTGTAAAGATGATTTTTCCACTTAAAAATATTGCTAAAAATATAAAAGAGTTTGGAGATGGTGAGTACACAAAAAGGGTGGATGTTGTATCTAATGATGAGATTGCAGATGTAGCAAAAACATTTAATATGATGGCTACAAATATTGAAGAACTTATACTCTCAAGAGAGGCATTGCTTAGAGATATTGGGCATGAGTTGAAAACACCAATAGCTAAATCTAAGATAGCACTAGAGATGATTGAGGACTCAAAATATAAAGAGATACTCAGTAGAGCACTATCTCAGATAGATGAGATGATAAGTGAACTCCTAGACTTAGAAAAACTCAACGCAAACCGCTATGAGCTAAAAAAACAACAATTTACTTGTGAGACACTTATATCTGAGTCATTAGCAAGACTCTACATAGAAGATGAAACTCTAGTAGATGTAAGTATAAAAACAAACTTTGAAATAGAGGGAGATTTAAACTATCTAACAACTGCACTAAAAAATTTAATAGATAATGCGTTAAAATATAGCATAAATAAGCCTATCTTCATAGCTACACATGATGAGGTAATTTTAGTAAAAAGTAAGGGTGAAAAGTTAGACAAACCTTTAAAATTTTACTGTGAGGCTTTTACTCAGGGAGATAACTCAAGAAACCAAGTAGGATACGGTTTAGGACTTAGTTTAGTCAAAAGAGTTTTAGATAAACATGAGGTAGTGCTTTTATATGGCTACGATAATGGATACAACATTTTTAGTATAAATTTTAAAAAGGATAATTAAATGTTAGAAGATAAAGAGAGATGGAACAAAAGATTTGTAGAGTTTCCAATGCCAGAGCATGTAACGGGAATTTTAGAGAAGTATATAGATGAGGTAAATGTTGGAGAGGCTCTTGATGTTGCTTGTGGAACAGGAAGAAACACTCACTTTTTAGCCGATAGAGGCTTTAGTGTGGATGCTGTTGATATTTCTGATTATGCCTTATCTAAGGTAAAAAAACATGCTGCCATAAATAAGATAGATGCTGATTTAGACAAATACAACATAATGCCTAATAAATATGACCTGATTGTAAATACCAACTTTTTAAATCGCCGTTTAACTTCTCAAATGAAAGATGGTTTAAAGAGTGGCGGAGTTATTGTTTTTGAGACTTTTATCTTAGCTCATGGTGATTTTAAGCATGAGACGACAAATTTAGATTACTTACTTAGAAAAAACGAACTTTTACATACTTTTATAGGTTTGGATGTTATCTACTACGAAGAAAGAATAGATGTAAACTTAAGAGGTGAAAAAGTCAAACTGGCTTCTTTGGTTGCTAAAAAAGCGTAATAAAAGCTACTTTTTGTAGCTTTTGTTATAGTAAATAGAGAGTGGAAGTTGTATAAAATAAGCCATCATAATAGGCAAAATAAGTGTTGCCCCATAAGTGCTCATAGAAAATGTACTCATAATCAGTGCTAGTGTTATGTATCTTGTGATGAGGTGCCAAAAAGCAGCTCTTTCTTCTTTGTTGTTAGTGTTGTAAATAAGTTTTCCAAATGCAAAAGTAAGCCCGTAGAAAGTAGCTACAGCAAAAAATGTTTTAATAAATAGTAAGCCTTCAACCTCAAATAAAACCTTAGAATTTTCTAAAGCAAAAA
>JALSLJ010000024.1 GCA_026988315.1 Sulfurimonas sp. | reverse complement strand
AGAGTGATACTTTTGCAAATATTCATAAAGCAAGTGAATTAGACTTTAAAATTTTAGCAGCTGCACTTCTCGTATTGTTTGTGAGAAGGCTGATGCTGCTTCGTCGTGCTTAGTGATTTTAAAGATAAAACTGACAGCGAAAAAGGAAGCTATTTGTATTTTGGTAGTAGAACTCATATAACTAAACGGGAACGAGCTACTGGATATCCTATACGGTGTATTAAAGATTAATGATGCTTTTTATGGGCTTGATACAGATAAACAAAGTCAGCACCACCAACTTCAACACTATTAACATTCCATAAAAGAGGGATAACATTTACAAAAGGGAGGTTTGACTCCCTTGCAAACCTCAAGTTCACTCCTAATCCATACGCCATATGCAAAGCACCAACAAATACTATGAGTTTATCTTTTGATGTTCTTAACACCTCTTTTGCAAGTTTTGCACTCTCTCTTCCCATTTTAGCATCCCAAGCCACTTGAACACGATACATCCTCTCAATACATTCCTGCTCACTTTCACCTCTTTTTGCTTTATGGCAAGTGTTAAAAAATGAAGAAAGCATTGCTCTGTGAGCATATACATCTACATCTAAGGAGTTATAAAAATCAAATTCATTCTCACTCATATGAGCTAAAGTGGTGTTTGAGATTAATCTGCGTTGCTTTTTTGAGAGATTTATACCATAGAGCATACCGTTTGTATCTCTGATCGCATTATAAATTGGTACATATGATTCAAATTTTGAATTTAATCTTTTTTTCCAATTAAATTTTTCAATGAAAGTTTTGTTATCAAACTTTTTTGCAGAGTATTTTGCCAACAAGATATTGTCATTTGGTGTAAACCACTCATTTGCAAGGTGAATACGATAACCCTGCTCACTAAGTTTTATAATTGTATCGGCTAAAAAATTATGAACCATATCACTCCCATGATTATCTCCGATAAAAATTACAGGATACTGCTCTAATTGTTTTATAAATGAATTTTCATTGAGACACTCAGCACTCTTTAGTGAGTATATATTCTCTTTACAATCGATTTTGTGAACTATTTTAGGAGTTTGTGTGGATGTGCATCCCGTAAAAAGAAAAATCGCTACTATTAATCTGAATAAATATTTCATATATAACCTTTTGAGTATAATAGCAAAATAATTAAAGGTTATTTATTAATGAAGTATATTGATAAAATGTATAATGAAACACTAGAAGTTAAACAATCCAAATTTATAACATACTTAATGCCATATTCGGAGTATGAAGCAACTCTTAAAAAGTTAAAACTAGAACATCCAAAGGCTAGACACTTTGTTGTTTCCTATCGCTACTTAAATCAATATAAGCAAATAGTAGAACACTCTAGCGATGATGGAGAACCAAAAGGTACATCTGGAAAACCTACTCTTTTTGTGCTTCAAGGTTCTGACATGATTAATACTGCGGTAATTGTAGTTAGATATTTTGGTGGAACAAAACTAGGTACTGGCGGTTTAGTTCGTGCATATAGTGATGCTGTAAACCTTGTGCTCAATCAAGCTATATTGCTGGAGTATAAAGAGATGATAAGTAAAAAGATTTCTTTTGATTACACAAATCTCAGGCTGATAGAGTATGAGTGTATTGAAAATAGAGTAAATATTATTGAGAAAGTATTTGATTCTGGAGCATTATTTGAAATTAAAGCTACAGAATCTGACATGAAAACATTTTTAAAACAAGTAGATAGAGTTGTTACAATAGTTTTATAAATGTTTAGCCACCAGTTGCAGCACTCCCTAGACCCCACATAGGCATAAAGATACCAAGTGCTAGTAAAAGAACTAATGAACCAATAATAATAAGCATAATTGGTTCAATTGCACCTGAGAGACCATCAATTATAGCATCAAACTTCATTTTAAAATAATCAGCAACTTTTTCTGCCATGGTATCTAAGGCACCACTCTCTTCACCAGCGTATATCATTTTGATAATCATGTTTTCAAATAGCCCTGTATCTTCAAGTCCTTTATTTAAAGCACCACCTTTTTCAACAGTTGCTCTCACTGACATCAGTTTATATTTTAAAGGCAGATTATCTATCATACCAGCAGATGTCTCTAAAGCATCAGCTATAGGGATACCCGCTTTAATAAGTTTAGAAAAGACAAGAGTAAAGCGACTTAGGGTTGCATACATAATAATGTTTTTAATAAGATATGTTTTTAAAAGAACCTCATGAAAACCATAGCGTATTTGTTTATTATTGTCAATCATATATTTGAAAATAAAATATGCAATAATTCCAGAACCCAGTGCATAAATTCCATAATTATTTACAATATATTCAAGTTTTAAAAGTATTACTGTTGGCAGAGGAAGTTCAGTGTTTAAGTCTTCAAATATTTGTTTGAACTTTGGCACAACAAAAGAGATTAAAACAGTAAATGCCACTGCCATTGCAATCATTACATTTCGAGGATAAGCCATCGCTTTTTTAAATTTTATAACATTGGCACGAATCTCTTCAAGCATATCTGCAAGCGAGTATAGTGATTCATCAATATTACCAGTTTTTTCACCTAATTGCACCATAGCGATAGTTAAACTTCCAAGTTCAAACCTAAAGTTTTTCATAGAAGCGGAGAGAGCAAAACCTGAATTTATCTCATCTGCAAGTTTTGAAAAAACATATTTTAGATTATCATCCTCTGTAGCACTAGCAATGTCGCTAAGAGAATCATGAATGGAGATACCAGCATTTGTCATGACGGCTAATTGTCTAATTGCAGCGATTAATGCATCTGGATGTATTTTTCTTTTTTTTATATTGAGTAAAAAATTTGTTTTAAATCTTTTGATTTGTGCATCTAAAGGCTCTTTCTCTTCACTAACCTTTATAATGATGCCAGAAAATTTAAGTTTCGCGCTGTCACTCGCTTCTTTTCTATCTTTTGCATAAATTGGAAACTGCTCTTTTTTACCTTTTGTAAGTATAGTCGCTATAAAATATTTCATGTTTTTGATACCTTTAACACTTCTTGAACACTCGTAACACCATTTAATGCTTTTTGAATTCCATTTTCAAATATACCTACAAAACCTTCCTCTACAGCCTGAGCATAAATACTCTCTTTTGAACCACCTTTTGCAATAATAGAAGATAACTTTTCTGAAATATTGAGAACCTCACATATCATCTCTCTACCTAAAAATCCTGTATCATTACACTCTTTGCAACCCTTGCCAGTATAAAATACAGCATTTTCTGGTATAAAACCTTTTAACTCTTCTATGGTTTCAATAGGGATATTCTCCTCTATTTTACAACTTTTACATATTTTTCTAACAAGTCTTTGTGCTTGAATTGCTACTAATGCTCCACTGATAAGATAATGTGGAATCCCCATATCAACCATACGAGTGATAGCACTAATTGAGTCATTTGTATGAAGAGTTGAAATTACCATATGCCCAGTTAATGCGGCTTTAATGGCAATTTCAAGAGTTTCTTTATCTCGAATCTCTCCAATCATTATCTTATCTGGATCCTGTCTTAAAATAGAACGCAGAGCATCCGCAAAACTCAAACCAACTTTTGAGTTTACCTGAACCTGTTGAATAAGATTCATCCTATACTCAACAGGATCCTCAACGGTAATTACCTTGTCTTCTACATTTCTAAGTTCATGTAAAGCACCATAAAGGGTTGTTGTTTTACCACTTCCTGTTGGTCCGGTAACTAAGATTATACCATGTGGTGCTTGAAGACCTTTTAATAATTTCTTATAACTAAGAGTATCCATACCTGCATCTTCAAGTTTAACAAGTGCTTTTCTCTTGTCTAAGATACGCATAACAATTGATTCGCCATAGAGTATAGGGAGTGTTGAGATACGAAAATCAAATTCTTGAGCACCAACAGTTGTTGAAAAGCGTCCATCTTGAGGTTTTCTTCTCTCAGCGATATCAAGGTTTGCCAACAGTTTTAGTCTTGAGGCAAGTGGTGGGTATATTTTTTTTTCAAAAATAAACATCTCTGTGAGTTTACCATCAACTCTCACGCGAATTACGCAGTTCTTTTCAGTTGGCTCTACATGAATATCACTAGCACGACCATTTATGGCAGCTTTGAGTATTACATCGATTAGGAGTAGTATTGAAGATGCTTCTTGTTGCTCTTCAATTGTAGTAATCGAGTGTAATTCGTCATGTATTTTTTTAACCAAACCTTTCACACTGTCTTTTAATTCTAATTTAAAAAGGTAAGATTGAATCTGTTTCTTTGTTGATACGGCAACTTTGATAGGTTTTCTTGGAAAGAGTCTTTGGATAGATTCTTGTGCATTAATATCTAATGGATCATAAAAAACGATAGTAACACTTAAATCATCCTCTGATACTGGGATTGCATTGTGTTTTTTGAGTTGAATCAATGGAACTCTTTGCATAAGCTTGTAGTCCATGTCTATTGTGTCTAAATCAATAAAACAAAGGTTTAACTCACTTGCAAGTTTTAATAAAACAGTTTTTTCTGGGATATAATCGTAATGTTCTATGAGAGAAAGTTCATATGTACCTTGTTTTATTTGCTCAACTATATAACGAACAAGTCTTTCTGTTGTCATAAAACCAGATAAAAGAATATCTCTTAAAATGTGATTTTTACTTATCCCTTTTGCCAATAGTCTATCAACTTGAACTTGCATAATTTGACCATTAGAAAGTAAATCTGTTGTTATCCTATCCACAATCGCTCCTACCAGTAAATATGTTGTTTTATTGAGATGTTATTATAAAACTCTTCTACCACTATTTTACTTAATCTTTCATCCTTTAAAACATACAGTTTATAGGCTGTATTTTTATCTTCTTTATCATTAAAAACATAAGTTTTTCTTTGTTTGTGTTCCCCTAATGCAACATATAAGTCAAAAACTTTTGAAAAGATGTAGTCTGTAGTGGGTAAGTTAAGTGATGTGATATCATAGCCATCAATTAAGGCATGGTAAAGTAGTTTTTTTTGCATTAAAATGACAGAGAAGTATGCTGAGTTAGCGCGCCCCTCAGGTGTAAATTTTAGTGTTGCAATAGGAATTGAAAGTCTATCTATATAGTCAGAATATAGACAAGAAAAAGCATATAAAGAGACAAAAGATTCATTTTTTCTATAGCTACTAAAGTTCTTAAAACCTAGTTTACATGCTTCTTCATATTTTTCATTTTTGTAAAGATTAAGCATCTCTTGTTTTGCATCTGCATATAAACCGATACAAAGAGATAAAAGGATGAGTGTTTTTATAATTAAGTTGTTTTTAGTCTGCATTGAGTTTTCCTGATGATATTTCATCTAAAAGTATTTTAGCTTTGTTTGAATCAGAATGACTAATGTATTTTTGTAATGTTTTAATAGCCATGTTTTTTTTATTTAGTTTTACTAGAGATTTAGCAAAAATTATCCAGCTAGCTTCTATATTGTTATTGATCTCATTTGTTCTTAGTGCATAATTATAAGATTTTTTATACTCACCTAGTTCATAATATTTTTTAGCAATAAAAAGACTCAGAGCAGGATTATTGTTCTTTTCAAATCTTTTAATTACATGATAAATATCATCATATGTATTATTCTTTTTAATTTGTATAGAGTTTACTTCATCTTGAGTAAATATTTGTCTGCTTTGTTGTGGTTTAGGCTTGGGAACTTCTTTTACTTTAACTTGTTGTTTAGGTGTTATCCTCTCTTTTTTTTCAGGCTCTTTATAGGTAGATGTAGTTGAAGATTGAGTATTTATTTTTTCTATAAAGTTCATTGAAGGAGTTAGAACCAATTTTTCATTCTTTATTTCAGGTTTATCCTCTTCAATATTTGGAATATTTGCAGCAATTAGCTTATTGTTTTTTTCAATACTATTGTTTAATTCTTGTTTTACTATCTCTTTGTTCTGCTCGATTTTTTCAGGTTCTGCTTCTGTCGTTTGTCTAATAGTTGAAGTTGTATTGTCTAGTGCAATCTCTGTTATATTTTTTGAAACACTATTAGCTGCTACTTTATTATCATTTTGCGAGAAAATATCTATATTGATAAGGGTAAATACAATTCCAATAATCACAGTTAAACTAAAAAATATTGCTACATAAGGTATATATGATTTTAGTTTATATTTAAAGTGTCTTTTTTCGAGTTCATGAATATTAAGCATCGATTAAACCTGTATGTATCGCTGACATTTCAATAATTTTATGGGAAACATTATTGGAGTTTATTTTAGATAAATTATTTTCACTATACCATTCATAAATCTCAAAGAGCGTATAGAGAAGTTTATTAGTTTCCCGATAATTCCCTTGAGTTATTTTGTGGATAAGGTCAACTGATTTAGTTGGAAACATATTCGCACAATCAAAACAGTTTGCCTTCATTAATTTTTTCTGTATGTAAGCTTTTAATTCTTGCTTTGAAGCATTATGATGTTCAATACTTTCCCATATTCTAGTTTGGAAATGCTCTTTTGCAATAAGGTCTTCTTTTTCTGTTTTATGTAAAGTGATGAGAAACTTTACTTTTCTTGTATCAGAAATCAATCTTATTTTTTCCATCATCGCGCCTGGATAAAGTTGCGCTTCATCTAAAATTATTAATGGAGTTTGAGTTTTGTTAGTGGTTTCTAAAATATTTAGGAGTTGCGTAAAGTTTAATATACCTTCATATTTTGTATCAAGAGCATCTTTTGCTAATTTTTTAAAAAATTCATTTTCATCCGTTATGGGCGTTTTGTATAAAAAAATCTCTTCTGAAGGGGACAAATCCTGAAAAAGCTTAGAAAGTAACATACTTTTTCCTGTTCCTGGCTTTCCGTAGAGTAAAACCATTTTTAGTGGTTTTTTAATAGATTCCTTTAGTGATTGATAAACCATAGAAACTCTATCGAGTTGAACATAGTCATTAGGATTAACAACATCTAAAAAAACATCTTTAGAGTTTTTATAGATATTAGAGCTCATTGTCCTCTTTCTCTTTTTCTGTGTCATCACTATTTACAACAGTATCTTCAAGCATAATTTCATCATTTGTATCGCTATTAACTTCAATTATAGTTTTATTGTCACTATCGCTGTTATTATCAATATTTACAGATTTATTTGTAAGTCCTTGGTAGCCTAAATCTGCTAAGGATAAACCTTTTTGATCTTCACTTATAATATGTGGTTCAATGATAATAATAAGCTCTTCAACATGTTTAATCGTTTCTTCAAATCTAAAGAAATAACTAAGGCCAGGTATATCTCCGAGCAAAGGAACTTTGTTGGCATTATAAGTATTTCTTGTGTTAATTAAACCACCTAAAATAACTCTATCTCCATCTTGAATTGATACAACTGATGATAGTTGACGACGATTTAAATCTGGTGGCATTTGTCTATCTACGGATGTTTGTTGTGACATATCATATCTAGTTTCTGAAAGAGATGGATTTATTTTTAATGTAATTGTTCCATTATCAGAAATCTCAGGGGTAATATCTAAAAGTACGCCAGCAAACACTGACTGAATAAGGTCATTTTGCGTAGTGGAAGCAACACCGCCACTAGTTCCTTGCTGGTTTGAAGATTGTTGTATTTTGTAAAAATATTCTGTACCAACTGTAATAAGTGCAGGTTGATTGTTGAGTGTTAAAACTTTTGGATTTGAGATAGAATTTACATCACCTTGTGTTTGCAAAAATTTAATCACCTCTTTTAAACTGCCACCTACTTTTATATTGACAAGCTGAGAAGTTGTTTGATCAGTTCCATATATCGCTTCCGTTATGATATTATCTTCATATGTAGAAACATTCTTTGCTTGTATATTGTTGATGCTTAATTCAATATCTTGAAGTGCATATAATTGCTGCCAGTCAATACCAGTTGTTTTACCTTCACTCATAGTAACTGAGAGTAGTTGCACATCTATTAAAACTTGAAGTGCTACCTTATCTTGAAGTCTTTGTAAATAATTATCAAATCTTTTCATCTGCTTTTGTGTCGCTGTAACAGTAACAAGACCAGCATTTTTATTAATAATCGGTAATTCAACCTTATATATATCACCAGGTCTATTTAAGATTTTTTCAAATTCTAAGTCTAATTCTTCCCAAAATAAAACTTCATCACTACTTTGTATTTTCATACCAGATTGAGCAGAAGAGCTTTTATTGTTTCTTGATGAGTTATTATTAGTGCTTCTGCTGGTAGCTCCAGTGTTTCCTTTAGTGTTTTTACTATTGTTTGCTGATGATGAGCTTAAAGTTATATCTGTACTACCAATCCCTTTTCTCTGAGAAAGTATATAGTCTATACTGAAAACTTTAGTAGTTAAATAAGATATTTTTAAAATATTATTTTCTAAACTATAAGATAAGTTACTCTCTTTTAAAACTATATCTAAAACCTCTTCTATTGTTAAGTTTTTAAGATGCATCTTGTTGAGTTTAGTGTTTAGGTATCCTTGTGCAAGGTTGTCAGTAACAATAATTGTAAACTCACATTCATCACTAAGTTGGCTTATAAAATCAATGATTTTAGTGTTTTTTGTAGAGCTTATACTGAAAAGTTCATAAGAGCAGTCAGCATAACTATTGTTAAATAACAATATCGTTAGTAAAGCTGAGAAAACTGACGTTTTTATTGATTTTTTTATCGATTTCATTATGTAATCCTACTTATCTTTTAAATTTTAGATTGTTGTTTTTGTCGCTCATATAGAGTAAACTTTTTTTACCATTTCTTGTTAGCACAACAGAAGTGGTATTAATAGCCGATAGATTATATCGTCCAATTTTTTCACTCTCTTTATACCATTTACCGTTAATTAAAGCAGACTTGTTCATAATAGCTTTGAGTGAGAAACCAGAAAGATTAGTCCCACTATATGTAGTGCTTGTTGAATTATTTGTTTTTGAAGCACTATATCTTGCTTTTTGTTTATATACTTTTTTAGAAATTTTTTTCTTATAAAAGATAAAGGGATCATCCAAATCTGCAATAACAGAACTGCTAACACCTTCTCTAGCTGGTTTTATCGCTTCTATTTGTTTATCTACCCAGCCAAGTTCATTAGCGTTAAGACCTATTGCCAATAACAGTAATAAGGTTATATATGAATTATTTTTCATTAGTATGAAATCCCCCAAACTGAAATATTAATATCTGAGTACATATCTTCATCTTTATAGATATGTAAATCATGTATATCCACTACCAGTTCACTTTGTTCTAATGAATTGATAAACTTTAGTGTATTTTTGTAATTAGCAGTTGTTTTGAGCTTTATATCTAAAACATGCCCAAATGATTTGTTTGTTTGTCCATACTCATTTGTAAATTCTAGTATTTTAACATTATATATTTGTGCATTTTTAGAGATAGAATCTAAATATTCACCCCAAGCTCTCTCATCATATATCAGTGATGAAATGTCTTCTAATTTATTTTTAATGTATCCATTGTTGTCTTTAATAACTACTAAATCAAGCTCAGCTTTTTTTATATCTTGTTCTAACATATCTATTTTAACTGATGGATTGATTTTTAAAAATATTTGATCATTATTTATTTTAGTTCTAATATCAGATATTTGATCATTTTTTTTGATGAAATCATTTTCGGAGGTTTCCCAAAAGAGTAGATATGAAAATGCAAATATCGCAGCAAAAATCATGATATAAATCATATATATATCTCTTTGAGTCTTATCTTTAAAACTAGAGTCTATCTTATGTAAATAGTCTTCAATATTTATTTTCATAATAATTTTACCTTTAACTCGCTTGAGTAGTATGTAGATTCTTCATTATAAAAGATTTTCTCAAGTGAAAAGTTAAATTTTCCTTCATGTTTTTTTGTAAGATGCTCAAGAAGAAGAGTTATCTTTCTATCATTTGAAGCGAGCAGGCTAAGTTGAAATGTTTTGCTATTATTTGCTTCTGAATAAGTAAGTGATTCTAATCCAATATTGTAGTTATTCAAATCCTTTGTTAGCAAAGCTAAATGTTTCGCTTTCATAGGGTAATTAACTTTAACATCGTGAATCTTAATGAGTGTATTTTTCTTATCTCTGTATTCTTTATTTTCTTTATTGAGTAGGGCTATGATTTTTTCTTTATCAGTTTCTCTGTTTTTGATAGTAGCTTCTCTGGTTATTTTTTGATTATGTACCTCTATATACTCTTGACTTAATGATTGGTATTGAAAAGTTTGAGCATAAGTGATCATCCAGTAAGAAACAGGATATATAAAAGCTATTATAAATGAAGCTGCAGTAAGCATTATCAGCTTCCCGCTTTCTCTTTGTGTAAACTTAGGGGGGCGGACAAAGTTTGTAAAATTGCACTCATATTTATCTTCATTTGGCAAAATAGCGTATATTTGCATCAAAGAATCTATTTGGTCTATATATGTTCCATCACTATCAAAACCATAGTCAAAATCAAAATTACTTGTTTTGACATTGAGTTCAACTTCAGCTATCTCATCAAGCTTAGTAACAGTTGAGAATTGAGTACCTATATAGATATGGTCTATTTTTTCAATATCAAAAACTCTTTTAACATATGTTAAAATACTATTTGTATTGGCAAAGATTTCTTTGTAAAGTTTGATGAAATATTCTTTATATTCGCTTGATGTTTCTTTAAGGTTTTCACGAGATACGAAGCTTACAAACTCTTCATATTCTATCCTTTCACCATAAAGTTCACAAAATCTTTCATGCATCTGTACAAAAGAGTAGTTAAGTGATTTTGTAAAAAGAAACTCTTTTTCATTATATACAGTTAAGAAAGTGTCGTCTTTTTGGAAATAAATAAAACAATGAAGACCACCATCTTCTATAATGTCTTTAGCATATAGAGATTTTAAAAGTAAAGGGGTAGGGATTATTACATCAATATACTTTATAGCTTCTACAGCATCTGCATAAACATCATTAATTGTTGATGGATCAGCAACAAATACATGAAAAAATCTATCTTTTTCATCTAAGTTATTAAAAGTTTCTATATACTGAATCTGATATGTTAAAGCTTGATCAAGTGATAAATCATCATATACTTTATTGCTTATTGCATCATACAAATCTTCTTCGGGGATATTCTTAGAGATAGAAATCTTACTAGTCATAAAACCATTTGCATTAAGGTGTGAAATAGCGAATTGATTTTTATCATATTGGGGAGAAGTAGTTTCACTTAAAAAACTAGCCATACTGCTAAGATATTTATCTGTATATGGATTAACTGAAATTACACTTGTAAAAGAGTGTTGTGCATCTTGATTCATTAAATCTAATCCTATTTAAAATGTACCATCGACATAAAACAAAATTTATCTTTTTTATAAAACTCTACTCTATAAATTTTGTTTCCTTTATCAACGGAAAATCTTTTATCTAACGATTTGAGATTAATATCTATCCCGCTCTCGTTACTATGTTTTTTCGATTTATAACCTATAACATTTACGCGTAATTGATTACTTTTGTCGATATTAAAATCGTCAATAACAAAAATATCTGAAGTAATATTCAATGAAATTGAATTATTATCAACTTTTAAGTCAAATCTATCAGGGCAGTCCTCTTCAATTTTGAAGTATTGCGGTCTGAGTGTTGTCATCTTTTTGTTGCCAATATATACTACATAACCATCTCTAACTTTCCTAGCACTCCCTAGAGGATTAGAAAACTTAAACACATTACCCGTATATTTTATCGGAATATAGCTTAAAGATTTTTTTATATCACTAAGGTTTAATAAGATATTGTTATTTATTGCTAAAGTGCCATATTGTTTGAGTATATTATCTATCATCTTTGCATTTAGTGCAAACTTTCTTTCAAACTTAATATCCATCACTTTCATAAATTCTTCGATAGCTAGTAGTTGATAAAAAACTTTTTTTGATAATGAGGGGAGGTGTTTACTACTTTCAATTGCAAAAGCTGGCTTGTTGTTCGTTACAGCAAAATAAGTAAGTGAATGTTGCATAGCTTCATCATGAAACTTTGTGTTAGTGTTTTTTACATCAAAGCTGTGATGCTCTTGTAATAGTTTTTTATTCATATTATTTTTAACAGTAGAAGCTATTTCACTGAGGTTTCCAAATGGTTGGTTAGGGTTTAACTGATTTTGGTCAATAACACATGTTTGCCCCCATGAGTTAGGGTTAAAAATATTACCCTGATGTTCTTTCCTATAAAAGCCGTTTCCATCATGGAGGTTTAAAACTAAGGATACTTTAGGTGAAACTATTATCTCTTTTATCTCTTTTATAATTTTTGCATCTTTATCATGTTTTTTTATTGTAGAAAATTTTCGATTCATATCTCCATGAATTCCTCTTCTATTGGCTAGAATACTAGCTTGATTAAGGTTTGGAATAATCCATAGATTTTTAGAAATTATATTATAGTGTGAGGAGAGAATTGATGCAGCAAAGTACCCACCTGGTTCATCCCCATGAATTCCAGCTATAACAAGAAGAGTGGTGTTAGAATCACTGTTTTCTTTTTTAATAAGTTGGATGTTTGCATGGGAAAAACTGGCAGTACAAGCTAGTAAGAAAATTAGTTTCAGCAAGTATGAATGCATCTTTAATTCTCTTATTTTTCTGTAAATATTTTTATATTATGATTGTCATCAACTTTTATCATAAGGGTTTTATCACCAATAAATTGAAAACTGCTAGAGGTGTAATACTCCTTAAAAGTTACTTGAAAAATATTTGTTGTATTTGGATAAGGGATTATATTAATATCATTAAAGATAATCTCTTTTTTTTCATTTTTTGCAAATATTCTTTTTTTATAATTTTTAAATTCATCAATTTTCATCCCATCATTTCGAACAAAGTTATCTGCATAAAAATTAAGGTACCCCTCTATATCATTATACAACCATGTATATCTCCATAAATATAATTGAGAAAGTATAGATGATAATTTTTCTTTTGTTGTTGTTTGTGTTAATTGAGACTGATTGATAATAAGTAGAGTTTTTTTAATATCAATTTTTTTATCCAATTCCGTAATATTGATATTGTTTATAGCGATACAACCTTTTGTGAACTCATCCCTTTCTTGTTCTATAGGAAGACCATGAATCCAGATGCCAGAACCATTTTTACCCCTATATTTGTCATAAGTGTTTGGATAGGAAGTTACAAATGCTAATGGACCGTAAAATGGATCTAATTGAGAGATTTTTTTTGTTAATCTATAAACTCCAAGAGGTGTTTTTAAATCTCCTTCTCTTACTTTATCCCCATCTACTTCACCAGTAAAAGCATTATAATTTTTCTCTAGTGTAAATGTTTTGTTTTCATCATGTTTATAAAGCACAAGAGTTGATTTGTTTTTATCGCAAGCAAGCACGGACGAGTAAGATTCAATATAGCCAAATGTAGTATCTATATTTTTTATATACTCACTCCAATATGCCTTTTGTGTAAGTTCTAAGTCCATCTGTTTTTCTATCTTTTGGATACCATTAATTCTATAATCTAAAAGTAATGAATTTGCACTAGCGGATATATAAATGATGAGTAGTAATAATATGCTTCTGAGTATCACTATTTATATCCTATCTCTTCTAAAAATGCTTTATCTTTTGTCCAGCCTTTTTTAACACTCACTTGTAAGTTTAAATAAGCTTTTTTACCACTAAGAAACTCTATCTTTTCTCTGGCATATTTTCCAATTCTCTTAATAGACTCTCCACCTTTACCAATGATTATACCTTTTTGAGAATCTTTTTCTATAATTATAGTTGCATGAATCTTATCTAGATTTGCATCCTCTTCAATACTATCAATAATTACATCAGATTCATAGGGTATCTCATCACTTATATTTTCAAATATTCCCTCTCTGATAAAGCCGGCATAGATATCTCTAACAAGTTCACTTGTTAAATCATTAGGGTCATAAAGAAAAGGAGATTCTGGAAGATTTTTAGAGATTATTTGTAGTAAGTCTAAGTGTCCAACTTTTTTGGGAATAGCTACTGGAATTAATGCTTCAAAATGTTGAGCAAATTTATTATATGAACTGATTGTTTTAAATAATTTTTCCTGAGATACCTGGTCTATTTTACTAATAACAATAATATGTTTCACCTTGCCATTATTGCGTTGTAAGAATTTTTCATAATGATCTACTGAATCAGTTACTGGCGCTAGATATACAATTAAGTCACAATCGCCCATCGCCTTGAGGGCTTCATCAAGCATAAACTGGTTTAATATTTTTTCTCTTTCATGTAATCCAGGAGTATCTACAAATATTATTTGAGTCTTTTCATACATAACAATAGCATTTGAGCGTCTTCTTGTAGCATTAGCTTTTTGGCTAACCATTGCTATTTTTTCACCTAATAGTGAGTTCATTAGTGTACTTTTTCCAGCGTTTGGACGGCCTATTAGAGATACAAAACCTGCTTTTGTCATTGTGTTACCTTGTATTTATAAGATATAGCGAGAGAGGTCATCATCCTCAACTACTACATCAAGTTTTTCATGTACCAAATTTGCTGTTATAACAAATTCTTTATTTTTATACTCATCAGCATCAAAACTAATATCTTCAAGAACATTTTCTAAAACCGTATGGAGCCTTCTCGCACCAATATCTTCTGTTATCTCGTTTGCACGGTGAGAGAGCTTTGCGATAGCTTTAATAGCTGCATCTTCAAATACTAATTTAACATCTTCAACACCTAAGAGAGCCTCGTATTGATTGAGTAAAGAGTTTTTTGTTTGTGTGAGTATTTTGTAAAGTGTTTCTTCTGTAAGTGATTCTAGCTCAACTCTAAGAGGAAATCTACCTTGAAGTTCTGGAATAAGATCACTAGGTTTAGTCAAGTGAAATGCACCAGCAGCGATGAAGAGGATATGATCAGTATTGATAACACCATATTTTGTAGTAACACTGCTCCCCTCAACAATAGGGAGTAAATCCCTTTGAACTCCCTCTTTAGATGGATCGTTTCTCCCTTGGCTTTTTGCACTTATAGCAATTTTATCTATCTCATCTAAAAAGATTATCCCTCCATCTTCAGCACGCTTGAGCGCTTCTGTATTGATACTTGTCATATCAAGAAGTTTGGACTTAGCTTCATGCTTAAGTAGTGATTTGGCATCTTTTACAGTCACTTCTTTTTTATTATCATCTTTATTCATAGTAGTAAATATTTTAGAAAAGCTTTCTTGAACTTTTGCCATCTCTGGTGGTAGGTTTGTGTCATTAAACTCTATATTAGTTTTAGCAAACTCTATTTCAATAATTCTATCATCTACTTCACCGTTTATCACTTTATCTTCCATTGCACTCAGGAGTCTTTGGTAATCATCTTTTTTTGATTCACTCGCAGCATCTGGAAGAGGTGGAAGAAGTTTTTCTACTATCTTGTTGGTAACATAATTTTCAATCTTCTCTTTATTTTCTTCCTCTTTTTCAGCTTTTACAATGCTTATTGATGCGACAACTAAATCACGGACCATTGATTCGACATCACGACCTACAAACCCAACTTCTGTATATTTCGAAGCTTCTACTTTAATAAAAGGCACTTGCATCATCTTTGCTAAACGGCGTGATATTTCTGTTTTACCAACACCAGTAGAGCCGATCATCAAAATATTTTTTGGCATTATTTCAGCTTGAAGTTCTGCACTTAACTGCATTCTTCTATATCTTGTTCTTAAAGCAAGAGCAATCGTTTTTTTTGCATTTTGTTGAGATATGACATACTTATCTAGATATTCAACAATCTCTTTTGGAGTTAAGTCCATTATTTACCTTTTTCTAATGTTAAAGTTTTAATATTATGGTTTGTGTAGATACACAAATCTGCTGCTACATTTAAACTCTCTTTAACAAGTTCTTCCTCATCTAAAGAGGCATGTTTTTTAAGAGCTCGTGCAGCGGAGATAGCGTAGTTCCCCCCACTACCTATAGATGCGATTTCACCATCTTCTGGTTCAACTACATCCCCATTCCCAGTAAGGATAAAGATATGTTCATTATTTAAAACAATCATCATAGCCTCTAATCGACGAAGAACTTTATCTTTACGCCAAGCTTTAGAGAACTCAATTACAGACTTTAAAATATCGCCTTTTTTATCTTCTAAGAACTCTTCAAACATATCAAAAAGATTAAAAGCATCCGCTGTACTTCCTGCAAAACCAGCAAGTATTTTACCTTTGTGAAGTGTGCGTATTTTTGTAGCATTACCTTTAAGAACTGAATCTCCAAAAGTAACTTGTCCATCTCCCCCAATTACAGCTCTATTTTTGCCCTTATAAGCAAGTATCGTAGTGGCATCAAACATTATTCGCCTTGTACATCCACATGAAGTGTTGCATGTAAACCATGACCTAGTTTAAAATCTAAGTCATGTTCACCAATCGTTTTAATAGCATGCTTTTCATTGATATGTTTTTTATCAATTTCAATCCCGTGTTGATCTTTAAGTGCTACTGCAATTTCATCTTTTGTGACAGAACCGAAAAGGTGACCATTTTGACCAAGTTTTTTTGTAATTATAATTTCACATTTATCAAGTTGTGCAGCTATCTCTTTGAGGGCATTTACCTCTTTTTCAAGATTTTGGGCTACAATAAGTTCATCCTGTGCGTGTTGCGCTAGTATCTCTGGTGTTGCAGATCTTGCAAAGCCCTTAGCAATAAGAAAGTTTTTCCCATAACCATCTTTAACTTCTTTAACTTCACCTTTTTTCCCAAGGCTTTTTACATCTTTGATTAATAATACTTTCATTTTTTTTCCTAAAATTTATTTATTTTTCTATTTCGCCACTGTAGGTAACGATACCATGAGTTAAGTTTCCTATTTTTGAGTATCCCATATCTGCTAAAATTCTTGCAACATGTGCTGAACGGCTTCCAACATGACAATATAGAATTATATTTTCATCTTTTTTTAGTTTCGCTGCATCCCAAGTTTGAAAAAAACTACTTGTTGGAACAAGTGCATCAGCACCCTTGATGTGACCCATCTGCCACTCCATGTGCTCACGAACATCTACAAGTTTAAATTCAACGATGCCGATTTCTCTTGCTTCGATAAGTGCTTGAAGTTCATCTCCATCAAGTTCATTTTGTTCTACTAATTGTGCACACTCCTCTTTACTTAGACCGCGTGAGTGTGTATGCACAGCTTCTTCCATTCCAAGCTCTATGCGTTTAGCAGCTGCAAATTCTGGTGTGCAGAATATCCCACAATGGCAAGCGCCACTCTCGGGAATCTCTTTTTCTATAGCAGGTTTACAAGGGCAAATTCTGTTGTCAACGCTTTGCGGTTTTCCATCAACCTCTTCAACCATAAAACATGGACAAAACAGTTTGTTGTACATCATCTTGTTTCGAGCAAGACCCATTTGTACACCTTCATTAACTTCTTCTTGAGGATTATATACCCAACCACGAGATTCACATACTTTATCTGTAAACTTAATCGTTTTTTCCATTCTAGCTTGAAACTCAGGTGAATTCATATCTATTTTAATCATTTTATAATCCTTGTCTTTTTTTACCAGCAATAATTCTTCTTAATGCATTAAGTCTAATAAACCCTTCGGCATCTTTTTGATTATATACTTCATCCTCTTCAAATGTTGAGTGCTCTTCAGAGTAGAGAGACATGTCTGATTTGCGTCCTACCACTTCAACATTCCCTTTGTAAAGTTTTAACTTTACATCTCCTTGAACATATTTTTGAGTAGTATCGATTGCCGCTTGCATCATTTCACGCTCTGGAGAGAACCAGAAACCGTTGTAGATAAGTTCTGCATACTTAGCAATCATCCCATCTTTCATATGTGCTTCTTCCCTATCTAAACAGATAGATTCTATAGCTCTGTGAGCCTTAAGCATAATTGTTCCACCTGGAGTTTCATAACATCCACGAGCTTTCATCCCGACAAACCTATTTTCTACTATATCAATACGCCCGATACCGTGTTTGTTTCCGTATTCATTAAGCGTTCTAAGCATAGTAGCTGGAGATAATTCTTTTCCATTAAGTGTTACTGGGTCTCCATTTTTGTACCCTATAGTGATATATTCCTTCTTATCAGGAGCATTTTCAGGAGAGTTGGACCATAGCCACATAGACTCTTCCGGCTCATTCATAGGGTTTTCTAGGTGAAGTCCCTCATAAGAGATATGAAGAAGGTTGGCATCCATAGAATATGGGCTAACAGTTGGATTTCCATCAGCATCCACATGTTTTTGATCAATGTTGATACCATGATCTTTTGCATAAGCTAAAAGTTTTTCTCTTGAATTTAAATCCCACTCTCTCCATGGAGCAATAACTGTGATATCTGGGTTTAAACCTAGATATCCAAGTTCAAATCTGACTTGATCGTTACCTTTTCCAGTTGCTCCATGACTCACGGCATCAGCACCCATTTTTTTTGCAATTTCAATCTGTTTTTTTGCAATAAGTGGTCTCGCAATAGAAGTTCCCAGAAGATATTCACCCTCATAAATAGCATTTGCTCTAAACATAGGAAAAACATAATCTTTTACAAACTCTTCTTGTATATCAAGGATGAAAATATTTTCAGGTTTTATACCATTGTCAAGTGCTTTTTGACGAGCTGGTTCCACCTCTTCGCCTTGACCTAGATCAGCTGTAAAAGTGATAACTTCAGCTTTATACTCATCTTGTAACCATTTTAAAATAATACTTGTATCGAGTCCACCAGAATAGGCAAGAACTACTTTTTTAACTTCTTTTTTCATATAAAAAACCTTTAATAAGCAAAATAATTACCGCGATTTTACAATAAAAGAGATTAAAAAATGGTTAGTGAATATTTATAAGTTAAAATATATAAGGTTAATTAGAGTAATAAGAGACAAAACAAAAGATAGAGCTAAGAGATTAGTATGGCAATTATGCTAAAAGGGTAAAATCTTTTTACCCTTTTGAATCAAAAAGGATGCCTGTAACTTCTTGCATTTTTGGTAAAAAATCAGCAGCTTGTTCTGCTGGAAATCTTCTAATCATTTTATTTGAAGATGATTCAATTACTGACACATAAAATACTTCATCAGTATTATCAAAACCAAATCTTAAATCTGTACTCATTGGTGCCAAAGCGTCATTGAGCTTGTTTACTAGCTCCCTTGCTTGTTCTTCTGAAGAGATTTTTTTACTACTTTGAGTGTTTTTTGTTGTCGATACCTCTTGAGCTTGCTTGGAAACATCAATCTTTTGAGCTTGTGAGTGTTGAACCTTTTGAGTTGCTCTTCCTTGAGATCCCTGGTTACTTGTTTGAGTTTGTTGCTGTTTTAAAGCACCTGCTATGCCATCCATGACTAACTCCTCGATTTATATTTATAGTAATTACATACCATATCGACACAAATAAAAATATCTTTAATAAAAATATTGTAATTTTTTATTTTTAAATAACTATGATTCCTTATTATGATAACCTTGCATTTATGAATGATTATTTAATTTTACTAAAAGCTGAGCCAGTTTTACGAAGACTATCCACCATACAACTTATTGCATACTTTGGTGCATGGTTTAGTAATGTAGCAATATACACGCTACTCTTGGATATGAAAGTGAGTGCTGAAATAGTAGCATTTGTCGCAATGTTACATTTCTTAGCAGGTGTTATTCAAGCACCTTTTTCTGGTTCTATTATAGATAGTGTAAAACCAAAGAACTTAATGTTGGTTCTTATATGCATAGAAATATTTGCAACTTTCTTTCTAGTTTTTGTAAATAATTTATCGGATTTATGGCTTTTATATACTTTAATTTTTCTAAAAATGGCAGCTGCTTCGTTTTACTTTACAACTGAGATGTCATTGTTACCCAAAATTTTAGATGGAGTTAAACTACAAAAGGCTAATGAAATCCATTCTATTATTTGGTCGTTTTCATATACCCTTGGTATGGCTTTGGGTGGTTTTGTTGTATATCTGCTTGGAGTTAAAGTCGCATTTGTTTTAGATGCTTGTATGTTTGTTGTTGGTTTTGTTTTACTTTATAATTTAGAGATAAAGGTTGAAATGATTAAAACAGGTGAGAATCTACTCCAGATGATGGGTGATACTTTTAGGTATTTGAAAAAAACGCCACAAGCTGTTCACCTTATGTTGATTCACGCCTTTGTTGGTTTAACTGCTTTTGATGCCTTGGTTGCACTAATGGTAGATAAGTATTATGCATCTGTAATTGCTACTTCGTTAGCTCTAGGACTTCTTCATGCCTCCCGTGCCATTGGTTTAGTGATTGGACCGATTGTAATTAGTAATTGGGTAAATAATAAACGGATAGTTTATATTTTTATTGGGCAAGCTTTTTCTATTTACTTATGGGCTTATGTGATGAAAGATTTTTATCTTTCACTTTTTGCGAGTGTAGTTGTTGGTTTCTTTACAACAACTCTTTGGTCCTACACTTATACCTTGTTGCAAAAAAATATAGAGCAAAAATATTATGGAAGAATCGTAGCATATAATGATATGCTGTTTTTAAGTTCAGCTGCTTTTACCTCTTTTATGATTGGTTTTTTAGCAACAGATGGCTACTCTTTAGAATTTATTACTGTTGTGATAGGAGCTGGATTTTTAGTTGGCGGTATTTATTTTATCTGGATACTAAAAACTCAAAAAATTAAGGAGATAAAATGATATATAAATCTAAAATTGGAGATATAGATTTAAGTAAATTAACAAGACTGTATCCTGCTGCTGTAGTTGCAATGCAAGGGGAAGTTGCTGAGATGAGTTTGGAGTGGATGGAGATAAATAAGGGTAAAGTTCACTTAAAGGGATATATCTTAGTTTTTGATTTTACTCCCCAAAAAGAGGAGGTAAAAGATAAAATTGTACTTGATTTTGAAACTAAAGAGGAGCTTATCCTTACTATGACAAAGGTGGCACAATTATTTCAAAACTAATCTCTACAGATACTAAAAAAGTTTTTAAACTTGCTATTCCTGCTGCATTAAAACACTTAGTAGATATATTACAAATTTTAATCGATATGATTATGGTTGGCATGATAAGTATATACGCCCTAGCTGCTGTTGGTATGAGTATGCAGTTTATGATGATAATAAATGTTCTTATGACCCTTTATGTAGTTGGTGGCAATGCTCTAATCTCTAGGTTAATTGGACAAAGAAGAAAGAAACGGGCGTCTGCATTGCTTTTTACTCTTGGTATATTTGCAATAATTTTATCCATTTTTGTAAGTATTGGTGGCTATGTTGGGAGTGAATTTATCTATAGTGTTATGGGTGCACAACCAGAGGTTGTTCATCAAGGCTCTTTATATTTTCAGATAATTTCTCTTGGAATTGCTGTAATATTTATAGATACATTGCTTTATAATGCACTCTCTGCTGCTGGAGATACACAAAGTTCTTTATATATAAAGCTCTTTTCAGCTGCCCTAAATGCTTTTTTAAACTATGTGTTTATATTTGGTCACTATGGGTTTGATGCAATGGGGATAGAAGGTGCAGCGTATGCAACTATTATAGCTTATAGTTTTAATGTACTAGCGTATTTTTTTCTTTTAAAAATTCCTAAAGCTAAGCTCAATCTTATCCCAATAATTAGACTCAGTGATATGAAGCGAGTGTGGCATGTTGGATGGAGTGCGGCACTTGACCGTGGAGTATCAAGTTTATCTTTTTTAGTTTTTGTATCTATAATTACTGCATATGGAACAGTAGAGTTAGCGGGATATCAGGTTGGTCTTAGAATAGAAGGAATTGCTTTTATGCCAGGATTTGGTTTTGCTATAGCTGCTATGGCTTTGGTTGGGCAAAATTTAGGGGCACAGCATATAGATAAAGCCTATAATATGGGAATTATAAGTGGTAGAATCGCCTACATATTTATGGGAAGTATTGGTTTGATTTTGATACTTTTTCCTGAATCTTTAGTTGCTTTGTTTACAAAAGATGAAGCAACAATCGCCGTAGCTTCGTACTATTTAATACTTGTTGGTTTAGCACAAATTCCTCTTGCTATAGTTTTTGTATATTCAGCGGCACTTCGCGGGGCAGGAGCAACTAAAATAACATTGAAAATAAATGTTTTATCGCTTTGGTTTTTAAGGGTTGTCCCATCATATATAGCGTATAAATTTGGCTTTGGCATTATTGCAATTTTTGTGATAATGAATGTAGAAACACTCCTAAAAGGTTTGATATATTACTATATTTATCAAAAGAAAGAGTGGTTACATACGAAAGTATAAAAGTAAGTTCTGAATTGGTGTTATTTTTGATTCAGGACTTATAATTTTAATTTTATTAATATATAAATAAAATTGAGTTAAAATTGTGATAATTTAAAAAGATTATAGGGTAGTTGATGGCGTATTCAGAGTTGATTTATTATTTAAAAGCGAATTTGCAAAAACCATCAATCAATTTTAGATGGAGTGATGAAGATAATAAAAAGCTGTTCGAGCATATAAACGAATTTTTCCCTGATGAAAGTATAGACAAATATGAAAATATACTAGAGATAAAAAGAGCTTTTAAAGAGTACTTTGAGAGTGTAGGATATATACTTTTTAAAATGACAAATAAGCAGATTAGGCTCAAAGTATTTCCCTATACCATTGAGCCAAAAGAGAGTGTAAATTTAGGGAGTATTGTTGACATTTTGAATGAGAATGAAGATTTAATTGAGTATAACTATAAGGGTAAAGAAGATCAAATCCTCATAAAAGAGGAATTGGTAGAGAAAATTAATGAGTTTGCGTACGCGATAGAAAATGAAGAGATAAATAAAAAAGAATTAATAAAATATGCTATTAGAGAAGCCTTGAAACTTAAGCATAGTGATATTATAATCAGCAAAAAAAATAAAATTTTTATAAAGATATTTACATATAAAAAGAGTGTTCCAGAAACCCAAAAAAATACAATTGCAAATAGATATAACGGTATCGATGAAGAGGAGTTAATCACTTTTCAAAATGATTACTTTTCCCTGCAAGAAAATAAAGACTTTTTTTATTTTACTGCAAAGCGATTTGTAGATATATACTTTAAAGAAAAAAAAATTACTAATGATAATTATGAGCTTAAAGTATTTTCATACATCCAATCAATAATCATAGAGCAGTTAAGTGAAGAGTTTAATCAAAATAATGATTTTTTTATCGGTTTTTCTGGCTATATATTTAGAATATATTTTAAAGAGGTCTTTGAGCATATAGCAGATTTGATATTAGAGGAGATTTCACACTTAAATGGCTATATGATAGATTTTTTAAAATACTATTCTTTGGATATTATTATCGTAGATGGTGTAAAATATAAAATACCATCATTGCAATCAGATAGTGGCCAACACTGGAACTCTGTGTCGATTTTGTCTGTTTCAAAGGCGTATGTAAAAACAAAATTATCTATAGATGTGATAAAAAAAGATTATTATAATCTAGAAAACCAGATTTCAACTCTCTACATTGGTGAGAATACACCTTTAGAACATAATGCAAAAACTCTTAGAGATATACAAACGGTTGAAATTAGTATTAACAAATTAAAGCACAAGTATGATATTAAAACTGACTCTCTAAGCGCATCAAAAAATGATGCTAAAAAAGAGTTGCTAAGGAATGAGATACATCAGATTACAGAAGAATTATCGTCATTTGAAAAGGAAAAAACTAAACTGATTCGTCAAAAAATTAAGCCCGATATACTCAATAAGTTTAGCAGTTTAGATAGAGATTTAAATATATTGGATAGACAGTTTACTAGAGAATCAAAAGTTTTAGAACAAAGTGAAAAAGCGTATCAGTCAATTAAAAGTGCCTTGGTAAAAGCCTTAGTAGCGAAAAAAGAGCATATAAAATAGCGCTCTTTTAGTATATTTTTGATTTGATATTGTATCTATCATAGTAAACATCTATCATCTTTTGTAACTCATCATCATTAAGGGAACTTTTTTCCTTTATCCCAAACCTATTTAAAAACCCGTAAGGGAGAACGGATTCCTTGTAAGTGGGATTTTTTAGATAACTATAAAGTGCTTTTTTTACTCTTTTTTCACTACTATGTTTTAGAATATATTTTTTCATAAACATAGCGAGTTGAAACTCATTGCTATGACACTTTAAGCAGTTTTGCTTAAAAGAAGTGGCGTTTAAAGAGAGTGTTAAAAGTAGAAGTATAGATATTAGTTTTACCATTTGAGTGTTACCTTTGTTCCAACATTAACTTCAGATTCAATATTTACATCTATATTGTACTCATCCGTAATTGATTTTATGATGCTGTAGCCTATACCAAAACCACCCTGTACATTGTCAAATCTACGATATTTTTCATATATGTTTTCTATCTCCTCTTGACTCATCCCTTTGAACATAAGGGTCTGGTGATACCAATACCTCATTAACGAGGCAAAAAAAGTATATATAGAGTTAACATAAGTAAGTGAAGAAATATTAAAATTATTGAAAAATATAATCCATAATCATTAAGAAAATCAATTTTTGCTATAATCATGGAAACATAGTATCAAGGAAACATAATGCATACTTTAACTATTAATATTCAAGATAGTGTTTTTCAAGAATTTTTAAATTTTGTTTCTAAAAGAAAAGAAGCAATAGAAATAACTCAAGACAAAAATCTTGAGATAGATCCATATTTTTATGAAAGACAAAATCAATTGCATCAAGACTTAGAAGAAGTGGAAAGTGGAAAAGCTGAAATGATTTCACATGATGATTTATGGAGTAATATAAACAAGCATTTAAAGTCTATAAATTAAATGCAGGTAATCTACAAAAAAACTTTTGAAAAGCAATTGTTACATATTGTAACTTATATAGCTCAAGACAAGATTAATGCGAGTATAAATTTTGCGAATGAACTTGAAAAACTAATATTTTTAATACCAGATAATCCTCTCAAATACAAGCCATCAATTTATTTTAAAAATGAAAATGTAAGAGATATGACCTATAAAGGTTATACGATAATTTATAAAGTTAGCTTTCAAAAAAGTACAATCGAAATATTAAGAATCTTTAACCAAAATAAGCCAGCTAAAGAAAATATATAACAAAACCTCATATAATATTGCTATGTTGAGAGCTTTTGATAGTGGAGACTTGATTAAAACTCTACTACAACCTAGTATATTTTTGATTTGATATTGTATCTATCATAGTAAACATCTATCATCTTTTGTAACTCATCATCATTAAGGGAACTTTTTTCCTTTATCCCAAACCTATTTAAAAACCCGTAAGGGAGAACGGATTCCTTGTAAGTGGGATTTTTTAGATAACTATAAAGTGCTTTTTTTACTCTTTTTTCACTACTATGTTTTAGAATATATTTTTTCATAAACATAGCGAGTTGAAACTCATTGCTATGACACTTTAAGCAGTTTTGCTTAAAAGAAGTGGCGTTTAAAGAGAGTGTTAAAAGTAGAAGTATAGATATTAGTTTTACCATTTGAGTGTTACCTTTGTTCCAACATTAACTTCAGATTCAATATTTACATCTATATTGTACTCATCCGTAATTGATTTTATGATGCTGTAGCCTATACCAAAACCACCCTGTACATTGTCAAATCTACGATATTTTTCATATATGTTTTCTATCTCCTCTTGACTCATCCCTTTACCTTCATCCATTACGCAGAGAGTAGAGTCTTTTAAAATAACTTTTATGGTAGTTGCTTTTTTGCTGTATTTAATCGCATTAGAAAAAATATTATCGACAACTCTTTCAAACTTTTGTTTGTCAGCATAAAAAATCACATCTTCTTCTATGTCCAAGTTGAATGTTAGTTTTTTTGCATTTGCCATCAGTGTAAAGTACTGCACTCTCTCATTTAAAATATAGCTTATATTTAACTCTTCATTCTTAGAGGAGATTTTATGATTGAGAAGAAGATATACCAAGTCTTGATAAAGATTAGAGATATTGAGTGAAGCAATTTTTATACGTTGGAATTTTTTCAAAGATTTCTCATCATAATGCTCTGTATCTAATGTTTCAATATTTGCTAAGATGGTTGTTATAGGGGTATTTAACTCGTGCGTTGTGTCTTTAATAAAATTATCTAGGAGATGTAAATTTTCACGTAAAGGTTTTAAGACAAGTTTAACTAAGAAAAAAGATGTAAAAATAGTGATTAATACTATAACAAATGCAATGGCTACAAAATCATTTGAAATATTGAGTGCTTGCGTCTTCTTTTGTGTAACAATAAAAGCTGCACCAAGATAGTAGGGTTTTAAAGCAGAGACAGAGTAAGAGTTATTTTCTTTTATAAAGAAGTCTTCATCAAGGTTATCTATTTTTACATCAAGTGTTGAAAATATAAGGTTTTTATCAACATCATATATGGCACTTTTAAAGTTTTTTAATCTTGGATATTCATATCTTTCATTGCTATTTTGATGGATATTTGAGAGTTTATCTTCTAGTTCGACAGAGTATTTTTTTAAGACCTCTTTTTCACTATCTATGCGTTGTTCATGCTGGTAAAAATAATAACTAGTAAAAATAGTAGCAATCAGAAGTAGGTTTGAACTCAAGTATAGAGCTAAAACATTAAAGATAGTGCGTTTTTCACTTTTATACAAGCTTATATCCAACCTTTTTAATGCTGAGTATTTTCTCTTTTGTTAAATGTTTACGAAGATTTTTTATATAAGTTCTTAGACTCATATCACTATGGCTTTCATTAAAAGTCCAAACAGTTTGATAAATATTTTCAAATGTTACACACTCATTTTTGTGCTTAAGTAGTAGTTTTAACAACAGCAACTCTTTTGGATGCAGAGGAACTCTTTTCTTATCTATGAGAAGCTCATTAGCTTGAGTGTTAAAAACTATATTTTCGCTAATACTCACTAAAGAATCTTGAGATTTAAATTCTCTTTTTAAAAGTGCTTTGGTACGAAAAAGCAACTCTTTAAGTAAAAAAGGTTTTTTAACATAATCATCAGCACCAACATTAAATCCTTGGGATAAGTCATCAATACTACTCAGGGATGTTGTAAAAATTGCAGGGGTCTGGATGTTGGTCTCTCTTAAATTTTTAAGGAGCTCAAATCCATTAATGCCAGGAACATTAACATCCAAGATAAAGATATCAAAATTTTGCTCGTAAATAGCTTCTAGTGCTTCATCTCCATCATATACAGAGGTGACATCAAAACCTTCATCGCTTAAAAATTCTTCAACAGTTTCACTCAAAGTTATATCATCTTCTAGGTATAAAATTTTCATAAAAAATTATACCTAAAAAAACATTTATGCATATACTGAAAAACCTTCAGTTTCTGCTTCATTTGCAGTTGTTGTATCTAAGATATCAAGAAGTGATTGTGTGTAATCTTCACTCGTCATAGTCGTTTTATCAACAGCTTTCATCTCAGCTACCGCTGCTGCTCTATCTTCTGAACTCATTGAGCTTAATTGCTCTTTCATTGCAGTTTGATCCTCAGCCGATAAACTTTGCATAATATCTTTCATGCCACCTTTACCAGCGCCTTGACCGCCACCAGTACCATCCATTCTTCTCATTTGCATTTGCTCCATTGAGCCTGATCCACTTACATACATTGTATCTCCTTTTTTTAATGTTACATGTAAGTATATTTTTAAACTGTGAAGTAATTGTGAATTATTTAATTTTGAGAACGATTTTTGCTTGTAGAGTTATAACGCAGATAAAGATTTTTTTATTTCTTATCCTATTTACTATCGGCAAATCTATAATTTTATGAACATTTAGATAAAATCACAACAACTTAAAAATATTGTTTGGAATATAAATGAATTATGAAGATTATAAAAAAGCTGTAGCACAACTAAACCTTTACTCTCACCACTACTATGTACTTGATGATCCACTAACAACAGATGAAGTGTATGATAAACTTTACCATGAGGTATTGGAATATGAAGAGAGCAATCCAGATAAAGTTTTAAAAAACTCTCCCACCTTAAGAGTAGGGGATGTGATAGCTGATGGATTTACTAAGGCTTCCCATCTCTCTCGGATGTGGAGCTTAGAAGATGTTTTTGATGGTGAAGGTTTGAGAGCATGGTTAAATAAAACCTATAAACTTGATTCTAATATCAGCTTTTACTGTGAGCCAAAGTTTGATGGCGCAAGTCTTAACCTTATATATGAAGATGGTGAGTTAGTTCAAGGGATAACCAGAGGTGATGGAACAGTCGGTGAACTCATTACTCAAAATGTAAAAACTATCCGTTCTATTCCACTGACAATAGAGTATAAAGAGCGTATAGAGATTCGCGGCGAAGTGGTGATTTTTAAAGATGAGTTTGAGAAAATTAATGAGTTAAGAATTAAAAATAATGAAGCAGTTTTTGCAAATCCAAGAAATGCAGCGGCTGGAAGTTTAAGGCAGTTGGATTCTTCTATTACAGCCTCAAGAAATTTGGTTTTTTTGCCGTATGGCGTTGGCGAGAACTCTTTAGAGCATAAATTATTAAGTCAAAAGATGGAGTATATCTATGAACTTGGTTTTAGAAAACCTCCACAAAGAGCAAAGTGTAAAGATTTTGATGAGATTCAATCCATATATGAAGTGATGAATAAAGACAGAGATAGCTACCCGATGATGCTTGATGGGATGGTTATCAAAGTAGATGAGATAGCATCCCAAATAGATATGGGTTATACAGTTAAAAATCCTAGGTTTAGTGTTGCTTATAAGTTTCCCGCAGTTGAGAAGATTACAACTTTAAAAGAGATAGTTTTACAAGTTGGAAGAAGTGGGGCTGTGACTCCTGTTGCCATAGTGGAGCCTACAGATATTGATGGTGTTGTGGTTGAACGCGCCACTCTACATAACTTTGATGAGATAGATAGAAAAGATATTCGCTTAAATGATAAAGTTATTATTTTGAGAAGTGGGGATGTTATACCAAAAATCATTAAAGTTTTAACCCATGAGCGTGATGGTTCTCAACTTGCATATAAAAGACCAACAAAGTGTCCTGTATGTTTTAGTGAGCTTTTAGATGAGGGTGTGCTACTAAAGTGCCAAAATTTAAAATGTGAGGCGAGAGTTGTTAATTCTATCATCTATTTTGCATCTAAGCCATGCCTCAATATAGATGGTCTTGGCAGTAAGATAGTAGAAGCTCTTTTTAGTTCTGGACTTGTAAAGAGTGTGATTGACCTGTTTAGTTTGACTTTAGAGGCTCTTTTAAAGCTTGAAGGTTTTAAAGAAAAAAAGTCTCAAAATATTTTAAACTCACTAGAGAGTGCGAAAGGGTGTGAGTATTGGAGATTTATAAACTCTTTGGGGGTTGAGCATATTGGAGAGGTCGCTTCTAAGACTTTGAGTGATAATTTTGGAAGTAGTTTTATAGATGCTACAAAAGAGCAGATTGTTGCTTGTGATGGTATAGGTGAAGAGATGGCAGAGTCTGTTTTGGAATTTGTTAGAGTCAATAAGGAAACTATACTAAAACTTCAAGATATTTTAAAACCGCAAGAGCCAATACAAAAAGAAGAGGCTAAAGAGAACCCTTTTAAAGCTAAAACAGTTGTCCTTACAGGAACCATGAGTGAATCACGAGGAGTTATAAAAGAGATGCTAGAGCGTTTAGGTGCTAAAGTATCAGGGAGTGTATCGAAAAAAACAGACTTCTTGGTTTATGGTGAGGATGCTGGAAGTAAGTATGAGAAGGCTAAGGGTCTGGATATTGTATGTTTAACAGAAGAAGGTATGAGAAAATTGATAAGTGAGAGTGGATTATGATTAAAATAATTTTGTCTTTTTTTATGCTGTGCAGTGTTGCTTATGCAGATAGAGATGGTGGTCCATATATTGGGGTCGGATATGGAATATCAAAATATAGTAATGATGGATTATATGATACATTATATGAAGATACATCTGAAGCACTTACTCTGTATGGGGGTGCATATATAAACAAACACCTATCCGTAGAGTTAGGCTATGTAAGTTTTGATGCAAAAAATTATGCGGATGGTTATGTTGTTGATGAAAATAAAACACTCGGTTTTGGAGTTATTAGTGTTAGTACGCTAGCTCATTACCCTTTTTTTGATGATAGTTTAGATGTTTATATAAGGTTTGGTGTGGGTGAGATGAGTTTGAGTGGTTTAGAAAAAAGTGGTTTTGTAATGCAGTATGGCTTAGGGGTAGGGGTAAGGATAGATGAAACACTTAGTATAAAAATGGCCTACGATTTATATAGGTTTAACTATGATGATGAAAGTGATGCGAGCAATATAGTTGGCTACAAGATGGAGATAGATTATATTTATAGTGCCATAGAGGTGCAGTTTTGATTCGTTTAGATCATTACTTGACACAGGAAAATCTGGTCGATAGTAGAACTAAAGCACAGGGGCTTATTAAAGATGGACTTGTGAGCGTAAATGGTATAGTTACACGAAAGAGTGCCTATAAAATTGATGAAGATAACGATAAAGTTTTACTCCAAAATCATAGGAATTATGTATCCCGTTCCGCTCAAAAACTTAATGCCTTTTTAGAAGAACTAGATTTGGATTTAAATAGGTATGTGGCTTTGGATATTGGTTCATCAACGGGTGGTTTTACTCAGGTGCTTTTAGAATCAGGAGTAGCAGAGGTGAGTGCTGTAGATGTTGGGCGTGAGCAACTACATAAAACTCTTAAAGAAGATGAGAGAGTTTTTTCGTATGAGAGTTGTGACATCCGAAAGTTTCAGAGTGATAAAAAGTTTGACATAGTAGTCAGTGATGTAGCTTTTATCTCACTTTTATATATTTTAGACGATATTGATAGGCTTTCATCTGATAAAATAATACTTCTATTTAAACCACAGTTTGAAGTGGGACGCGAAGCAAAAAGAGATAATCACGGTGTAGTTACTGATGAAAAAGCAATACAACAAGCGATGAAGAAATTTGAAGATGCTTGTGAGCTTAAGGGATGGAAATTGATTGTAAAATCACCATCTAAGTTGAGTGGAAAGGAGGGTAATCTTGAGTACTGTTACTACTATGAAAAATAGTACCGCCATTGCCATTGGCGGTTTTGATGGGATGCATATAGGTCATCAACGCCTTTTTAATGCTTTGGGTGACAATGGGACTATTGTGGTTATTGAGACAGGGTATGCTAACCTTACACCTAGGCGTGAACGAGAGAAGTTTACTCACTATCCTATTTATTATTTGGAACTAGAGGATATTCGTCATCTTGATGGGGAGGGTTTTATAACTTTTTTAAAAGATCAATTTCCCCAACTAGAAAAAATAGTTGTTGGGTATGATTTTCACTTTGGTAAAGATAGAAAATACTCTTTTAATGACTTAAATACCTTGTTTGAGGGGAAAGTTGTTGTAATAGATGAAGTTTCTCATCATGGTGATTCTGTACACTCTCATAAAATCAGAGCAAAGCTCGGTATAGGTGATATAAAAGGTGCAAATGCCTTTTTAGGTCATAACTACTGCATGCATGGCAAACATGTGAGTGGTCAAGGTATCGGTAAAAAAGAGCTAGTAGCAACTATAAACATAGAGACTAAGTGTTTTTTAACTCCTAAAGAGGGTGTGTATGCAACTTTAACTCGTATAGATGATGAAGAGCACTTTCACCCCTCAGTATCTTTTGTTGGACATAGAATTACAACTGATGGTTCTTTTGCTATTGAAAGTCATATTCTTGATGGTGAGGTTATATGTAAAGAAAAAGCGAGTATAAGTTTTATCTCTTTTATACGAAACAATAAGAAGTTTGATTCTATACAAGAGCTAAAAATAGCAATAAAAAAAGATATAAGAACAGCTTCAAAAGAGCTCAAATTTTTACAACTATAAAAGAGAGATAATGGATAGAGTATATTTAAATAACAACAATAAAATAGAATTTGATTTTTATCAAAATCCAAAAGATTTTGTGGTTGATGAGATTGCGCATACAGAGTTTAAAGGGAGAGGCAATTACCTAATCCTATTGATAAAAAAAGTTGAAATGACAACTTGGGATATGATAGCTGCTTTTGCACAGCACATAAACATCCCTGCTGAGAAGATAGGTTACGCAGGGTTAAAAGACAAACATGCAACCACGACACAGTATATCTCAATAGAGGCAAAGTATGAACAAAGCCTTAAAAGATTTAAGCATCCACAGATAACTATTTTAAAAAGAACTAAGCACACTCATTCAATAAGAATGGGGGATTTATACGGCAATAGGTTTAGTATTAATCTTTATGATATTGATGATATTAAAGCGGGGCAAATTGAGAAGTTGGCAAGAAAAACAGAGAAAAATGGACTTCCAAACTATTTTGGTTATCAAAGATTTGGTCGGGACAATGATTCCATAGAACAAGCTAAAGAGATGATAGCTGGGGAACTTCATATTCATGATGCAAAAGTAAAAAAGTTTTTAATCTCAATTTATCAGAGTATTTTCTTTAATGACTGGCTCAAAGAGAGGGTGCAGATGAGCAAAGAAGAGGGAAAATTTTTACTTCTTGATGGGGATATATATATATCTGAGGATGCAAAACTGTTTACTCCAAAAATAAAGCCTCTTAAAGATTTTATAGCGAAAAAAGTGATTCCAACAGGTCTTTTATGTGGTAGAGGTGCATTTCGTTCTCGTGATGCTGCAAGAGAGATTGAAGCAAAATATGATGATGAGTATTTAGTAGAAAAAGGTTTGAGGCGTGAAGCAATAGTATATCCAACATCTATAGAATGTAGATATAAAAAAGATTTTGGTTTATTGAATATAACATTTACCCTTCCTAAAGGTTCTTATGCAACTGTATTTTTAGAAAATATAGCCGCAAAAAACTTTACAGCAAAGGATGTAAAGAAATAATTTTAATCCATACTTAAATAGTATGAATTAATTACATGCAGTATTTAGGCTTATTTGGCAATAATTAGAATTATATTTCAATAATCACAAGTATTTTTCTTGACATTAGTAAGAGTTTCCAATATAATCCCACTTAAGATTGAAAAATTTAAAAGATTTTAGCTAAGATATTTTTTTATCTTTAATCTTGAGTAAATCTATAGATATAGTAAGTATGGAGAAAGGTATGCATGAAAAACCTTACAGAAGTGTTGTTAAAACCATATCTTGGAGAGCTTTAGGAACATTAGACACAATAGTTATATCTTATTTTGTAACAGGTAGTTTAGGGATGGCAGCAGCCATTGGCTCTATAGAGCTTGTTACAAAGATGGTTCTTTACTATTTTCATGAGCGTGCTTGGAATAAGTCGTCTTTTGGAATAGAAAAAAGTCAACCAGAATACCAAATATAGGAATTAATAATGGATTTACAAGGATTAAATAACAAGTTTTTAGATGCTGACCCAAAAGAGATTTTAGAATATTTTTTTAAAATATATGGAAGTGAAATAGCTCTCTCTAGCAGTTTTGGAGTCGAAGACCAAGTGCTAACACATATGCTTGTAAGTATTGATAAAAATGCAAATATTTTTACACTCGATACAGGAAGGCTCCATCCACAAACATATAGTGTTATGGATGCTACAAACCTAAAATATGGCATAAAAGTAAATGTTTTTTTTCCAAATACTAAGAGAGTTGAAGGGCTATATAAAGCTCAAGGAATTAACGGATTTTATCAATCGATAGAAAATAGAAAAGAGTGTTGCTTTATTAGAAAGATAGAGCCACTTCAAAGAGCATTATCTGATGTTAGCGTATGGATAACGGGACTTCGTGCATCTCAGAGTGTAACGAGAGAAGAGTTGAATGTTGTTGAGTATGATGAAGTCAATAAAGTGATTAAAGTAAATCCTTTACTTCATTGGAGTGAAAGTGAAGTTTGGAATTTTATAAAGAAAAATAAAGTCCCATACAACTCTCTTCATGATGAGGGGTATCCAAGTATCGGATGTGCTCCATGTACAAGAGCAGTTGAGGCAGGTGAAGATGTTAGAAGTGGTAGATGGTGGTGGGAAAACCCAGAGCATAAAGAGTGTGGATTGCATCTAAAAACAATACCAAACTATACTATATAAGGAAAGCATTTATGATAAGTAAAGATAGATTAACACATTTAAAACAACTTGAAGCAGAATCTATGCATATAATGAGAGAAGTGGTAGCGGAGTTTTCAAATCCTGCAATGCTTTATAGTGTTGGTAAAGATAGCTCTGTAATGTTGCATATCTTGCAAAAAGCATTTTATCCTGCACCTCCGCCATTACCACTTGTTCATGTGGATACAAAATGGAAGTTTAAAGAGATGATTGAGTTTCGTGATAAACGCGCTAAAGAGGTTGGGATGGAGCTTATAGTGTACTCCAACCAAAAAGGGATAGATATGAATATATCTCCATTTACTCACGGTTCAGCTCTTCATACGGATGTTATGAAAACGGAGGGTCTTAAGCAGATGTTAAATATTCAAAAATTTGATGCAGTATTTGGCGGGGCTAGACGGGATGAGGAAAAATCTCGTGCAAAAGAGAGAATTTATTCATTTCGTGATGAAAACCATAGATGGGATCCTAAAAACCAAAGACCAGAACTTTGGAATATTTATAACGGCAAACATAAAAAGGGTGAATCAATTAGAGTATTTCCACTCTCTAACTGGACAGAACTTGATATTTGGCAATATATTTATCTTGAGGGTATTCCTATCCCAGATTTATATTTTTCTAAAAAGAGACCTGTAGTTGAATATATGGGAACAAAGATTTTAGTAGATGATGAGCGTATGCCTGAGGAGTTGCGTGCAACTGCTAAGGAGGAGATGGTGAGATTTCGTACACTTGGATGTTACCCATTAACTGGAGCGGTAAACTCAGAAGCTTCAACTCTTAGTGAGATTATTCAAGAGATGCTTATTTGTACAACAAGTGAGAGACAAGGAAGACTCATCGATAGTGATGGGGATGCTTCTATGGAGAAGAAAAAACAAGAGGGGTATTTTTAAGATGGCACACCAATCAGATTTGATAGCGGAAAATATAGAGCAGTATTTGCACGAACATGAAAACAAAGAGATACTCAGGTTTATCACTTGTGGGAGTGTTGATGATGGGAAAAGTACACTCATTGGAAGACTTTTGTATGATTCTAAGATGATTTTTGAAGATCAGTTAGCTGCAATAGAGAAAGATTCTAAAAAGAGTGGGACTACGGGTGATAAAATTGATCTTGCACTTTTAGTAGATGGTTTAGCAAGTGAGAGAGAGCAGGGCATCACTATAGATGTAGCATATAGATTTTTCTCAACTGAAAAAAGAAAGTTTATCATTGCAGATACTCCAGGTCATGAACAGTACACTAGAAATATGGCAACGGGGGCTTCTACTGCGGATGTGGCAATTATATTGATCGATTCAAGAACAGGTGTACTTACTCAAACTAAGAGACACTCATATATAGCTTCATTACTTGGAATTAAAAACATCATAGTAGCTATAAATAAGATGGATTTAGTTGATTTTTCGCAGGAGAGATTTGAAGAGATTAAGAGTGACTATGAGAGTATTATCCCTAACTTATCAAATAATGAAGAGATTGTATTTAATTACATCCCTCTCTCAGCATTAGATGGAGACAATATTTTAACTAATTCAGCTAAATCGCCTTGGTACACTGGCAAACCACTTATGAAGTTGCTTGACAGTGTTGATATTTCAAAAGCTGTTAATGAGACTTTTAGACTACCAGTTCAGTATGTAAGCAGACCTCACTTAAACTTTAGAGGTTTTTGTGGGACAATAGCTAGTGGTTCTATCAGTGTTGGTGATGCAATTACTGTTCTTCCATCAAGAAAAACATCTAAAGTGAAATCGATAGTTTCAAATGATATAAAAGATCTTCGCCCTAAAGGAAAAGATGAGAGTGTTGAGAGCACACAAAGAGCTTTTGCCCCAATGGCAACAACTCTTACACTTGAAGATGAGATAGACATATCTCGTGGAGATATGATAGTAAAGAGTGATTCTATTCCAGAAGTAGCTTCTAAATTTAGCGTTATGATTGTTTGGATGGATGAAAAACCATTGGAGTTACATCAGAGCTATATAATAAAAAGAGCTACATCTGTAATAAACGGTTCATTTAAGTCTATTGAGTACAAAAAGGATGCAAATACATTTGAGGAACTTCAAACAGATACTTTAGAGTTAAATGATATTGCAAAATGTACACTTTCAGTAGATAGAGATATAGCAGTGGATCCATATGATCATAATAGATACACGGGAAGCTTTATTATTATAGATAGATATACGAACTCTACTGTAGGTGCTGGGATGATTGTTGAAAAGCTAGGTGATTCCTTATCTGATTCATCCCATAAATATTCTGAGTTTGAAATTGAGATGAATGCACTAGTTAGAAAACACTTTCCTCACTGGGAAGCAAAAGAGGTTTTATAGGAAACTGTTATGGCAAAAGAAACAGCAGCACAAAGAGTTGAGCGTATAAAAAAAGAAAAAAGTGGCTTAGATGTACTTGAAGATATATATGAATATGCTATCTTTGATAATGAGCTTGATCCAGAGGATATAGACAGATTTAAATGGTACGGTCTTTATGCTCAAAATAAAACATCTCAAGCTAAGGATGATGAGATTCAGTATTTCATGTTGCGAGTGAAACTTGTCCAAGGCTCTATGAATATTGATCAGATGAGAGTTTTAGCTGGTATATCTAAAGAGTTTGCAAGAGGAACTGCTAGTTTTACAACAAGACAAGATTTACAGTTTCATTTTATACAAGTAAAAAACTTGCCAGAAATTTTTCATAGACTACAAAGTGTAGGATTAAGTACAGTTTTTGCAGCAGGTGATGTACCTAGAAACATTTCTACTTGTCCTGTAGCTGGAATTGATAAGGATGAGATATACGATACAAGAGCGTTGGTTTTAGAGGTAAATGATTACTTTAAAGGCAATAAATCTTTAGCGAATTTACCAAGAAAGTTTAAAGTTGGGATCAGTGGATGTTCAAAACACTGCATGGGGCACGAGATACAAGATTTGTCATTTACTGCGGTGAAATGTAAAGATGGACAAATTCTTTTTGATGTAAGTGTAGGTGGCGGTTTAGCTTCAAACAAACAGTTTGCGCATCATATAGGATATGTAATGCCTGAGCAGATTTTAGAGGTTGTTCGGGCTGTAAGTGTAATCTATAGAGACTATGGTTTAAGAAAGAGTAGAAAAAAAGCTAGATTAGGGCATCTAATAAAAGAGTGGAGTCTTCAAAAGTTTAAAGATAAATTAGAGAACTCATTAGGGTTTAAACTAGGTGATGAGGTTGCTCAAGAATACACTCCATATAGTAAAAGAGAGCATTTCGGAATCCATTTATCTAAAAAAGCAACAGAGTCATACATTGGATGTGCGATTAATGGTGGATTTATTGGAGCAAAGGGCTTAGAAGATTTAGCAAGTGTTTTATACAAACATGGTGCTAACACTATAAAAGCAACAAATACACAAAATTTTGTAGTGCTGGATGTTCCATCATTTGCTACACAAGATTTAGCAGATGATTTGGCTTTACTCGGTATCGATGCAACACCAAGCCCTTTTAAGGCTAGGACGCTTTCATGTACAGGTATAAAGTACTGTAAATTTGCTATGAGTGAGACTAAAGATACGGCAATCAGTTTAGTAAAACACTTAGAAAAAAGTTTTCCTGACTTTAATGAAACTGTATCAATATCTGTCAATGGATGTCCAAATTCATGCGCACATCCAAACATAGTAGATATAGGGTTAGTCGGAGCAAAATTTAAGGATGAAAATGGTGAAACTATTTCAGGTTTTGAAGTGGTTTTAGGCGGTAATCTTGAAGGAACACAATCAAAATTTGGAGAAAAAATGAAAAATTCGAAGATAAAACCAGATGAAGTAAATCAAACAATTGAAAATATAATCAAAGCTTATATAAAAAGTTCTCAAAAACATATTGGTCACTTTTTGAGAGATATGATATATGGAGGGGAATTTAGTAGTTATAAATTAAAATAAGATCTATATTTTTAGTAAATATAAAAAAATTTACTAAATTGTATATGCTATTATAATAATTTAATGGAACTTAGATTATAATTACGCAATTTATTCGCGACAGGGAGTGCTTTATGCCAGAATTGTTTACTTTTTTCGGTCTTATTTCTCACGATAAGACTTTTATCTATATGACACATATGTTGTTGTCAGCAGGTCTTGCTTTAATTCTTGTTAGGGTTGCAATGTCAAACCTTCAAATAGTTCCAAAGGGAACTCAGAACTTAATGGAAGCTTACATTTCAGGTGTTCTTCAGATGGGTATTGATGTTATGGGTAAAGAAAATGCTCGTCGTTATATTCCTCTCGTTGCTACAATTGGTCTTTTTGTAGCAATAGCTAACTTAATTGGTATCATTCCAGGTTTTGAAGCCCCAACTGCATTTTTAGAGTTTGCATTAACTTTAGCAATTGTAGTGTTTGTTTACTATAACTTTGAGGGTATCCGTCGTCAGGGTGTTGTTAAATACTTTAAACACTTTTTAGGTCCAGTTTGGTGGTTATATTGGTTGATGTTTCCAATTGAAATAGTATCTCATTTTTCACGCCTTATCTCTCTTAGTTTCCGTTTATTTGGTAATGTAAAGGGTGATGATATGTTCTTGATGGTAATCCTTATGCTAGCTCCTTGGTTGTTACCAATGATCCCATTTGCACTTCTTACTTTTATGGCATTGCTACAAGCATTTATCTTCATGATGCTAACAACTGTATATCTTGGTAGTGCAGTGGCTGTAGAAGACCACTAAGTCATCCAAGTAGATAGAAAATATGCAAAAAGATATATTCGATAGAATTATAAGCTTTTTGCATGGAGCATCATGGGCGATTGTCCTTTTTGGTGCTATTATAACTTTTAATCTTTTCCTTTTTTTAGGCTTCGCTTTATCTTTTTTTATCACTATAATTTTTGTATTTTTCTCACTTTTTATGATTTTATCATTAGACGCATTTTCTGTAAATAAAGAGCGCTTAAATGAAGCTAAAAAACAGACAGAACTTCTTAAAAAAATCTACTCAAAACATACCTAAAAAAACTTTATATATTTAAAGAGCTAAAACAACTACGAAATATGCCAACATCCAAAAAACGCTATCTTTTTTATAAAAAACAGATTTGAGAGATAAAATTATAGATATTAAGAGTGTAAAATATCAATTTTTAACTTCTTTGATATAATTATTATATCAGATATAGAATGGGTTTTTAAATTTTATTTTCAATTTATAAGAGTTAAAAGCTAAAATTAGTTAAAATAGATAATCAATAATTTTTAATCAAGGAAACTTATGTTTGAAGTAGTTATCGGTCTTGAAGTTCACACCCAACTCAATACAAATACAAAACTTTTTTGCTCATGCCCAACAAGTTTTAACCATAAACAAAACACAAATACATGCCCAACATGTTTAGCTCTACCAGGTGCATTGCCTGTTTTTAATAAAGAGGTTCTTCATAAGTCTATTATGCTTGGAACAGCCATAGATGCAACCATAAATAAAACATCATATTTTGATAGAAAAAGCTACTTTTATCCTGATTCCCCAAGCGCATACCAAATCACTCAGCTTTATACTCCTGTTGTAGAGCATGGTGCACTCAAAATTAATTTTGAAGATGGTTCTCATAAAATAATTAGAATAAATCGTGCACATATTGAGGCTGATGCAGGGAAAAACATCCACGATGGAGATATCTCAAAAGTAGATTTGAATCGTGCGGGAACTCCACTCTTAGAGATAGTATCTGAGCCTGATATGAGAAGTTCTGAGGAGGTTGTTCTTTATCTGAAAAAACTTCACTCTATTGTGAGATATTTAGATATTAGTGATGCAAATATGCAAGAGGGTTCATTTCGTGTGGATGTCAATGTTTCCATCCGTCCAAAAGGTGATGAAAAACTTTACACTCGTGTTGAGATTAAAAATATAAATAGTTTCAAGTTTATCCAAAAAGCTATCGAGGTGGAAGTTGCTCGCCAAGTTGAAGCCTGGGAAGATGGAGTTTATGATGAAGAAATCTTTCAAGAGACGAGACTTTTTGATCAAGTAAAGCAAGAAACTCGTTCAATGCGTGGTAAAGAGGAAGCAGCAGATTACCGTTACTTCCCAGAGCCTGACCTTTTAAAAGTTGTTGTAACAGATGAGATGATGGAAGAGTTTAGTGATATTCCTGAACTTCCAGATGAAAAAATGGCAAGGTTTATAAAAGACTACGGCATGAATGATTATAATGCAAGTGTTGTAACATCAAGTCTTGAGATGGCACATTTCTTTGAGTCTATGATGGAAAAGGGAATTACTGCTAAAAATGCTCTAACATGGTTAACAGTTGAGCTTCAAGCGCGTCTAAAAGGAGAGCTTAATATTAGTAATTCTCCTGTCGATGCTAAAAAACTAGGCTTTCTAGTAAGTCGTATCGAAGATAAAACCATTAGTGGAAAAGCGGCTAAAGAGGTTCTTGATTATTTAATGCAAAATGATGTAGATGTTGATAGTGTAATTGATACTCTTGGTTTAAAACAAGTGAGTGATACAGGTGCAATTGACGCGATGATTGACGAGATATTAGTTGCAAATCCAGAGAAAGTTGAGCAGTATAAAGGTGGAAAAGATAAACTTTTTGGTTTCTTTGTTGGGCAGGTTATGAAAGCATCAAAAGGTAGTGCAAACCCACAAGCTGTAAACGAGCTTCTTAAAGCAAAATTAGGCTAAAGTATGGGCTTTTTTAAGCGTTTGATTGTTGATGGTGCATATTTTTTAAATACCTCAGATGCTTATCAACAAAAAAGACGCTTTTTTTATAATCTTTTAGAAAACGAAAACTATCGCTTTAGAAAATATTTTGATCTTTTTATGATTATGCTTATTTTTATAAGCGTTGCTGTTTTGGTGCGTGGTGTAAAGTATGAAGTTGATGATTCTTTACTGTTTTTTAATAATATCGTCATAAGTATTATTTTTCTTATTGAGTATCTTCTTCGGCTTTGGGTAAGTAGTAGTGTCACAGATGTTATCATAAAACAAAGTGAATATGACTCTATGCTCAACAAAGAGTTTAACTTATTAAAAGCATTCTTAAAAATAACAAGAATTAAACTAAAATATATAACATCATTTAGAGCCATTATCGATTTATTAGCAATTTTACCATTTTTCCATGAACTAAGACTTCTTCGTATATTTATACTCTTTAGAGTATTTAAACTCTTTAGATATGCAAGAAGTTTTCAAACATTTATATCAGTATTAGCCACTAAAAAATTTGAATTTATAACTCTTTTAATGTTCTCAAGCATAGTTATATTTGTCTCAACTGTACTTATTTATATAGTAGAAGCAAATGATGAAGGCTCTTCTATTACAACCTTGTATGAAGCTTTTTACTGGTCCATAGTTACTATATCTACAGTTGGATATGGAGACTTATCACCAGTTACAGACTTAGGAAGATTTGTTGCTATGGTAGTTATTACCGCTGGTATAGCTGTTTTGGCATTTACAACCTCACTGGTTGTATCTGCGTTTACAGAAAAACTTAATGAGATTAGAGATACGAAAACTATAGAAGATATTTCAAAACTAAAAAAATTTTATATCATATGTGGATACGAAAATGTTGCAAAAGAGGTTGCAAAAAAGCTTTCTTTAAGTGGTGCAAACATTATAGTACTAGATGAAGATGAGTCAAGAACAGAAAATGCAAAAAAAGATGGCTTTAAAGCTTTAAATTACAATCCAGGAAGTGTTGAGAGTTATAAAAATTTGCATATAGATATGAGTAAACAAGTTAAGGCTATACTTTGCCTTAGGGAAAGTGATGTAGAGAATGTTTATACAGCACTCACTGTTCGCTCTATCAATAAAGATATATTTATTTTATCTATACTAATAAATGATGTACATAAGAATAAATTATCTTTTGCAGGTGTAAATGAAATTTTATACACACAAGAGCTAGTGGGAATTGTTGCTAAAGAGTTTGTTGGTCAGCCAGTTGCTTTTGAGGCAATTCATGCATTACGATCAGAATATTCAAATATAGATATAGAAGAGATTTTTATAGACACACGAATGAGCAATAATTTTACTTTTGTAAGTGAATTGTATAATGAAAGATACCGAATAATTCTTCTTGGTATATATAAAAAAGCTACACAAAAATTTTTGTTCAATCCAATAGAGAGTACTATAATAGAACAAGGTGACTATTTACTAGTGATTGGTAACTCTGTATTTATAAAAGAGTTTGAGAGATATTTACATAAGAAGATAAGAAAATGATGGATTCTAAAAAAACAAGTGCTTTGATATTTGGACGGAATGATTACTCTTTGAAGATTGTTCAAAATATTGTGCATAAATATCCTGATGTGCATATTTTTGAATTAGATGAAGATATGATTGAAAAAAGTGATGAGTTATATGAGGTAAATAGTTTTGACTTGAGTGATGATTGGGAAGATTTTAAAAGTACTTATGATATGCAGAAATCAATAGCTTTTTGTGTGCTTGAAAATGATGCAAAAAATATATTTTTAACAATCTCTTTGAGGGCATCATTTAGTGATTTAACCATAATAGCCTTATCAAAAAATAAAGAGAGTGCTAATAAACTCACTATGGCTGGAGCAAATAAAGTTATTCCGCTGGTTCAAACAACAGCTGATATAATTGTAGAGATGCTAAATAAGCCTATTATTACTGATGTTTTACATAATATACTTTATGAAACTAGTGACTTGAAAATTGCTCAAATAAAAGTAGAAAACCACAGCTATTTTGATGGAAAATACCCATCTGATGTAGAGTGGAGTAAGAAACATGGAGTTATTGTACTCTCTATTATGCATGAAGATATGAGTACTGAGTTTATCTACTCATCAAAAGCAAAACACCATGCTATAAAAAATGGAGATATATTTATTGTTGTTGGGTATGCAAAAGATATAGAAGAGTTTGAAAAATTAATAGGGAGTAGATGTGATGTTGATTGGAGTCATAGGAGCAGGTAAATGGGGTTCTGCCCTAGCTTTTGCATTGTCAGAAAAAAATGAAGTTTTTATAACCTCAAGAACACCCAGAGATGTGAAAAATTTTGTATCACTAGAAGAGATTTTACAGTGCAAGTATTTAGTTATAGCAATACCTGCACAACAAATTTCATCATGGTTAGATGAGCATTTTGTATTTAGTGGACAAAAGGTTTTAGTTGCTGCAAAAGGGATAGAAGCTACAACAGGTAAGTTTTTAAATGACATATATGGTAAACATGTTCCAGATGAAAATATCGCTTTTCTCTCAGGTCCATCTTTTGCAACAGAGGTTCAAAAATCATTGCCAACTGCTTTAGTTGTTAATGCTCACAATGAAGAGGTGAGTGAAAAGTTTGCCTCCTTTTTCCCATCGTTTATAAAAACATATACCTCTACAGATGTTATGGGTGCTGAAGTTGCTGGTGCGTATAAAAATGTTATAGCGATAGCTGCTGGAGTTTGTGAGGGCTTAGGTTTAGGCAAAAATGCTGCTGCATCATTAATCTCTCGTGGTTTAGTTGAGATGCAAAGATTTGGTCATGTTTATGGTGCTAAAGATGAAAGTTTTATAGGACTTAGTGGAGCTGGAGATCTGTTTTTAACAGCATCATCCACTATGAGTAGAAACTTCCGTGTTGGACTTGGTTTAGCAAAAAGAAAAACGCAAGAGCAAATTCTTAATGATTTGGGTGAGGTAGCAGAGGGTATCGGTACCGCTTATGCGCTTCATGAGATAGCAGAAGTAAAAGATTTGTATCTCCCTATAGCACATGAAGTGTATGAACTTTTAGAGGGTAAAAATCCATATAAATCTCTAAAAGATTTACTCTCAAGTTAGCAATAAACAGCGATTATGACTGATAATATACTCAATATCATTGCCTATAGGAGAAAGTAGTATGGCACAGCACATGGAACAGTTTAAAAAGATAGGTTTTGGAATTTTAGTTGGAATTTTAGCATTTGCTTTATCATTAAGTATCTTTAATACAACACAAGCAACGCTTTTGGGGCTAATAGCATTCTTGGTTACTCTTTGGACAAATGAAGGCTTGCCTTTAGGTGTAGTTTCTCTTATCCCTATTATTTTATTTCCCGCTTTTTCTATATTGACAACAAAAGAGACTACGGTTAATTACGCACATCCTATTATTTTCTTGTTTTTAGGTGGTTTTTTACTTGCTATTGCGGTTGAAAAATCAAATTTACATCTGTGGATAGCGGATAAGATGTTGGGGTTGTTTCCTAGCACTCCACGCGGTATGATTTTCTCTTTAGTGATTACATCAGGGATGTTAAGTTCTATACTCTCAAACACAACTACGACACTTTTGCTTATGTCGATTGCACTTTTTATTACGAATGAGATTAAGTTAAAGATGAGATTTGCTTTAGCTATCGCTTATGGTGCTAGTGTTGGTGGAATTTTAACCCCTATTGGTACTCCGCCAAACCTCATTTTACTTGGTATTATGCAAGATAAGGGGATGGATGTTATCCCATTTTTTCAATGGATGTGGATGGTGGCTCCACTTGTATTGCTTATGTTTGTTGTAGTTGCTTTTCTTTTAAGTTTAGGTGTTGAAAATAAAAATATAGATACAAATTTTGAAATAAAACCTTTGGATGTAACTCAAAAGAAGATAGTTTTTCTTATGGGTGGTTTGATTTTGCTATTGCTAGTAAATGCTCCTATGAAGCCTTTTTGGGGTGGACTTGGTCTTAGTGAAGCTGGAATACTTTTAGGAGTTGGTCTCTTACTTTTTATGCCACCTTTTAATGTTTTAGAGTGGAAAGAGGACTGGTCTAAAATCCCGTATCAGATTATGTTTTTGTTTGGTGCTGGTTTTTCTATAGCGAAGGCTTTTGCGGCGACTGGACTTGCTGATGAAGTGGCATCTTATCTTATAGTTATGACTGACTTGCCTCCTATACTGCTCTTGTTTAGTGTGGCGATGCTGATAACCTTTACAACAGAGATAACATCCAATACAGCTCTTATCTCCATCATGCTTCCTGTGATTTATGCAGTTGCAGAACAAACGGGTATCAATATAACTCTTTTCATGATGGTAGCAACTCTATGTGCAAGTTACGCATTTATGCTCCCAATCGCTACTCCGCCAAATGCTATAGCGATGAGTAGTGGCGCAGTTAAAGTGAAAGATATGATTCGTTATGGTATTATTTTAAACTTTATAGGGATATTTTTCATAGTAATAGTTGCTCAGTTTTTCTGGTCAAATATTTTATAAATAAGAGGATTTTTAAATGCTAAAAGTATTGGTATTGTTTATTTTTTTCGTAGTAAGCATAAACGCACAGACAGCAGCGGAGTTTCAAAAAGAACAAATGCAGGGTTTTAACTCTTATAAAAAGTCTCAAGAAGAGGGTTTTGCAGAGTATAAAAAAGCTCAAATGAAAGCATTTAATGATTATAAAAAAGAGATTGGTGCTTTTTGGGATGAACCAAAGTTATCAACGAAAAAAACTTGGGTAGGCTACACTAAAGATAAAAAGACTAGAACTGATGTTGATTTTTCAAAAGAGCTTATTACTGTTGAGACTATTGCTAGTTCACCAGAAGAAGCAAAGCAAAAATTACAGGTGGCTCTTGCTAAAGTTGTTACAATAGACACTAAAACCGTACAAGAGACCGACCCTTTAGAGAAAAAATTAGCAAAACTAAAAAAACCAGATGGGATGGTTGATGGTAAGGTAAAAGCAGAACCCATACTTGCAACAGTTGTTTTTAATAAACCTCCAACAAAAAAGAGTGTGAGAGACTATGTACATAAAAATGTAACAACTGCAAAAATGGTAGCTGTAAATTCAAGCAAGATAAAGCATGCCAAAGTTTATAAAGTTAGTGTGAAAATGCCTAAAGATGCGATGATTAAACGCTCTAAAGTTTATGAAAAAACTATCAAAAAACATGCAAAAAAACAAAAGCTTCCGCTTCCTTTAATTTTTGCGATTATGCATACAGAGAGTAACTTTAACCCAAGAGCACGCTCTCACATCCCTGCGTATGGACTAATGCAAATAGTCCCAAAAACAGCAGGTATAGACACATATAATTTTTTATATAAGAAAAAAAAGCTAGTAAGTGGAAGCTATCTTTATGACAGTACAAACAATATCACCATGGGTACAGCTTATTTGCATATACTTTACTATCGATATTTAAGAAAAATTAAAAATCCAGATAGCAGACTTTACTGTGCTATAGCGGCTTACAATACTGGTGCTGGGAATATTGCATGGGCATTTACTAAAACTTACAATATGAATAAAGCTGCCCCTTTGATAAATAAATTAACTCCAGAACAGGTATATAATAAACTGCTAAAAGATTTGAGATGGGATGAACCAAAACACTACCTAAAGAGAGTTACTAAAAGAATGAGTGCATATAAAAAAGTCTATGGTACATAATCTATCTATCTTTAAATGATTGTGAAACTGCTTCTAGTCTATTTTCAGGTTTTTTGAGAACTTCTGGCTCTTTTGTTGGAAGTGCAAAAGCAAGTAGTATGAATATAAATGAAAAAACTATGCCACCGAGAACACTAAGAGTAAGTTTTAGTTTGTAATCTTCCATAAATTGCCTAAATTAAATTTATATGTTTAATTATATCATGTAAAATACTATATGCGTAAAATTATATTCTTTATTTTCCTACATATCTTAATATTTACCACGCTGAAGGCTAAAGAGCCAACCTTAGGGATACTTATGAATGTAATATCAAATGACACTCAAAAATTTGGCATAGACAATTACAGCTTTTATTGTACCCCTTATGGTGTTGTGACACTAGAGCGACTATATAGTAGCTCAGAGAAAGAATCCATATGCCAACAAAGCATAGTTGGGTTTTACAAAAAAAATCCAACTTTAAAATATTTCACTGATGGTATTTTAGAGGTAAGACAGACATATCATTTAGAGTTAAAAGATAAGAGATGTATTTTATATGCTCAAGGTGAGATCACTTTAGCAGAGCAATTACTAAAAAAAGGATTAGCAGTAGTGAAACCTCAATTTAAAGATGAAGAGTTTATTTATAGTTATCAAAAAGCAGAGTTTAAAGCTAAAGCAGAAAAAATTGGGATGTGGAATTCAAAAATTTTGAAAAATTGTATATCTGAACTTAGCAAGCAAAGGTAGTATGTGAAAAAGTTTTTTTATAGTGGTATTTTGTTTACACTTGCCAGTATTATTGTAAATTTTACATTTAAAGTGATCTCTGCGAACCTTATTGAGAAGTCTATGTTAACGCTCTATTTTACTGCTATAGACATCTTTACAGTAACACTTTTAATTTTAGTAGGTTTTCGCTCATCTATGGTTGTAACATTTGCTCAAATGAAAAACGCCCAGATGATAGTGAATGTATTTAGAGGTGTACTAATTGTTGTTGTTTTAATTGTTTGGGCTTTAGTTATACCATTTTTGAAGCATAAAATAGGGGTGGATGTAGATTATTGGTATCTTGTTGCAACAGTAATTGGGATAAGTCTAAGCATATATTTTTCAAATATAATAGCGATGTATAGAGTATATAGTGCTATAAATATTGTAACGATTTTAGAGCCTATCTTGCTTCTTGCTTGGTTTTTATTTGCCTTTTATATCTTTAGTGTAGATGGAGTTCAGTCACTTTTTATTGCAACAATACTGAGTACCTTATTGGTTAGTTTATACATGTATAGAAAGAAAAAAAAGCATTGTAAGGTTATTTCGTTTGAACAACCAGATTTTGATGAAAAAACTATAAAGTTTCTAAAAAATTCTGTTATTTCAACTGTCGAGTTTGGTTCGGGGATTGTGCTTTTTTATATTGCTGTTTTATTTATGATTAATTATTTTAGTGCTGAAGAGTTAGGTGACTTTCAAGTTGTCTCGAAGCCAATTTTCTCATATATGATTATGCTCTTTGTTTTTCCAATATTTAGATTTGTCTTGCCAGAATTATCACAATTAATTGCAGAGAAAAAATTTCATGAGATAGATGCACTAAAAAACTGGATATTGAAATATGCATTTATTGTAAGTGCTTTTTTCGTATCTGTTTCATTGCTGTTTTCTGAGCAAATTATCGCATCTCTTTTTCCACCTGAGTATGCTAATGCTTCTTTAATGCTCAAGCATCTCTCATTTTTCTTTATATTTTTGATTGTAAACGCATATCAAGTTGCATTTATAAAAGCTAGTGGTGCATTTTTAAGTGCATTATTTATTAGACTTTTAGGTGTTGTGTCATTAGTGATAGTTTTTTATTTTATATACTACTTTGTTTCACAAAGTATTATATCTGTGATTATAGCTTTAGTGTCGAGCTATGTGATTATGTTTATTGTCTCTTATTTTGTACAAAAGAGGGTAATGAAAGAGCTGAAAAGCTCTTTGTAGAGATTAAGATTTTGTGCGCTCATGAGTCATATAAACCCAAAATTCTTTATGTGTGTGACCTTTGTTTAAAAAGTAAAGTTGAAGTATCGCAACTCTATATAAAGTTATCATCATTTTTGCATAAGGGATAAGAAGACTAAGGCTCACTAATAGTGATTGCTCTTTATCCCCTTTTGACTCTATCATCTCTTGCATACCAATGTTTTTACTAAGATAAATTCCAAATAAAATTGAAAAAAGAAAATTGAGTATAAGACCAAAAATTAAATATGCTATTAAATCTTGTTCGTTCATCCCAGCTATCATAATATTGTTAGTCCTTAATTTAAAAGTTTGTAATTATATCTAAATAATACTTTTAATTATTTGACTCATAAGCTTTAATTTTTTTATCAGTGAAAAATGTTCCAAAAGGGATAAGGGAAGCTATAAAAAAGATTGCACTTTCTTTAAACGACCACTCTGCTTCTTCCCAAGCTTTTAGCAAAAGGATACAAAATACAATAAAAAGAATGCCGTGAGTCATTCCAACAATTTTAACAGCTAATGGCATATCTGCTAAGTATTTAAGGGGCATGGCAATGAAGAGAAGAGTTATGTAAGAATACCCCTCGATTATACCAGCATGCCTAAACTTTTTTATATAATCTTTAAACATATTTCATCCTGTGTAATTATTTGTGGAAGTATATAATCAAAAAGTAACAATATGACTATTTTAAAACTTATTTTAAAAATAAGCTGTACTTTAAAAAGTCTTTTAAACATCTTTATACTATACTTGTCGCAAATATGTCAAAAAGGTAAATTTATGGAAACAAACCTCATAATAGAGGGCTTTAAGTTTATGGCTCTAGGGATGGGAACGGTATTCCTTTTTCTGATTATATTGATATTTATGATGAATGTGATGTCAATAGTAATACAAAAGTTTTTCCCTGAACCAAAGCAGGTTGCTTCTGGCTCTGAGAATAAACAACAAGATAATAAGAAGATAATTGCGGCGATAACAGCAGCGATTACTCACCATAAACAAGGTTAAGGATTAAAATGGCTAAAAAATTTATAGATATTATGGACACAACTTTTAGAGACGGATTCCAATCAGTATTTGGTGGTCGTGTTCTAATGGACGATTTCTTTCCTGCGGTTGAAGCCGCAAAAAATGCAGGCATTACTCACTTTGAGTTTGGTGGAGGAGCAAGGTTTCAATCACTTTACTTTTACTTAAATGAAGATGCGTTTACTATGATGGATAAATTTCGTGAAATTGTTGGACCCGATGCGAACCTTCAAACTCTTGCTCGTGGTGTTAATACAGTTATGCTCGATACAGGTTCAAAAGAGCTTATCGACTTACATGCAAAAATGTTTAAAAAGCATGGTACTACAACTATCCGCAATTTTGATGCATTAAATGATATTGAAAACTTAAAGTATTCAGGTGAAAGAATTTCCCATTATGGTTTAAAACATGAGATAGTTGTAACTATGATGGATTTACCTCCTGGATGTCATGGTGCTCATGATGTAGGGTTTTATGAAAAAACTCTTCGTGATATTTTAGATAGTGGTATCCCATATGATAGTATTTGTTTTAAAGATGCATCAGGTACTTCAAGCCCTAAAAAGGTTTATGAAACTATTAAAATGGCTCGTGGTTTAGTTCCAGAGGGGACACACCTCCGTTTACATACTCATGAAACTGCGGGTGTTTCAGTTGCTGCTTATATGGCTGCACTCGATGCTGGAATAGATGGTATCGACATGGCAGCTGCACCAGTTTCAGGTGGTACTTCTCAACCAGATATTTTAACTATTCTTCATGCTACTAAGGGGATGGATTATGATCTTGGTGGCTTAGAGATAGAAAAGATTTTAACATATGAAAAAGAGCTTCAAGGTGCATTGTCTGACTATTTTATGCCACCAGAAGCTACCATGGTTTCTCCTCTTATTCCATTTTCGCCAATGCCAGGTGGTGCATTAACTGCAAATACGCAGATGATGCGTGATAATAATATCTTAGATAGATTCCCAGATGTAATCGATGCTATGCGTGAAGTTGTGGAAAAAGGTGGTTATGGTACATCAGTAACTCCAGTTTCTCAGTTTTATTTTCAACAAGCGCTTAATAATGTTATGCAAGGTCCATGGAAAGCGATAGCTCCAGGTTATGGAAAAATGGTGCTTGGTTACTTTGGTAAAACACCAGTTGAACCAGATCCAGAAATTGTCAAAATTGCTTCAGAAAAATTAGGCTTAGAGCCAACAACAAAAAATGCTCTTGATTTGGCTGATGCTGATGAGACTAAGTCTTTGGCACACTGGACTAAAAAGCTTGAAGAAGAGGGTATTGAGATTACAGATGAAAATGTATTTATCGCAGCCGCTTGTCAAGAAAAAGGTATCACTTTCTTAAAAGGTGAAGCAGAAGTAAATGTTAGAAAAATATCAGATATGAAAGAAGAAGGAAATTCAAACATGGGTAACGGAAATTATACAGTAGTTGTAGATGGTCAAAAGTTTAGTGTTCAAGTAGCAGAGGGTGATGCAGATATTCAAGTTACAGCTGTAAATGGGGAGAGTGCATCTACTTCAGTTCCAGTATCGTCTGGTGATGAAATCTCAATAAAAGCTCTCTTACCGGGTAATGTTTGGAAAATAGTTGCTAATCCAGGTCAAAGTGTGCAAGAGGGTGATGTGATTATGATTTTAGAATCTATGAAAATGGAGATAGATGTTGTAGCACCAAAAGGTGGCGTTATAAAATCTATTAATGTTGCAACAAACGACAAAGTAGTAGAAGGTCAAGTTGTAGCAGTATTAGGATAAGCGGATGAAATCTTTTGTTATAAAACTACTCGCGCTTATGTTTTTAAGCTTTGGTGCTTTACATGCTAGTGCACCTGCATCAGCTGAAGCTCTCTCAACGCATCAAGAAGAGACTTATGTGAGTCAGCCTTTTTCTGAAATGATTACAGGGTTTTTAGGCTCTACAGGTATTGCTGCTTTTATAAATCCCGATCCCGAGGAGTTGGATCCTCATGGCAAAGAGATGAGTGATTTCCATAAATCATGGGGTAGAATCATAATGATTCTTGTTACTTTCTTTCTGTTCTGGCTAGCTATAAAAAAAGGTTTTGAGCCATTATTATTATTGCCAATTGCTTTTGGTGGATTGTTGGCAAATATCCCAATTGCTGGTATTGCTGGAGATCACGGTTTCTTAGGTGTAATTTATAATATGGGTCTTGCCAATGAGATGTTTCCCATACTTATATTTATGGGTGTTGGGGCTATGACTGATTTTGGTCCACTTCTGTCTAATCCAAAAACAGCACTTCTTGGTGGAGCTGCTCAGTTTGGTATCTTTGGAACACTTGTCGGTGCGGTAGCATTAACTCAAATTGGTCTTGCAGATTTTACATTGCAACAAGCTTCAGCTATTTCAATTATTGGTGGGGCTGATGGTCCAACATCTATCTTTATTGCTACTAAGCTTGCTCCTGAATTATTAGGTGCTATTGCAGTTGCATCTTATAGTTATATGGCTATGGTTCCTATTATTCAACCTCCAATTATGAGAGCATTAACAACTGAAGCAGAGAGAAAGATTAAAATGACTACACTTCGTCATGTATCTCGTTTAGAAAAATTAGTTTTTCCTATTATGGTTCTAACTCTTGCTATATTAGTTTTACCTGCAGCTACACCACTTATCGGTGCATTTATGTTTGGAAACTTTTTAAAAGAATCTGGTGTTGTTGAGCGTTTGAATGATACTCTTCAAAATTCACTTATCAATACTGTAACTATTTTCTTAGGCTTAGGTGTTGGTTCAAAACTCGCAGCAAATGAGTTCTTAGTTCCAGATACTATGTTTATTATGGCTCTTGGTATTGTTGCATTCTCTGTGGGTACTGCATCTGGTGTACTTATGGCGAAAGTTATGAATATGTTCCCAGGACATAAAGTAAATCCACTAATCGGTTCAGCTGGAGTTTCAGCAGTTCCAATGGCAGCTCGTGTGTCAAACAAAGTAGGTATGGAATATGACCGCTCAAACATGCTTCTAATGCATGCAATGGGTCCAAATGTTGCAGGTGTTATTGGCTCAGCCGTAGCAGCTGGTGTACTTATATCTTTATTCCAGTAACTTACTGACACAAAATTCAAATAGCAACGCATCTTCTGCGTTGCTACCGTTCGTCATGTACTTATAGTACATTTCCTCTCTATGCGCCTTGAATATACACTACTCTTTGAATTTTTTATTTCATAGTTTTTTTTGTTATTTCTTAAATCTATAGTTAAAATTGAAAGGAAAAAGTATATTTGAAAGTGGATAATAAAGAGAGAGGTAACGCTATAATAAGAGCGTTACATATTTAAATTGAATGATTATTCATTGTCTCGATAATTAGAGGGATGACATCATGACTTTTAGTTTTATCTATAAATGCACTAGCACCTAAAACTTCGGCTTCTCTTTTGTTGTTATTGCCAGTCATTGAACTGTTTACAATGATCGGAAGGTCTTTAGCATATGGACTATCTCTTAATGTTTTAATAACTGTAAAACCCGACATCTCAGGCATCTCTATATCAGTGATAACCGCTGGAATATAAATAGCCCTTTCACCTAACTCTTGGATATAATCAACAAGCTTTTTTCCATTGTCAAATATTTTCATATTTATGTTTGAATGTTTAAAAATTTGAGTTAAATGTCTTTGTGCTGTTTTAGAATCTTCAGCAATTAAAACAGTCCCATTTTTTAGTCTCTCAGGGATTGTCAAATCTTTAATATTTTCAGGTGACTCTTGTACATTAACCATCGCTTGAGGTATAACTTCTGCGAGAAATTTTTCATAATCTAAGATAAGGCATAAACTCCCATCTTCTAATCGTGTATCATTCATAACAAGACCGTCATTTTTGAGTCTATAGCTGTCAGGTGCGTGCATCTCATTCCAGTTTTTCTTTATAACTCTGTATGCAGACATGATTCTAAGCCCTATTGTGATACCATTAAAATCACAAATTAAAATATTTGATTTTTGTATCTCCTTTGGAGTGAGTTCTATGCCAAGCCATTGTGGAAGATTTAGAATTGGAATTTGTAGTTCGCGAAGTATAATTGTTCCTTCTAATAAAGGGTGTGCTGAAGGTATTTGAGTGATATAGTGGTTTTTCGCCTCTACAACCTCTCTCGTTTTAAAAACATTAATCGCATAATAAGCTGATTCACCTTTTTCGCTTACTCTAAAGACTAATAATTGGAGTTCGTTGTTTTTTGCTAAATTTGTTGAAGCATCTACATTATCTAAAACAGACATATCTACACCCTTTAAGGAAAACTTGCTTTATAATATCTAAAATATAATGAAATATGCTTGAATGTTAAGTGATCTATTGGTAAAATAACTTATATTTTTATAAAGGTATGAAAAGTGAAAATTTTAATTATTATCTCTTTGGTGTTTACTTTATCGTTCGCTAAAGTTTTTTACTCGAAAGTTGAACCATATGAGATTAGAGATATCTCTTCAAATGTATCTGGAGAAGTAATATTTATTGATGAAGATATGATTGGTAAAAAATTATCAAATAAATCTTATGTTCGTATAGATGCAGAGCTTGATAATGTTGAATTGAAATATATCGAAGATAAATTAGAGTATCTTAGAGAAATGGTCAAAGCAAATGAAAATGTTTTAATTAATTTAGAAAGTTCTTTGCAGAGAAAAAGAATGAACTATAAAAGAGTAGAGTCTTTAAAAACTAAATCCATTGTAGATAAAGATAGAGAGTTTCATGATTTGATAAATAGTGAAAATCTTTTTTTAAATACTCAAAACACGGTTCAAAATTTAAAAGTTCAGATCACAGATTTAAAACTTAGAAAGGCATCTTTGATTAAAACTATTAGAGATAAAAACTTTAATGCAAAAGGTTTTGTGCTTTATAATATCTTAGTTAAAACTGGTCAAGTGGTTGGGATGGCAACTCCAGTTGCAAAGTTAGCTGATACATCCAGAGCAAAATTGACTATATATCTGGATGAAAAAGATGTAGCAGATGCTAAAACAAAAGTGGTATATATAGATGAAGAAAAAAGCACTTATAAGATTAGTAGAATTTTAAATATTGCAGATAGTAAAAACATTTCTAAATATATGGCACAAATTATTATTGATGCTCCAAAAGTATTTTCAAAAGTTGTAAAGATAGAGTTGCGAGATGAATAAGACTACCGCTTGTCCTCTTGATTGTTATGATGCCTGTGAAATTAGCTATGAAAATGCTAAAATAAAAGGTCTCAAAAAAGGTCATACTCAAGGATTTTTATGCCCACATCTTAATCATTATACTCAATATGAAACTATACAAAAGCCTAGGTATAAAGGTAAAGAGATTAGTTTGCAAGATGCTCTTATAAAACTTAGTGCAATAATAAAATCAACTCCAAATACGGAAGTTCTGCACTATCGAGGCTCTGGTAACTTTGGACTTATGCAGGAGGTAAGTGATCATTTTTTCACCTCCATAGGTGCAACTTTAACTGATGGAAGTCTCTGTGATGGGGCAGGTGAAGCTGGAATTATTGATGGAAGAGGTTCAAATATCAATATGCCACTCTCTGAGATAGAAAAATCTGAAGTGGTGATTATTTGGGGAAGAAACCCACATACAACTTCATCTCATCTGCTACCAATTATAAAAAATAAGACTATCATAGTGATAGATCCATTAAAAACAAAAATTGCTAAAATGGCTGATTTACATATACAGATACAGCCACATGGAGATTTATATCTTGCTATGCTAATGAGTCGTTTTGTACATATAGATAATGCTTGTGATATAGAGTTTTTAGAAGAGCACGCACCTGAATATGAAGAGTTTTATGAGTTGACCCAAAGCATAAGAATAAAGGCTACCTTAGATGAAATAGGTGTAACTCTTGGTCAAATTGGTCAGCTCTTAGAGTTAACAAAGGATAAAAAAGTTGCAATTGTTTGTGGTGTTGGTATCCAAAAATATAGTGATGGTGCGGATGTAATAAGAGCGATTGACGCTTTTGCAACAATGAAAGGTCTTTTTGGCAAAGAGGGATGCGGAGTGGCTTATCTTGGCAATTCAAAAGATAAAATTAGCTCACCTTTTAAGACAAAAGCAAAACGAGTATCGAAGGTTAACACAGAGTTTAGTAAATTTAGAACTGTGTTTATTCAAGGGGCAAATCCCCTTTCTCAAATGCCTGATACATCCAGAGTTGAGAAATCTTTGCAAAGTGTTGAAAATGTTATCTATTTTGGACTTTACGAAAATGAGACAAGTGCAATTGCAGATTTGATAATTCCTGCAAAAAGTTTTTTACATAAAAACGATATTAGAACTTCATACTCTCACAATGCAATAATAAATATGCCTTACATGGATGTGAGTTTATATGGAATAAGTGAGTATGATTTAAGTGCTTATCTCTGTAAAGAGTTTGTTGTTGACTTAGAGAGCGAAGAGTTTTATATAAATCATTTTAAAAGTTTTGGTACGCAAAAAGAGGATGGTAGTTTTGTTGTTACAGATAGAGTAGAGATTCCATATAAAAATGGCTTTGATACTGATGATAGTGAATTTTGTTTTTTAGAAGAGTTTGAACCTTTAGGAAACTCTGAAAAGTTATTTCTTATAACTCCAAAAAGTATCACAAGTTTAAACTCTCAGTTTGCACGAGAGGAGAATGTATATCTTCATAGTAAACTTGGATTTCAAGAAGATGAAAAGGTGGTTATATCTTCAGATAATGGAAGTATATGTTTAAAAGTTAAGATAAATGATGATGTACGAAGTGATTGTGTTTTAATTTATAGTGGAACTAAGGGGGTCAATAATTTAACAAGTTCTAAGCATTCACTTGATGGGAAAAATGCAATATATCAAGAAAATAAAGTAGAGGTAAGTAGATGAGTAATACACAAGAATTAGATAATAAATATGTTTTGCCTACATATGCGAGAGTAGATGTAGAGTTTGTAAGCGGGGATAATGCGAGATTAGTTGATAGTGATGAAAAAAAATATATAGACTTTACTTCAGGGATAGGGGTTGTGAGTGTTGGTCATGCAAATAAAAAAGTCAATAGTGCTATTTGTGAGCAAATTTCCAATATTACTCATACATCAAATCTTTATAATATCGCTCCCCAAGTAAAAGCTGCACAAAAGATAGTAGAGCAAAGTGGCTACGATATGAAATGTTTTTTTGGAAATAGTGGAGCTGAGGCGAATGAGGGTGCTATTAAAATTGCAAGAAAGTTTGGTGAAATTGATGGTGAAGTGAAGAGATATAAGATTATTACACTACAGCATTCGTTTCATGGCAGAACTATCACAACTGTAAAAGCTACGGGTCAAGAGTCAATGCATAACTATTTTGGACCTTTCCCTGATGGTTTTGTGTATGCTGATACTATGAGCGATATTGAGGGCTTAGTTGATGATCACACCTGCGCTGTTATGATAGAACTTGTGCAAGGGGAGGGTGGTGTTCAGCCACAAGACAAGGGAGAGGTTCAAGCTCTAGCAAAGATGTTAGCATCAAAAAATGTACTACTTATAGTTGATGAAGTGCAAACTGGTGTTTATAGAACAGGTAAATTTTTAGCTTCACAGGTTTATGAGATACAGCCAGATATTATAACTTTAGCAAAAGGTTTAGGTGGTGGAGTTCCTATCGGTGTTGTTATGACATCTCTCAAAGATATATTAAGTGCTGGTGATCATGGTTCAACTTTTGGTGGAAACTATTTAAGTGCTACCGCTGCTTGTGCTGTACTTGACCTTTTAAAAGAGTATGCTAAAAGTGGTGAATTAGAAAAAATGACAACTTACTTTAACCAAAAGTTAGAAGAGATATATAGTACAAATAGAAATCTTTTTACATCTAAGGTTGGTATAGGGATGATGTGTGGATTGCGTGTTAACAATGCAGATACTTTAAGTAAAATCATAGCAAATGCTAAAGATGAGGGTGTGATGGTTTTAAAAGCTGGTAAAAACACACTGAGATTTTTACCACCACTTACAATAACAAAAGAGGAAATAGATGAAGGCTTCAAATCTCTTAATCGCGCTCTCGCTACTTTGTAGTTCACTACTGCTAGCGGAAGAAAAAAATGAATCTTTAGATATATATCTATCAGACTCAAAAAAGAAACAGTTTAAGTATGATTATGAAAAGATAGAAGCTGAAAGTTCTAAGCTTCATGATTCATGGATAGCACCAATAATGTTACAATACAGCTATTCAAAAAGTAAGCCCTATGATGTGGAGCAAACTTCACAAAGTGCTGCAATAAAAATGGACCAGCCTATTTTTCAGTTTGGTGGCATCTACTATGGTGTTAAGTTTGTAGATGCTTCTAAGGTTTATTCGGATTATTCGATTGATGTTGCAAAAAGAAAATTAACCAAAGAAGCTATCTCTTTGTTGATGCAGATAAAACAGATGGGCTTGATGATTGATAAGCAGAACTTAGTTATAAAAAACTCCGAGATAAGTTTAGAGCAACAAAAAGAGCAGTATCTTAATGGACAGTTAGATTCTGGATTTTTAGATAATGCAATAATTGCTAGAAATGCAGTCATTCAAGCACTTTATGATATGCAAACAAATAAACAAAGACTTATTTCAACTTTTGCTACTCTAAGCGATATGAAGTATGATGATGCAATTGTACCAAGGTTAGAGCTTTTAAGTGAAGAAAAGTTCTTAGAAAATAACATCGTTCTTAATATGACGCAGAGTGATATAGAAAAAACATCCTATAATAAAAAAGTTACAATGGCAAAGTACTTTCCACGCATAAGTTTTACAGCTGGATATAACTGGTCAAAAACTCAAAATCAACAATTCTCACCAACTATACCAGCATTTTCTAGTGAAAAAAACTATTATGACTATGGCATAAGGGTTTCAATCCCAATAGATATAAATACTTTTAGTGATATAGAGTCTTCAAGAGTAGATTATTTAAAATCAAGAGTAGTAGTTGAAGATAAAAAAAGAGAGCTTAAAGCACTTTTTGAACAGGTTATGCTAAATATATCCAATTATGAAAAAAAGATTGCACTAAGCGTTGAAAACAAAGAGATATATGAGAAACTTTTAGCAGATACAGTTGATTTATACAAGGCTGGATACAAAACTAATTTCGATGTAGAGTTATTGAAAAATTCTGTCAATATTCAAAACATAGATTCTCAGATATTTGAAATAGATAAACAACTTGAATTGTTAAGTCTGTATGAGATGTATAAAAATGACAGATAGTATGAAATTTAGCGAGTATATGAGTGAGTGGTTGTATGGTGAAAATGGCTACTATGCAACTTATAAAAACATAGGTAAAAGTGGTGACTTTTATACCGCTGTGAGTACAAGTAAGTTTTTTGGTGGATGTGTAGCTAAACATATTATCTCTTTGGTGGATGAAGGGTTTCTACATCCAAGTGGGACAGTTTGTGAGATTGGTGCGCATCATGGCTACTTTTTAGCGGATGTGATTGAATTTATATATACACTTAGACCAAAATTACTCACAACATTAAAATTTGTGATTATAGAGAGATTTGATAACTTGCAGGAGTTTCAAACAAATTATTTTAAAGAGTCATTTGGAGATGTTGTATCGCTAACTCATTATAAATCACTTACTGAATTCAAATGTAAAAATGCTTTTTTTATTGCCAATGAAATCTTTGATGCATTCCCTTGTGAACTTTACTATAAAGGAAAAACTGCGAGAGTTGATGCACATAACATTGAGTTTGATGTAGATAATTCATGGGTAGATGAAAAAGCGAAACAGTATCATAAAGATAGAGGCGAAATAGCTCTTGGATATGAAGAGTTTGCTTGTGAGATGGCGGAGTCTTGTGAAAAGTTTGAGTTTATGAGTTTTGATTATGGGGAGATGGCAGCAAGACCTGATTTTTCCATAAGAGTGTATGAAAAACATAAGGTTATCCCATTGTTTGAAGAAGATATACAGCGAGAAAAGCTATTTGCAAAGTCGGACATAACTTATGATGTAACATTTGCTCATGTGAAAGATGCTTACGCTGACGCTGGAGTAGAGTTTATAGAGTTAAAGGCTCAAATGGTTGCTTTAGTAGATATGGGGATACTAGACCTTTTAGAGATACTAAAAGAGAATGTTGAAGAGGAATTATATAAGCAGGAGTTAGAAAAAGTTAAAATGCTGATATTACCAGATTTTTTAGGTGAAAGGTTTAAGATGATAAGGTTTAGAAAAAGTATATAAAGAACTTTTATTAAATATAAGATATATTACTTTTGATAATCTACCGATACAAAACTATAAAAATATATTTAGTAAACATTTATTATATATATGTTACCTTTTCTGATAAATAATTTTAGTTATATTGAAGAGCAAAAGGCTATCTTTTGGAAGTACAAAAACAAGTTATTTTTCCAGGAATTATTTCTATAATTATCTTTACAATATTATTTTTAATACTAAGAGATTTTTATCAGGAGCAACACTCCGTCACAAAGCAAGAGATACAAGGGATACAAAGTAGTTCTATCTATGGCAATGAAGATGAGATGTTTTCTTTGTTTTTAGAGCCACAAAGAGATGAGGCACTTTTAATCTCAATAATAACATCCACAATACCTCAAGCTTTAAAAAATATACATCAACTTAAAAATATACAACATGAACATTATATATTTATAGCACAAAATAATAAAAAAGAGTTTTTACAAAATCTTAATAAAATCTCTGAAATTTTAATAAAAATAAAAAATATTGATATAGATAAATTAGATAAAGGTGTTAAAAATCTTATAGAAGAGTTTGCGCTTTTGCAAAACACTACAAATGAGTATGATTTAATGCTCTCAAAGATAGAAAACTCTTTAAGTAAGCTTCATCAAGAAACAAAAGATCTACTATTGGAGAGATTATATACGAGAGAAGGTGTTATCGCCGATAAACTTTATTATGGCACTTTGCTTTATTTTATCATCATCCTTTTGACAATCTTGGTTATGCAGAGAAATTTTTATAAATCAAGTAAACTATTAAGAGCTGTTGATAAGAAAAAAAATGATGATAAATATGTTGCTACACTAAAAGAGACACTACTTGCATCCTCTTCATTTAAGCATTTGTGTGAGATATCAATCTATCAGCTAGTCAAAAAGTTTGATGCTGTGAGTGGGATACTCTATATATATGATGATAATAATTATAAATTATATCTTGGTGGTACTTTTGGAATTGACTCTGCTAGCATAGATGCTACTGTGTCAATTCATGATAATCTTATCGGCGATTGTATTATTGATCATCAATATAAAATTACACACTCTAACATAGAACTGATAAATGGTGCAGATAGAGTACAAGTGCAGGAACTTGTAAGCATCCCTCTTGTTAGTTTAGGTAAAAGTATAGGAGCTGTTCAACTTTACTTTAGTGATTGTTTTGATTATTGTGAGATGGATTTTTTAAAGCGTGTTATATATATTATGTCTAATTATATTTATCAATCAGAAAAAGATAATCAAACAGCACATTACTTACAACTTATTGATAAAAATATTATGGTGATTAAAACAGATCTCAACGGTGATATTATCGATGTTAGTGAAGAATTTTGTAATCTATCTGGATTTTCAAAAGAGGAACTTGTTGGAAATAACCATAGAATATTTAGACATAAAGATACCTCTCATAGTTTATATATTAAACTTTGGGATACTATTAAAAAAGGGCTTGTTTGGCGTGGTGAAATAAAAAATAAAACGAAAACAGGTGGATACTATTGGGCAGATAATATTATTGCTCCTAACTTTGATTTGAATGGAAATATAATTGGCTACACGGGAATCAAGCACGATATTACAAATAAAAAATTAGTAGAAGAACTTTCAATAACAGATGCCTTAACAAAGCTTTATAACAGAAGGTATTTTGATGAAGTGTTTCTAAAGCAATTATTAATCGCACAAAGAGAAAAAAAACAAATCGCATTAGCGATTATAGATATAGATTATTTTAAACAATATAATGATACTTATGGACATCAAGAGGGAGACAAGGCACTAATAGCTGTATCTAAAACTATTAAATCTTTAATGTACCGTCCAAATGATTACTGTTTTAGAATTGGTGGTGAAGAATTTGCAATGCTCTATCATTATAAAATAAAAGAAAATGCAATAAAGTTTTCAAATAAAATAAGACAAGCAGTTGAAAATTTAAAAATACTTCATAGAAACCATTATAGTTCAAAGCATCTAACTATTTCCATAGGTGTTAAACTGTTAGAGGGTGCAGAGCTTGAAAATGCTAACAATGCTTTTAGAGAAGCGGACAAAGCACTTTATGAAGCAAAGAATGCAGGAAGAAATAGAGTTGTAGCTCTAGGCACATCTTCGCAGGACTTATAATTCTGCAATCATTTTAGCAAGTTCTTCAGGTCTGTTTGAATTTTTAATAGCATTTTCTTTTGTAATGGCTTTGGTTTGTAATAATTCAAGAAGCTCTTGAGTTTGCGTTGTCATATTGGTCTCTTTTTGATTGAGCTGCATTTGAGAATAGATTTGATGGACTTTATCTTCTCTAATGAGGTTTGCAATAGCTGGATTACTGATGAGAACCTCTTGAGTAGCAATTTTACCACCACCAATTCTTGGTATCAATGACTGTGCTATAACGGCTACAAGTGAAGATGAAAGTTGGGCTCTCACTTGAGCTTGTTCTGCTCCATCAAAAACATCTACAATACGGTTGATAGTTCCTGGAGCAGAGTTTGTGTGGAGTGTACCAAAAACTAAGTGACCAGTCTCAGCAGCTGTTAGTGCAGCACCAATTGTCTCGGCATCTCTCATCTCTCCGATAAGTATAACATCGGGGTCTTGTCTGAGTGAATACTTCAAGGCTATAGCAAATGATTCTGTAGAGTTTCCAACATCTCTTTGAGAAAACAAAGATTTATCGTTTTTATGTACAAACTCTACAGGATCTTCAATAGTTATAATGTGTCTTTTTTCTGTCATATTAATTTGTTTGAGCATAGAAGCTAATGTTGTTGACTTACCACTACCTGTTGGTCCAGTTACTAAAATGAGTCCCTTTTCTTTTTTTACTAACTCTTTAAAAATTGGTTTATTTCCATACTCATCAAGTGTAGGAATGTCGAGTGGAATCATACGAAAGGCACAGGCTACACCGCCGATAGTTCGGTAGTAGTTAGCTCTAAAACGACCAATATTTTTTAGCTCAAAAGAAAAATCAAGTTCATTCGTATCTTCAAAAATTTTCTTTTGCTTATCTTCGAGTAAAGAGTATGCCATCTCCTCTATGTCATTAGCACTTAAAACAGCAGACTTTAAAGGTCTTAGCTCTTTATCTATCCTAATTTGCGGTTCACTATCAACAACAAGATGTAAATCTGAAGAACCATAGGCTAAAACACTTTTAAGTAGTTTTTTAATGTCGATACTTTTTTTTACATCAGATACATTTGGATGGCTAACTTGATTGTTTGCAACTTTTTCACTCATAAAAACGCTCCTTTAAAATTGTCTTCATTAAAGCCTACGATTATACTGTTATTAAACTCTATTACAGGTCTTTTGATGAGTAGGTTTTCTTTGCAAAGCCACTCTTTTTTTGCATCATCATTTAAGTTGAGTTCTTTAAGTTTTAATGTTCTATATGTGGTACTTCTTGAGTTGAAAAGTGTTTTCATATCAACTTGTGTAAGCCATCTGGAAATTTCATTACAGCCTACTTTATCTGTTTTGAAATCTTGGAAAGTATATGTTAGGTTATGCTTTTTAAAAAATGATAGAGCTTTTTTTACACTATCGCAGTTTGTAATTCCATAAACTTGAATCATATTTACTCAATTATTTTAGGTACTATGAAGAAATTATCACCACTGAGTGGAGCATGACTTATAATATCTTCGTTGATGCTTGTGTCACATGATGGAATATCCTCTCTCAAGGTAGTAGAAGCATTATTCATAGCGAAGTTATCATCTACTCCATCAGTATTTAATTCGCTTAAATTATCGACAAAGTTTACAATCTCTGAGAGTTGAGTGATAATTTCTTCTCTTTTATCATCCGATACTTTTAAAAATGATAGTTTTTCTAGTTTAGTTAATAGTGCGTCATCTACTTGCATTTAAAAATCCTAATAAGGTTAATATTAGCTAAGATTATAGCAAAAAAAACTTAATAATTATTTCTAGGTTTATATCTAACTGCATTGCTTAGGGGATTATCTATACATTTGATTTGATACTCTATCATCTTGTGAAAAGGGTTTAAAAAATTACTTAAATTATTTTTATCTATATTTTCAATGCTTAGTCGATTTAAATCCTCCAAGATGCAAAGGGTTGATTCTATAGTTGATAAACAGTACTCTTCTGGCTGTTGTTTTATTTTAAATTCTGAGAGCTTATTTGTGCTAAAACTAAGATGCTCTAGTTTTTGAAGGTTTTTGCTTTTTTTTAACATTTTTATAGAGCATGACCATGTTGAATCTATGATAAATATAGCCATATTTATTTTGTTGTCTAAACTTGTGGAAATATCGGTAGTACTTATGTTAATAGCATCTTTAGATGGGTAGAGTACAAAGCTTTGGTGTGTTGAAATAATTTTGTTTATTTTATGATGATTAGTAAAATCAACTCCTATAAATAACTCTGAATTATTTAATGCTAGATGTGTAAAATGACCTGTACCATTTTTTACTTTTTTAAACTCTTTTGGGTGCATTAGAATGATAAATTTTGTATTTGTATCTACTTGACAAATATGTTTACACATGCATGAAATTACAGGTCTGTAGCATTTATAGCATTTTTGTCTATCACCAAAAAGTGTTTTCATTATTCCCCTTAAAAAATTTGGTGAATTGTACTACAAATGAATTAACAAAAATTGAAGATAAAGTATCATTGTTAAATATCCGTAATTTATCTCTTTTTCTATAATAATTTAAAAATGAAATAAAACTATTACGATCTAAAAATTATTGGTGCTAGAAACTCTAAAAAAATTCTTTTATAAATTGATTATAAGAAAACACTAAAAACTGTCCAAAATGCTCTTCCAAAAATATAATAAAGATAGAAAACATAAGAGATGTTCAGAGCTACTTATACAAAGATTGTAAGAAGAAATTTCAGAACCAAAGACGACCTGTCAACGGCGGAGTTAAATTCGTAAAAAAATTACGAACTGTAACCTTAAACAACACTAATTATTTAGCTCCTTTTACTGATTTAGTAGCTTGAAAGTTATACAAGCCTGAATCAACCAAGCCTTCCTCTTTTTTCTCTTTTAAACGATATGAGTCCCCCAGAATATTAATGACGCGTGAATGATGTAGCAACCTATCCAATGATATCGCTTGTACCCTCAGGGGCATCTCATCCCCTTGACACTTAAGACAGTTTCTATTGCGACACGAGTTGTACGCGCCCTGAAAGAAATGCCCTTGGGGTGTGAACTCTATGTTTTTGCAATCATTGCACTCTTTGGTATTATAACCCATAGCAGAAGTTCTACACACCGATATATTTCTAATGGCTTTAAGTTGCATAGAATTAAGTTTATGTCTTGATATATAATCATCTCCATAGAGCTTGAATATATCTTGCATCTCATATTTGGGTTTATAGCTTTTAGTATCAGTTGATAACTCTTGAATTTTGCACATGCGCCGTGAGCGAAGCGAGGAAGTACTCTTGGGGTGTAGGATTTATAGCAAGTTTTATCATTTAGGCTTAAAAGTATGTCATTTTGAAATGGAATGGGTGGAAGTCTTGCCGTTGGGCTTCATATAACGGTCGTCGTGAGCGATAATTTTCCGCTAGGGAAATTATTAGTCTCCTCGTTTTTGTTATATCTTTTTCTTTTTCCAGTAGTTGGGTTTTCTTTGGAGTTGCATAATGGCTAAAATAATAATCTCTTCATCTCGTTTGTAGTAAATTACTCCGAAAGGAAAACGGTTAGTTAGACATCTTCGTATTTCTCCATCTAGTTTTTGCCAAGCAGTTGGGAATTCTAAAATTCTTTGGATTGTTTTTTGAACTTCATAAGCGAACTCTGAGCCAAGATTTGTTTTACACTCTTCATAATAATCAACTGAAGCATTTAGCTCAAGTTCAGCATCTGGATGAAATGAATATGTCATTTATGAATTTAATCTTTTAGCTATTTTTTGAAAAACTTCATCCCCATCGACCAGAGATGCACTATTTGTCTCAATATCAGTTTTCCTTTTATTAACTTCTTTTATCCATAGTGCGTCTATTGAAGTGTTTGAAGGTGTGATACTAGCTAATATCTTATCAACAATTTTAGTTTTTAAATCTATTGGTAAAATATCTATTTCATCAAATAGTTGCTCTTGTTTTAAGGCTAACATAATAAACTCCGATTTTAAATATACACTATTATATCAAAATAATGTATACTTGAATATTTTAAGTTTTGATTTTATCATTTACAATATTTATAATTTTCCAAGAAGTAGAAATTATTGCTAATGCAAAAAATACAATGAATATCCTATAAAACATACTTCCTATATAAAAACCAATAAAACCAGCGAATAAAGCGATAGTAGCTGTTCCAAATATACTTTGATTTGTAACCAAAAAATGAACAATAGGGATGGAAATGAATGTTGCTATAAATGCAAACATAATTTATCCAAATACTTTTTTGACTAAATTCCAAAAAGCTCTGCTGAAACCTGCATCAGATCTTTTTCTTCTCCATTGTCCATTTTTATTTCTTGAACGAACTTTTCCAAATGTTGGACCAGATTTTACCTTAGGACCTTTCATAATAAGTACCTTGAAATTAAATTTACCAATTTTATTAAAAATAGGCATATTCAAATCTCCAGATAATGTGGCTTCTTGGATATAACGGTCGAAGATAGCTA
>JALSLJ010000023.1 GCA_026988315.1 Sulfurimonas sp. | reverse complement strand
CTAGATAAGGCAAAGCTTTACTACTCTGAACTTAAAGTAACTAGTAGTGATCTTTTAAGGATATTAGCTTCATCCCAAAGAAGAATCTCTGCTATGAATGAGTCTAAATTTAGCTAGGTTTGAAGCAGATTTTCTACATCAACCAGCATTTTTTTGCTTCTCTATTATAAAAATAATACTTAAAATGATTACAGCAAATGTCCCATTTTCTCTTTTTTTATATTTAAATATGATTTATTATACTCATTTGATTCCATAATAATTGGGATTCTCTCAACGATCTCTATATCATCAATAGCATTCACCTTATCTGGATTGTTTGTTAAAAGTTTTATCTTATGGATGTTGAAGTGATGCAGTATAAAGGTAACAACCTCATATGTTCTTTCATCTGCTTCAAATCCCAATTGATGGTTAGCTTCTATAGTATTGAAGCCTTTATCTTGCAAAGCATACGCGTTTATTTTATTAAGCAAACCAATATTACGCCCCTCTTGCCTTAGATAAATAACCATCCCATCTGTCTTGTATGCTAGCTCTAAAGCATACTCAAGCTGATCTCGACAATCACACTTTAAACTCCCAATAGCATCCCCAGTTAAACACTCGGAATGAACTCTCACCATAGGAATTGTATCCAACTCTTTTGCATATATTACAAGGTGCTCTTTGTTACCCTCTTTGAAAGCTTTTACTTTAAAATTGCCAAACCTTGACGGCAAATTTGCTACTTCTGAAATTTTTATGCCCAATAGTGTTACCTCTATAATTTATATATTCTGTTTAGTTATAACAAAAGGGTGTATATACCCAAATTTTAAACTTTAAAACGGTAAAATGTTTTCAAAATTATACCAAAAAAAGGTTTATCATGTTTCAGAGATTTCGTAGAACTCGTTTAAACAAACATCTTCGTGCATTAGTAAGAGAGACAACAGTTAATGTTGATGACTTTATCTATCCACTTTTCATCCGTCCAGGCAAAGGAATCAAGACTGAAGTAGCCTCAATGCCAGGTGTTTTTCAAATGAGTATAGATGAGATTTTAAAAGAGTGTGAAGAGTTAAAGAAACTTGGCATCTACTCTATAATCCTTTTTGGAATTCCTGATGTAAAAGACTCTATAGGCTCAGACTCTTTATGTGAACATGGGATAATTGCATCATCTGTTCGCACAATTAAAGAGACCCATCCAGATATGTTTATAGTCACTGATCTTTGTTTTTGTGAATATACAGACCATGGGCATTGTGGAATTATCGATGAGGAGAGCCAAACTGTAAATAATGACGCAACACTTGAAATCTCAGCAAAACAAGCAATCATTCATGCAAAAGCTGGAGTGGATATGATAGCACCCTCAGGGATGATGGATGGCATTATTGAAACACTAAGAGAGACACTTGATACTGCAGGGTATGAAAACCTCCCTATTATGGCTTACTCTACAAAATTTGCATCAGGCTATTATGGACCATTCCGTGATGTTGCTGAATCTGTTCCAAGTTTTGGAGACCGCTCAACATATCAAATGGATCCTGCAAATCGTCGTGAAGCTATAAGTGAGTCTGTCTCAGATGAGCTTCAAGGAGCGGATATCCTTATGGTAAAGCCTGCTCTTGCATATCTTGATTTGGTTCGTGAGATAAAAGATAACACTTCACTTCCAATGGCGGTTTACAATGTAAGTGGGGAGTATGCGATGTTAAAAATAGCTGGACAAAATGATTTAATTGATTATGACAGAGTTGTGATGGAAACCATGATAAGCTTTAAGCGTGCTGGAGCAGACATCATCATCTCTTACCATGCCAAAGAAGTTGCAAAAATGCTTCAAAGAAAAACTTTGGTATAATATTAGCTTTTTTTAAATAGTAGTGTAATTCAAGGATATCAATTGAGACATTTTTTAACATTGAAAGATTTTACAAAAGAGGAGATTTTAGAGATTATAGAGATTGGTCTAAATATCAAAAAAAATCTGAAATCTAACATTTATAATAAAGAGCTTGAGAATCAAACTCTAGGTATGATCTTTGAAAAAAGCTCTACTAGAACAAGAGTCAGCTTTGAAACAGGTATGTTTCAACTTGGCGGTCATGCACTATTTTTATCAAATCGCGACATCCATTTAGGTCGGGGTGAACCTGTAAGAGATACGGCAAGAGTGATAAGCTCGATGACAGATATGGTGATGATAAGAACCTTTGAACACTCTATGATAGAGGAGTTTGCCTCTTATTCAAAAGTGCCAGTTATAAATGGCTTAACAGACTCTTTTCACCCTGTACAACTTTTAGCAGACTATATGACCTTAGTAGAACACAATGCAAGTGAAAACATTATTTGTGCATATATAGGTGATGGGAATAACATGGCTCACTCATGGATGATTCTTGCAGCAAAACTTGGTTTTGAACTGAGGATTGCCACTCCAAAAGGGTATGAAGTTGATGAAAACATTTTACAAATTGCACTTGATTTAGCAAAACAAAGTGGTGCCAAAATCATTACAACAAACGATCCTAAGATTGCAGTAAAAGGGGCTAGTGTCGTTACGACGGACACTTGGACATCAATGGGTCAGGAGGATGAAAAAGAGCAACGGATTAAAATTTTTAAAGGTTTTATGGTAGATGATACTATGATGCAGTTAGCTAAACAAAACGCTCTTTTCTTGCACTGCTTGCCAGCCTATAGAGGACTAGAAGTAAGTGAATCAGTTTTTGAGAAGCACTCAAAAGTAGTTTTTAATGAGGCTGAAAACAGGCTTCATGCTCAAAAAGGTCTCATGGTTTGGCTTGACAAACACAGATAAAGAGTGCTCTTAAAACCACCCTTTTGAATCTTCTAGTATAACCTTATTGCTTATATCATAAACATCTATAAGCAATGAGATTAAAGCTGCCCCTTGATTAAAATATGTATCAGCGTCAAAAGCAATCTCTTGAGTTTTTAGTATCTCTTTATTTGTTAATGCTATGTAATTCTTGCTAGCCTCTTCTATTGAAACAAGCATAGATTCTAAGTCTGAAGCAAAGTGTTTTTTATCTCTTGATGAGATAGACCTCATTTGACTTAGCAGACTAGAAGAGAGGTTTGTTATCTCATTTATAATTGCTAGCAATTGAGCCTCTTGCACATTAGTGATTGCTCCCTTAGCAACAATACCTGAACCCATACCCCTCATTTGTCCCACATACTCAGTAAATGGCAAGATAACCTCCATCATCACTACTGATAATTTACCTGCCAATGGACTAAGGTCATCAGAGCCGCGCTTACTAACTGTTTGTGCTAACATTAAGGTATGTTCTATCAATTCGGTATATTTTTCAAAAACCACACTAGCATCATTTTTTAAAGCTCTTCGATTAAGCTGAATAAGCGATTGGCTTATATTCGTTGCTCTGTTGTTTATGATTGGATCAGATGCTAAGGGTAATGACTCCATAGTACCAATAGCTTTTTTCATATTTTCTCGATGATTGTAAACTAATAATAATGAAGTGGTATTACCATTTAAAAAACTATTTGTTAAACCTCTTGTTTTTTGTGTAGCTATTATTAAATCTTTTAAAGCTCCAATATACTTGGAGTTATCCTCTTGATCAGAATTACCAAAAAATGATTTAGCATTGAGACTAAACACCAACATCGCAATTATTAAAAAAATACGCATACTCATCACCCTTGTGTTATTTGTAACATATTATAGTGATATTTTCAATAAATAAAATTAATTGAGGTCAAAAATTGTATTATTTAATCTAATACTTTATTCCAGTAACATCTCTTATCTTTTCTATCATTGGCATAGCCGTCTGTCTTGCTTTATTAGCACCCATATTTAAAATCTCTCTAACCTCATCTTGATTGTTTTCATAATATTCTCTTTTTTTTCTAAACTCTCTAAAATACTCCCACATCACTTCAGCAAGATAGATTTTAAAGTGCCCATGACCTTCACCACCTCTTTTATATCTCTCCTGAAGTTCTGTAAGGTTATCACCCTCTAAAAATAGTTTAGCAATATTGTAAACATTACAGTTTTCATACTCTTTTGGCTCCTCCATTGCTACATTTTGGGTTACAATTTTTTTGATAGTTTTGAGTTGTTTTTTCTCTTCGCCAAAAATATTTACAATGTTTCCGTAACTTTTAGACATCTTTTGTCCATCTATACCTGGAACAGTTTGAACCTCTTCTTGCACACGAAACTCTGGCATTACTAAAATATCGCCATAAGCATTGTTAAATTTTGTAGCCACATCCCTTGCTATTTCAACATGCTGTATTTGATCTTTTCCAACAGGGACAACCTCAGATCCAAAAAGTAAAATATCAGCTGCCATAAGAACTGGATATGAAAATAGAGAATGGTTGGCAGGGATACCTTTTGCAGTTTTATCTTTAAAACTATGAGCACGCTCCAATAAGCCCATAGGGGTAAACGATGATAAAATCCAATAAAGCTCTAAAACCTCTTTTACATCTGACTGGATCCAAAATGTTGACTTTTGAGGATCTATCCCTAAAGCTAAAAAATCAGTTGCACATTGCATAGTTAACCTAGACAAATCCTTGCCACCACTTGTCATAGCATGATAGTTTGCGATAAAAGCGAAAGTTTCACTTTTTTTTTGAGCTTCTACCATTTGCTTAATAGAACCAAAATAGTTCCCTATATGTAAATCCCCTGATGGTTGGATACCTGTTAATACTCTCATTTATCTTTTCCTGAAAAAAATTTCAGACATTATAACAAAATGAACTTATCTAAATAACATTTTAGCTTTGATATGCTAGTATTCAAATATATAGACAAGATGACTTGTCCTAATGAAAGGATTTATTATGAATGTACAAATACGTGCAAAAGATATAACACTTAACGCTAATGCTCAGGCGCACATTGAGTCTGCAATTGAAGGTTTTACAAAATATCAATTAGATATTACAACAGTAAATGTAAGTGTTGTTGCAGAAAAAAAAGGTGTATCAATTGAGTTCGACATCCATATTGCTCATGCGCAACCGGTTATTATTAAACAGGTGGATGATGTATTAGATGCTGCAATTGATTTAGCGATAGACAGAGCTTCCAAAGCACTTCGCCGCCTACATACAAAAGTTGTTGAAAAACATACAGGTTCAGTAAAAACTTTAGAAACACTAGACGACTAGTATTATTTTATATCTGTAACCAAAGTGTGCCAATCTTTTGGCATACTAAAAATCAAAAACTTAAACTTAGGAATTTCATTGAAAATATTTGTTATACTGCTATTGTTTTTCAATCTATATGCAGATGATATATACTCATTAAGAATAGCAAAAGGAAAAGTCTCTGATAGTGATTTAGGAGAAATTTTAGGAGGCTATTGGAAACCACATAAATATGACCTACAAGTTTTAGCCCTTGACGGTGGTTATCTTCTCACAAAAAATGCTTATGAGTTGCCTTTAGATATTTATGCACGAGCAGGGCTAGCCTATTTTGACGAGGATGCAACTCAAAATGACATCTATGAATTTACACTTTATATAAAAGCTTACTATAGTTTTGACTTTTTAAATAATAGATGCAGATTTGGTTTTGGTGAAGGTCTTTCCTATACAAGTGATGTACTTATCAGTGAATATCTCGAAGCGACCGAGAAACACGACAATTATTCACAATTATTAAACTATCTTGACATAAGTTTTGATTTTGATTTTGGTCGCTTAATCGCTTATGAACCACTGTATAACACTTATATAGCCTGGACGATTAAACATCGCTCAGGTGTTTTTGGTCTATTTAACAATGTAAGCCATGGTGGCTCAAACTATAACACTCTCTCAATTGAGAAAAACTTTTAAAGGATACACATGTACGACTGGCTCATTTGGTTTCACCTTCTTTCTCTAATCTCTTGGTTTGCGGTTCTCTTTTACTTGCCTAGGCTCTTTGTTTATCATGCAGAACATGCTGATAATGCAGGTTTTGTTAAAGTTGTAAAAATTATGGAGTATAAAATATATCAATATATTGGTGTCCCTGCAATGTGGGCAACAGTTTTAAGTGGTATAGCTTTAATTTTTCTCTCATCATCACACTATGGTGGAGTAAATATTCTCTCAACAGGTGGTTGGCTACATACAAAGATTTTCTTTGTTGTATTACTAATGGCTTATTTTATTTCACTTGGATTTATGAGAAAAAAACTCGAAAAAGATGAATGTAACAAAAGTGGTAAATTTTTTAGATTTTATAATGAAGTGCCAACTCTTTTACTTCTTGTAATTATAGCAATGGTTGTCATCAGACCATTTTAACTATGAAACTAAGCTTTTTTTGTAGGAGTGAGGCAAGATAACTCACTTGTCCCTTAAAGGTTTAGTATCTTTGTTGCATGAAATTTTATGTTGCATATCAACTTTTTCTAAACCTCTTTGTTCCACTAAAGATGCAACTGTAGATTTTCTACACCTCTCTGCACTATGTATGTAAATATTAAAGCCATTTTCATATAGTGCTAATCTTGTCGAAAGAGAGGTTGAGTAAGTTGTTAAAATACCATCATTTTTCATAGCTTTTTTAATATCATCAAAATACTCTAAAGTCCAAAGGGTAGGATTTGTTTTTGGTGAAAAAGCATCTTGATATACTATGTCAAATTTATTTTCAAAATTTCTAACATATTTTCTTGCATCCCCTAAAAAGAGTTTTATATGCAAAGTATCATTATCATATACCCCTACTCTTGATAACTCTAAGATAATATATTTTAATGATTCAAACTCCTTTGGATATGTGAAATTTGCAAGCGATTGTATAAGTGAAGTATCTAGTTCTGGAGAGTAAATGTTTAGCTTAGAACATAGTGCATTTTTTTGATGATAATAGATAGTTGCTAAAGTATTAAATCCTAAGCCGAAGCAAATATCTAAAATATTTATCTCATCTCGATTTTGCACAACTTTAAAAGCTGGAATAACATGCTTCGTTAATGACTCTTGCAAAGCCCCATCTCTCGTAGAATGATAGTGTTCATCATACTCTTTTGAATAAGCAGTAAATGAACCATCGTCACTCAACACCATCGAGTGCTTATCTGTGTTAAAGTTTATAATCCATTCCCCCACATATGCATTTTTTTAGCCATAACTAAGTCATATTCCGGGAGTACATCTATCTCATTAGAAGCGCGAAATTCAAACTTTTCCAACAATCCTTTTATTGCTTGAACATCCATAGTGCCTTTTTTCTGCATAATAATTATATCTGCTGTGTTAGCTAATGTAGTATAGGCAATTTTAAGAATCCCCTCTTGATTTTCGTGTAGATGAAAAAAATCTTTAAATATAACAATATCATGTGTTCTTGGAAGAGCGCGAAACGGTTGTTTAAAATTTTTTACATATTGTATTTTTGCATCAGGATAATTTTTTTGAATATCTAATTCATCTTCATTATAAACTACCAACACAAACTCCCCTTCAACTTCTTTAATAATTTTTGAAAGAGCTGTTGTTGTTACATCAGGTTTTGTAGTAACTTGCAAATAGTGGTTACCTGGGAGAGGATTAAAAAGTTCTAGAAACTGTTTTAAGTCCATCTTATCTTCCTAATATCCCAAATCGTGAAGTTCACGAAACAGATAAGCTTCTAATATCTCATCTATTGTTTTTTGAGTATGTGCAACTAATACAACCATGCTCATATTCATAAAATCCATAACTGGCTCCCCATCATTTACAACAACGGCTGCTTCTGACCAACTATCAAAGCCATCAAACACATCATTATGCAAAACCTCTACTAATTCACCCTCTTCTATACGAAGTTGTGCCCAGGTTTTCGCTTCAAATACTTTTGTAATTTTTGCTTCTTGAACATCTGTAGAATCCATTGGAACTAGAACTAGCATCTACTCAACCTTCGACAAATCTAGTGAAAGAGCATCATTGTCCATTATGTCTATATCACGGCGAAGAACTGTTGATGCTATCTCTTTAGCATCCTCAAGTGAATGCATTTTATATGTCCCGCATTGGTATATATTTAACTCTGGAATATCTTTTTGTTCTTTTACCTCTAAGATATCTTTCATAGATGCTTCCCATGCATCTGCAACAAGCTCTTCATCTGGTGTACCCAAAACAGACATATAAAAACCTGTTCTACATCCCATAGGGGAGATGTCAATAATCTCTGTTGTATCAGAGTTTAAATGCTCACGCATAAAACCTGCAAAAAGATGTTCAAGTGTATGAATCCCTTCTGATGAAAGCACCTCTTCATTTGGTTTTACAAAGCGTAAATCAAACACTGTAATATCATCTCCAGATGGAGTTTTCATCCCCTTTGCACGACGGACTGCCGGTGCTGGCATAATTGTATGGTCAACGGTAAAAGAGTCTAATAATGGCATATTTATTTCCTTAAGTATTATTGGGCTATTGTAGCAAGTTTTGATTTACATATGTTTAAGTTAAGAAGTTATATCTATTTTCAGGTGGAACTTGGGAAGAAAAAAAAGCAAATCCAAAAAGTTTTAGATTTGGTGTAAGTTGTGTTTAACTCAGACTAAGGCTAGGCTAATAGCCTGCCGTGTCTGAGTTGGACGCAAATTGCGCAGAAGCTAAAATCTTTTTATACGCGAGCTTCTTCACGGCGATTTAGATACGCCCAATTTTCATCTACACGCTCTTGCCACTCTTTGATCATATGCTTATACTGATCTTTAAACAAGTGTTTAAAACGACCTTGTGCAGCTAAATATTCTTCAACTGGCACTACATTTTTTGGTCTATATGTTATGTTCCACTCTTTACCATCAATAACTTCATATAATGGAAACACTAATGAGTCAGTAGAAAGATCCGTAAGTGCCATAGTATCTTTAGGGTCAAATTTCCACTCAGTAGTACAAGGAGAAACTGCATTTATAAATACTGCACCCTCTGTTGCAAAACCTTTTTGGATTTTCTTAACCATATCTTTCCATTTATTTGGAGCAACTTGTGCAGTATATGGAATATTATGAGCTGCCATGATACCCATCATATCTTTTTTATTGTGCTTTTCACCATAACTGTGTGTACCAGCTGGCGAAGTAGTATTGCTACCACCTATTGGTGTTGAAGATGATCGTTGCCCACCTGTATTTGCATACACTTCATTATCAAGAACAACATACATCATATTATGATTACGCTCCATACAGCCAGATATCCACTGAAAACCGATATCGTAAGAAGCACCATCTCCACCAAAAGCGACAAATTTAGGGTTACGATCTGGTTGCTTCAGGCGACCTTTTGTTTTGAGTGCATTATACATTGATTCAGCACCAGCAACAGCAGTTGAACTATTTTCAAAACCGATATGAATCCAAGAAGCATCCCAAGATGTATATGGATAAACAGCCGTACATACTTCAAGACAACCAGTTGATGCACCTAGAACTAAATCATCATTCGTCGCATTTAAAATTTCACGAACAATGATTGAGTGAGCACAACCAGGGCATAAAAGGTTTGCACCTTCAAAACGGTCAGCGGATGTTGAAAACTCTTTTAAGTTTTTAATTTTTTTCATTTCACTCATATTAATTTCCTATAAATAAGCTAATTTCGGTCCACGAACACCGATAAACTGTTGTAGTTGTGTAGTTACTTTACCAGCTTTAACATTTGCTTCAAGCTCATTGTAAAGATCAACCAAGTGTGCCTTAGTTAAATCACGACCACCAAGACCATAAATATAACCGCTAATTAGTGGAGAGTTTTCTGCTGCATACATTGCTGCACAAATTTCATTAAACATAGCACCCGGTGCACCACCTGGAGCTGAACGATCAAGAACAGCTATAGCTTTAACATTTTTGAATGCCTCTTGAATTTTTGCAAATGGGAAAGGACGAATAACACGCAGTGCAACAACACCAGCCTTAATACCCTTCGTTCTCATTTCCCTTGCAACTTCACGAGTAGTTTCAACTGATGTACCTAAACAAAACACAGCTACATCTGCATCTTCCATATCGTAAGTCTCTACTTGTGAATATTTACGACCTGTATGCTTTTCAAATGCTTCAAATACAGCATCAATCTTAGGGCTAACTTTAGTCATAAGATCATTGTGTTGACGAGCTTTATGCTCAAAGTGCCAATCTTCTTCAGTTTGAACACCATGAGTAACTGGATGCTCAAAATCTAACATATCATTCATTGGCTTGTATTCACCAACAAAACTATATGCCTTATCGTCATCCATAGTTGTAACACCTTGTGCTGTATGAGAAGTCATAAAACCATCTTGGTGAACCATAGATGGAAGTCTTACATCATGATCTTCACTAACTTTAAATGCGATGAAATTTAAATCATAAGCATCTTGAGGACAATAAGCATCAAATTGAATCCAACCAGAGTCACGACCAAGATACATATCTGAGTGGTCACCATTAACATTCAAAGGAGCAGCAAGTGCACGATTCACTACATTTAAAACGATTGGTAAACGCATACCTGAACTTTGATAAAGAGTTTCAACCATAAGAGCGAAACCTTGCGAAGATGTAGCAGTAGCAACACGACCACCAGCAGCAGCAGCACCAATACATGCAGACATTGCAGCATGTTCAGATTCAACCATTACATATTCGCCCTCAATAAAATTATCAGACTGAAATTTTGCATAACCTTCAACTATTGGAGTTGATGGTGTGATTGGATATGCAGCAACTACATCAACTTGACACTGTCTAAGTGCTTGAGCAGCTGCATGATTTCCATCCCATACCTCAACATCTCTTAATTCCATTTTATCAAATGCCATTACTATTTCTCCTCATCTTTTGCAGGCCAATTTGCTAGCTCTGCCTCTTCTTCTGCTTGTTCTGGGAACATTAAAAGTGATTTAGGGTTTGTAGGACAAACCTCAACACAAATTCCACAACCTTTACAGTGATCCATATCTATACCAATCATTTTTTTATCTCTTGCAATAATAGAGATATCTGGACAATAAATCCAGCAAAATTGACAATCAATACAATAGTCTTTATTAAAAACTGGTTTTTCAATTCTCCAATCAGCTACACTTGCAACAAAAGAGTTGTTCGGTGAATACGCACGGTCTTCTTGTAATGTTCCAGCGATATCGTCTATCTTTCCATCAAATGAGCGAAGCATTGCTCCGATTTCAAATTCATCCCATCCAGTATTTGCCATCATCAGCTCCTTATTTCACTTCATCATAAGCACGCTGAATAGCAATCATATTTGCATCAACGATTTTTTGTGGTAATTTAGCAAGAACTCTTTTCATATTTTCTTTAAAGAACTCTATATCATACATCCCAGATATCTTCATAAATGCACCAAGCATTGGTGTATTTGGAATTGGGCGACCAATAGTCTCTACAGCAATAGTAATACAATCAACAGTATAAACTTCTTTACCCTCTAATTTTGGTTGTGCTTTAACTAGCTCTTCCGTACTTAAGTGTGTTGTAATTATATACTTTGTTGTATCTTTGTGATTTATTGTAACATCTGTAGTTATTGCTAACGCAGGATCAATTACAAATACATAATCTGGTTTCATATATTTTTCGTGATTCATAATTACTTCATCAGCAACACGATTATAAGCTGTCATCGCAGCACCACGCTTAGCAGATCCATAAAATGCAAATGCCTGCACATGCTTACCAGTTGTAGAAATAACATCTGCTAAACCTTTTGCACCCGTTACAGCGCCTTGTCCAGCACGACTATGCCATCTAATTTCTAGCATATAATTCTCCTTTAGTTTTCTGTAGAGTTTCTCTTAATTCTAAGTTAGTGTATTTTATGCAAGTTGGTCTTAAATATAGCTTGAACCTTTTTGCTTCTCTAAGTAACTAATCTATGTGTGTGATATTTGCCTATTTTTAAGATATTGCACAGCTTTAAGCGCATCTTTCACAATAATGTGAGTATATTTTTCTAATGTTTTCAAATCATCATATCCACTTAAAACAGCTATGGAATTTACCTCAGCATTTTGAGCACACATCAAGTCTAGCTTCGTATCACCAACCATCCATATCTCTTTACCTTGCGTGTCCAACTCAACTAATGCTTTTAAAATAGGCTCTCGATGTGGCTTTGGATTTTCTACATCTTCACGCCCAATTAAAACTTCAAAGTAATCCATTAACTCAAAGTGTTCCATAAGAATTCTAGAATATTTTCCAGTTTTTGTTGTAACAATACCTAGTGTTGCAAATTTACTCGCATTGACTACAGCTTCTTTTGCAAATTCCAATAAAATAGTCTTTTTTGTAGATATTTTTCTATAGTGTTCTTTATAGGTTGTTACGAAACTCCACACTTTCATCTCATCTATCCCTAAACTAGTAAACATCACATCCAAAGGATAGCCAATAAGTGCTTTTATCGCTTCATCACTCGGATGTGAATGGTTATGTGCATCCAAAGAGTGGTGAAAACTCTCTAATATCGCCTCTGTTGAGTCAATGAGTGTTCCGTCTAAATCAAATAATATTATCATCTTTTTTCCCATTCTATATAGTTATGCCAAATTCCACTCAAACTTGGTTCAATATTTTTTATTTTTTTACTCGCCGCTGTTATTGAATTTGGAATATATAAAAACAAGTAAGGGTTATCATCAGTAATTATCTTAAACATCTCTTGCCAAATAACTGCGAGTTCTTCTCTATCAATAATACTTTGAGACTCCTCTATCATCTTATCTATTTGAGCGTTTTTGTATCCAACTAGATTAAAGCCACCTTGTCTATCATTATCGCTATGCCAAAATAGATAAGGGTCAGGGGTTGGTGAGAGTCCCCATCCAAGGAGTACAGAATCAAACTTATTTGGAAAAACCACCATATTTAAAAATGCCTGCCACTCCATAACTCTCAATGTAACCACCACTCCAGCTTTTTTTAACTGGTGTTGCATGATTTGTGCAGCATATGGTCTAATCGCATTTGAGTTGGATGTTACTATCTCAAAAGTAAAGGGGTTATCTTCATCGTACCCTAGCTCTTTTAAAAGTTTTTTTGCTTTTTGGATATCTTGCTTAGGTGCTTTTACATTGGGATTAAATGCTTTTGTTCGCGGTAAAAAAGGACCTGTACACACTTTAGCATGTTCAAAAAAAAGAATTTTTACTATCTCGTCTCTGTTGATCGCTAAAGAGAGCGCTTGCCTTACTTTTGGGTTTTTAAACTTCTCGCGCCTAAGATTAAAACCCAAATATGTGTAAGAACGTGAGATCTCCTCATAAATATTAAAATTTTTAAAAAATTGCTCACTAAGTTGTCTCTCAAACTGCATTGGCTCCACAGAACCAACATCCAATGAGGTTGATTGTAGCATCAAAAATCTCGTCATTGGATCGCCAATTACATGAAAGGAGATTCTATCTATCTTTGGTTTCCCATCAAAATATTTGTCATTTGCAACAAGTATAATATTTTTAGAATGTTCCAACTGCTGCAGTTTATAAGGACCTGTACCAATGGGGTCTATGTTGAACTTAGCGTTCATCAAGTTGCTTTCATCTTTTAAAATATGATACGGCAAAACACCCATCATCCAAGTCTCTAGTGCTTTGAAATATGGCTGTTTATATTTTATTACAATCGTATAATCATCTACTATCTGCACATATTTTACAAATCTAAAATTTGCACTATAGGGGGAAACTACATTTGGGGATATTATAGTCTCATAAGTAAAGAGCACATCTTTGGCTGTAAACTTCTCCCCATCATGCCAAGTTACATTTTGCTTGAGTTTAAAAACTAAGGTGGTATTGTCCTCGTAAAAAAACTCCTCCGCTAAATCACCTATGATAGTGTTAGAATCTTTATCGTATTTGACAAGCCCATTAAAAATATGCCCTGCAATCTCAGACGAACTTGAATCTGTAGCTAAGATGGGGTTTATTCTCGATGGATTTGCATAGGTAGCTAAGTGAAGCGTAGATGCCGAAAGGCTCAAAGATAAAAGAAAATATATTATATAGTGCATCAAGCCTCTTTTTTATGAATTATATCTAAAGTATTTTATCGTTTATGCGTAACTTTTCATCATAAAACTTTAAATCAAAAAGTATCTTATTCTCATGCTCTATTGCATACGGAGCTGCAAAAAGCGTGAGAGGAAACTCTTGATTGATGATACTAAATAGATCTTTTGAAAATTTTACCTGAGAATCTATTGTTATATTTTTAGAGATAAGAGTTGTAAAAGATACAATATCTTGAGCCATAGCAATATCTTCATCTATCACTATTTCTGCTTTTATACCAAAACCATCAATAGCTTGAATATTTTTTGTGGCAACACTTCCCAAAGAGAAATCAGCAATTTTCAAATCTACCCCTTTTGAGAAAAGCTCTATGAAACTCTGTTGTATCTCAACTCCCAAGTCATCTGTATATGCTGCATCTGCTTGTAAAAGTAAAATACGAAGTTTTTCATAACTATCCTTATCAGCTTCACTCAAAGAGATATCATAGTTAAAACCATTTAGATTAATAGTAGTGCTATTTGTTTCAACAAATAGATGCTCAAATGAAGATTTTGAATAAAAGCTAGCTTTTTCACCCTGAGTATTTGAAGAAAAATCAACATATATATTATGAGTTTGTAAAGATAAATCATCAAACTCTTTCGTCTTGACTATGTAGTTCAATTTTTTAAGTTTAAAAACATAATTATAAGTAGTATCAGATTCAAAAGTTGAAAAAACTAAAAGATTGTGTAATTGTAAGTGAAACTCCTCACCATCCTTTATAATATTTAGTGACAATTGACCAAGGAGAAGGTTCAAACTCTCCATATAACCTAAGACTCCATTTCCGCTATAGCTAACATCTGTGAGATTGAAAGAGAGGATACTTGTATCTTTTAAAGTGTATTTTTCATCTATATTTTTTACATACCCTTTAAAATCACTCTTTGCAATGCTGTAGTCCAAGTGCACCAAGAGAGTTTTATTTTGTAATGATTTTGTAATATAATGCTCAAAGTCACTATCGTAACTCTCTACAAATTTTTGCATCTTCAATGGCAAAGAGAGCAGGTATATATCTAAAGAAACAGCATCACTTAAAGGAAAATTGCTATACTCTAAATCAAGACCAACTTTTATCCCCTCAAGCATATCAGCTGTATAGTTTTGAGTGTTTTTATCTGAAAATTGATTTAAGTATTGTGCGAATTTATCTGCATCTTGTACTATCAAGAGGTACTCTTTTTGTGTATGCAAATAGCCATGTTTATCGAGGTTTGTTTGCACCTCAACTCCATAAGATTTTAAAAGTTCTATCTGATTATCTATGCTATTTTCAATCACTTTATTTCCAACTATTGGAAAAATCGCGATAAGGAGTGCTACTATAGCGAATATTATAAGCGTTTTTTTCATTCATTACACCTTGAAATTTATATAATTATATGAAATTATATCTAAAGTTTTATGATGAAAATTAATTAATTTTTAAAGTTTATGGGAGAAATTTTACCAGTGCAAAAGCACTGATAAAAAACGATAATAAGATATTAACGCTTAGAGAACTGACGAGAACGACGAGCTTTACGCTTACCTGGCTTTTTACGCTCAACTACGCGTGAATCACGAGTCATCATACCTTCAGGTTTAAGAATAGCTTTAATTGCTGGATCAAATGCAACTAATGCACGAGAGATACCGTGACGAAGAGCATCAGCTTGACCACCAAAACCACCACCTAAAGTAGTAGCAACGATATCAACTGCTGTTTCTTGCTTAGAAAGAACCAATGGTTGCTTAACACGAAGTTTCTTAGCTTCAAGTCCACCTAACCATGCATCTAATGAAAGACCGTTGATTATAATTTTACCAGATCCAGGAGTTAACCATACTTTTGCTATTGACGCTTTACGACGTCCTGTTGCGTATATTTTTGCCATGAATCAATCCTTACTTAGCAAGTTGTGCAGTGTGAGGGTGTTGATCACCTGCATAAATTTTTAATTTTTTAAGCATTTTAGCACCAAGCTTAGTTTTAGGAAGCATACCACGAGTAGCTAATTTATATAGTTTCTCAGGGTTTTTTTCTAAAAGCTCAGTCATTTTAACACTCTTTGTTGAACCGAAGTAACCAGAATGTGAAAAATACTCTTTATTAGCTATTTTTCCAAGACCATTAAATTTTGCCTTAGAAGCGTTAATGATAACTACATAGTCACCACAATCAATGTTTGGAGTAAAACAAACTTTGTTCTTACCACGAAGTATAGTAGCTACTTCAGTAATCATACGACCAAAAGTTTTACCTTCTGCATCAATCAAAACCCATTTTTGATCGATTTGTTCAGTAGTTGCAATTTGTGTAAATTTCATACTTGAACCCTTCATTTTGTATATTTAACAAAACATTTAAGTCCTGAGTCAAAAATAACACCAACTCCAGTGAGTGTTATTTTTGACTCCGAACTTATATATGTTTGTATTAGTGGCGAAAGTATATCTTCATAAACTTACAAATAGCTTAATTTATGGTTTATTTAAGGTTTGTTTGTGAATTAGAATATTTCTCTAATATATATAGAATATATAAAATGCTAGAATCCGATTTTAAAAACAAAATTATAACATCTTTAACTATGGAATGTATAAATGAATTATGATGTAATCGTTGTAGGTGGAGGACATGCTGGAGTTGAATCCGCATTGGCCTCTGCAAGAATGGGCAACAAAACTTTAATGATATCAATGTTGGCTGAAAATGTTGGAGCAACAAGTTGCAACCCTGCTGTTGGTGGTTTAGCAAAGGGACATCTAGTTCGTGAACTCGATGCCCTTGGTGGTGAGATGGGTCTCATAACAGATGAAGCAGGGATACAATTTCGCATACTTAACATCACTAAAGGTCCAGCAGTGCGTGGGAGTAGAGCACAAATCGATATGGACAAATATCGTGTAATTGCAAGAAATACAATACTAAACACTCCAAATCTTGAACTAGTTCAAGAGATGGTAGAGAGCTTAATACTTAAAGAGTGCGAGCCTGAAGCCTCACTTGCAAAAAAAACCAAACCACAAGAGATCAAAAATGGGGCTTCAGTCCCGCAAAAAATAGTAGGTGTTACAACTAACCTTTTAAATACATACAGTGCTTCTCGTGTCATTATCACAAGTGGTACCTTCTTAAAAGGTGTAATCCACATCGGTGAGATAAAACAGGAGGGTGGTCGCTTTGGTGAACAAAGCAGTATTGGACTAAGTAATTCACTCAAAGAGTGTGGACTAACAATGGGCAGACTTAAAACTGGCACCTGCGCTAGAATAGACAGCTCCACAATAGACTTTTCAGTTATGGAAGAGCAACCTGGAGATGAGATTCCAAGCCCCTTTAGCTTTAGAACAAACAGAGAAGAGTTTGTAAAAACAAAAACACAACTACCTTGTTTTATAGCTTATACAAATGAATGCACTCACGATATTATAGAATCAAATTTTTATCGTGCGCCACTCTTTACAGGTCAAATTGAAGGCACTGGTCCTAGATACTGCCCAAGCATTGAAGACAAAGTAAACCGCTTTAGAGACAAAGATAGACATCATCTTTTTATAGAACCGCAAACTGTTGACAATACTGAATGCTATATAAATGGTTTAAGTACCTCACTGCCACCTGAGGTGCAGCGTCAAATGATTCACTCTGTAAAAGGGATGGAAAATGCAAAAATAGTCCGTTATGGATACGCAATTGAGTATGATTTTGTAGATCCTAGAGAGCTTAAACATACCCTTGAAACAAAAAATATAAAACACCTTTATCTTGCGGGACAGATAAATGGCACAACAGGCTATGAAGAAGCAGCAGCTCAGGGTCTAATGGCTGGTATAAACGCATCTTTATCCCTGCAAAATAAAGAGCCTTTAATTTTAAGGCGTGATGAAGCATATATAGGTGTTCTTATAGATGATTTAGTAACAAAAGGGACAAAAGAACCTTATCGAATGTTTACATCCAGAGCAGAATACAGACTTTTACTTCGTGAAGAATCAGCAGATACGAGACTTAGCAAATACGGGCACGAACTTGGACTTATTAGTGACAAGGTCTATGAAGCGGTAAAACTAAAAGAGGCTCAAATACAAGAGGGGCTAAAACTTTTACTCAATACTCTATATACACCTACAAAAGAGTTTATACAATTTTTAGAAGATATGGGTGAAGAAAAAATTAAAGACAGCATAACAGCACAACAAATAGTCAGTAGAAAAACATTTGATGTTTCAAAAATGGTGAAACTTCTTCCTGAACTTGATAAATACGACGCTTATATAAAAGAGGAGATTCTAGTTGAAGGGAAATACTTTAGATACATAGAGAAACAACTTGAAGAGATAAAGAAGATGAAGAAATATCTTAAAATTAAAATTCCTGAAAATTTTGATTTTAAAAGTATAAGTGGGCTCTCGCATGAGATAATTGAAAAACTAGAAACATTTAATCCACCAACACTTCAGTCGGCTTCAATGATTAGCGGGATAACTCCAGCTGCTATTGAAATCTTGCATATTCATATAAAAATATCAAAGAAAAAAGGGAAATAATGCAAACTTATTATTATGTTCATACTGGTCACCGCATAGGTTTAGACAGGTTTAGACGCGCTTGCACAATCATAAGATCACTTGCTGATCTTGAGATAACGCTTTTGTGTTCAGACTTTCGTATCGCCCAAGTGGCTCATCAATTTGGTGTGAAAAATAGTCTAGGTCTGGATGTTGTAAGAAATATCCCCCAAATTGCACACCATGGTGACAAAATCATTTTTGATTCAGATGAAGCAAACCCTATAATGTTAGATGATATGAGAAAGTTTTTTTCCACTTTTATTAGAGTTAGTGATGATATAAATGATACAAGAGAAGATGGTGAGTTCTTAATTAGCCCCTATTTAAGTGGTGAAAAAATTTGTAATGCCTATGTTGTAGATGACAAATTTTTTGAACAAGAGAAAAAAACCATTAAACTCTCTTATTTTTTTGGTGATGACGACTACTCAAAAGATTTAGAAACTCACTTTTCTCTGCTCGATGGTTTAAACCCAACCTTGCAACTTGGATTTTATTATTTTCTTGATTATGAAGATATGCTCAAGGGGAAGTTTAGCAACACTTATGAGTTTGAAGAGTATGAGACAATGATAAAACAAACAGAAATTCTCATCACAGCTTCACCTCAGGCTGTTTTAGAAAGTCTAGCATCTGGAGGCAAGCCAATTTACCTACAAAGAGACGACTATACAACAAACTTTCAAGAACTTTTTAAAAACTTGAATGTGCCTATAATCAAAAACTATAATAAGAATAACTTATGCAAAATACTCAAAACAATAGATACTCACAACTATAGTGAAATGAAACAAAATGGTAACACAATTAGAAACTTTATAAAAGATGCCTTATAGTTTAGTATTAATTAAAAGTTTTTTAGTATATAATCATGGTTCAAAATTCACACTAAAGTGAGAAAATATGGAAAACAGTAGCCGTAGAGGTTTTATGGGGAAAGCATTTGGTGCCGTAGCGGCAGTAGGTGCCGTAGGTTCATTGGTTGCAATGAAAAAGACTTGGGATCCACTTCCGAGCGTAAAAGCTGCTGGATTTACCACTCTTGACATGAGTAATTATGTAGAGGGAGTTATGGTAACAGAGAAATGGAGAGGGAAGCCAATCTTTGTTTTAAAGAAATCAGCAGAAGTTATGGAGAGAGAAAAAGGCAATGCTGCGGCAGAAGCTAGAAATATTAAAATAGGCAACGACAACTTTATGGTTGCTATTGGTCTTTGTACACACTTAGGTTGTATTCCAGCATTTAGAAAAGATACAAATGACTTCTTATGTGCTTGTCATGGCGGGATGTTTGATGCTTCTGGTTTAGTAACACAAGTACCACCTCCAAGAGGTTTTGATATTCCTCCGTTTAAGATTGAGGGTAACACCTTAGTACTTGGTGAAGTTGGTCCAGAGTGGCAAGCTATGAAAGATAATGGCGTTACGCTATAAATAGGGGGAGGATAAATGGCACATTTTACAAAAGCAACGAGTGTTAAAGATTGGTTAAACCAACGATTAGCAATTGATACAGTTGAAAAAGTTATGGCATCTGAGTATTGGATTCCAAAAAATATAAACTTCTTGTGGGCGATGGGTATGGTTCTTGTAATCACTTTCGCATTTCTTGTAGTTTCAGGTATATTCTTATTAATGTATTATGTACCAACCGTAGAAGGAGCATTTTACAGTGTAAACTACACAATCATGAGAGAAGTTGATTTTGGCTGGTTATGGAGACATGTGCATGGTGTTGCGGCATCTGTAGTTTTCTTAATCATATACATCCATATGTTTACAGGTATATATTACGGTTCTTATAAGAAGGGTCGTGAAATGATCTGGATTTCAGGTATGCTTCTCTTTGTTGCATTTTCAACTGAAGCGTTTTCAGGCTATATGTTACCATGGGGGCAAATGTCTTACTGGGCTGGTATGGTTATCACTAATCTTTTTGCTGGTGGCTCATTACATGCAGATGGTTTAGTTGAATGGATTCGTGGGGATTATGTTCCTTCTCAAGCATTCATTGGCCGTTTCTTTATGCTACATGTTCTTCTTGTACCTTTAGCAATTATTGGTCTAATTGGGCTTCACTTTGCAGCTCTTAGAATTCCACATGTTAACAACCAAGATGGTGAAGAGATTGATTTTGAAGCTGAATCTAAAAAATATTTAGATGGTGACAAAAAAGGTTCAAAAGTTATGCGTTTTGCAAATGACTTTATGTCTAAAGATATGATGGTTGTTGGAATCTACTTAGTATTTTTCTTCTATTTAGTATTTTTCCACTATGGTTTTGCAATGGATCCTGTAAACTTTGACCCTGCAGATGGTCTTAAGACACCTGCACACATCTACCCTGAGTGGTATTTCTTATGGTCTTATGAGATTTTACGACCATTCAATATAGACTTAGGTCTTATCTTATTTGGATTTGCTCAAGTTATTTTTATTTTCTTGCCTTTCTTAGATAGAAGTCCTAACACTTGTGCAGCAAACCGTCGTGGTGTTGCATTTAAAGTTTGGTTTTGGTTAATGCTTTCTAATATGATTGTCTTAACAGCCATGGGTAAACTACCACCAGAGGGTGTATTTAGCCAAATCGGCTTAGTTGCTGCTATAGTCTTTGTCGCTCAATGGATAGCACTTCCATTCATCACGGCAAAAGAAAAAAAGGTATAAGGATAAACATATGAAAAATAAAGAACCATTAATACTAGCAGTTGTTATATTCTTTTCACTTGTAACTTACTACTTGGTTGAGCCTTATGCTCACCATGTAATGCACAAGCATGTAGATAAAGAAAACTTTGAATATAAAGATATTGCGGCATTTGCAGGAAATGGAAATGCTAAAAACGGTAAAGAGCTAGTTATGAACAACTGTACTGGTTGTCACTCAATCAATACTCTTGATGTAGCAGCACCGATGGATGCTGTAACATCTGCAGCAACTTATGGTGTTAATCCTCCAGATTTAAGTAATGCTGGTATTGTATATGATGCAAAATATTTAGCTGCATTTATAGCTGACCCTGCAAAAGCAGCAAATGTGTCACATAAGTTTAGCGATACAAAACCACATCCTATGCCTGCATATAACTGGATGGAGCCTGCTCAAATTGCTGATATGGTTGCATACCTTCAAAGTATTGCAGTTTCACAAGAAGAGCTAACACCTGCTATGGCATATCAAGATGCTTGTGGTAGATGCCATGCTGTATCTTATGAAAACTGGACTCAAATTGGTACGAAGCCAGTGTTTAAGCATGAGAAAGATTCTTTAGCATTTGATATCAAAGTATTAGAGTATCAAGATTCTATAAAAGCTTACATGGGTAAACTACCACCAGATTTAAGTATGTATATCCGTTCTCGTAGTGAGCAGTTCTTGTTTACTTTAGTTGAGAACCCTCAAAACCATTTAGCTGGAACTGCTATGCCGCGTGTTGGTGTTAGTGCAGAGTCTGCTGAGAAAGTTATTGAGCATATGAGAGATGCTGGTGATACTAAAAGAGCAGAGAGAGAAGCAGTTGGTAAGAATGTAATGTTCTATATCATTATATTTGCAATCTTTGCAATTCTTTGGAAAAAACAAGTTTGGAGAGATTTACACTAAATCTTTTCAAACAACTTCGTAAAGATTCGGGTTTTCCGAATCTTTACACTCTTATATACAACCACACAAACAATCTAACTTTTCACACACCTAACATATTTTTTCAATAAAATACTTGCATTATTTATAAATTATTTCGATCGTACAAGGCTCAAAACTCCGTCACCCTAAACTCCAAACTCCGTCACCCTAAACTCAACACACCGTCACCCTA
>JALSLJ010000022.1 GCA_026988315.1 Sulfurimonas sp. | reverse complement strand
TGTGATTCCAAGCTCCTCACCATAGGGATTAAGCTTTAGTTTTATCTCATCTGCTCCAACTTTTACATTGTCTCCAAAGTATTTAATACCATCTATCTTAGAAAAACCATCTTCTATCTCTCTAATTGCTTGTATAGCTTTTTGGTAATCCCCACTAATCACACCTATTCGGATGTCAGCTTTTGTATGCCCCATTTTATTTTCTACAACCATTAAGTTACTTAAGTGAAATCTCTTTTTATACCCCTGCTCTTGTATCCAAGATCGCATATCATTAGATATATCCTGAGATGAAACATCTCTGATTCTACCCTCAGCGTTATAATAAAAACTAAGGTATGGGGTTATAAACCTATCTACAAAGTTTAAAGGCTTCATCTTGTGGAGTTCAACAGATATGTAACCAACATATGGGTACATCTCAGTAGAGCCTGTTGCGCTTCTTCTATAGCCTGCAGTTGAGCTTACATGTTTTACAAAAAATTTGTCACTCTGTGCTAAAATATCTTTTTCCAATGTTTGCACAATCACTAAAGACTCTTCAAGAGTAGTTGTTGGTTTTGCCTTAAATGTTATATATATGGATGTAGCATCAAAGGGTTGAAACATCTGAAACTTCGAATTTTTTACACCAGCGTAGATTAAAATAGGAACAACTATCAAAAATATAAGTAAAAAACTTCTTTGGTTGTGAACCAAAAATCTTAAAAACTTAGCATACAGGAGATTGACTTTCCCCCATGAGAGTGTTTTTGATTTTGATGAGAGTGTATGCGAGGCATGAATTGGTAAAAATATAAATGACTCTATCAAAGAAGCTATAACCAAAGCAGAAAAAGCTATAGGGATAAGCTGTATAATCTCCCCTAATCTTCCACTTAACATCAAAAGCGGTATAAAAGAAAAAAGTGTAGTGAGTGAAGCGATAGTTACAGGTTTTGCAACCTCTTTTGCTCCTAAGTATGCCGCTTCTTTTGCTGGGTACCCTTTTTCAATGTATTGCTGGATGTTCTCACTCACAACTATGGCATCATCAACAATAATACCTATGGCTATTAAAACCCCAATAAGGGAGTTTACATTGATACTATAACCTGTAAAATAAAAGTAAATTGCACCTATGACAAAAGATGTAGGGATTCCAAGAGCTATGATAAATGCTATTCGGATATTAATGAGCATGGCTGTTAAAAATGTTATAAGAATCACACCAAAAAGGATGTTAGAGATAACAATATTGAGTCTATCTTTGATAACTGTTGATTTATCCATTCTAACATTAAACTCTACTCCATCTACACGCATCTTTGATATAAGTACCTTTATATCCTCTGCAATACTCACAGCATCACCTTTTGGATTTTGTGAAATTGCTAAGGTGATGGAATTGTTGCCATTCATACTTGCCAATGTTGAGGAGTCTTCATATCTTTTGTTAATTTTGGCTATATCTTTAAGGGCAATGTGTTGATCATTTATATTGATAATGGTATTTTCAAGATCGTTAGCTAATTTTTTATCATTATGCGTAGAGATATAATACTGCTCTATCGCATTATCTATCTTTCCGAGTGGAAATATATAGGAGATTTCAGAAAACATCCTTAACACTTCCTCTAAAGAGAGGTTATAAGCATTTACCTTTCTCTCATCAATCAAAACCTCATAAAAAAGTTCAGAATCTCCAAATATAGTTACATCTGATACATCTTCTATAGATAAAAGTCTGCTTTTTATTTTTTTTGATAATGCTTTTAACTCATCTCTACTTATTTCAGATGAAAGCATTGATACATGCATAATACTTCTTGAGTGTGCCACACCACGGATGATAGGCTCATCCATATCACTTGGGAGATTAACTCTTATAAGTGAGATAGCATCCTCTACATCTGCCATCACATCGCTCTTATCAACTCTTTTATCAAGCTCAAGCACTATAGTAAATCTACCTGGAGATACAACAGATGTTACACTGTCAACTCCGACAATATTCTGCACTTCATCCTCAATCTCTTGAACTGCCATCTTGTTTAAAATATCTACAGAAGCGCCACTATAAGAGCCTCGGACTGTGATAGAATTTGGTTCTATTGTTGGGGAAATCTCTTTTGGTATTTGTGTATAAGCATAAATACCCATAGCAAAAATAAGAAAAAATAGAGTATAGTTTATTTTATAATTATCAATAAAAAATCGTAACATTTTTTCAAACATAAATTATTCTTCTTCCTTCTCATACCCGTAAGATTCTTGTGCCAAAATTGCTGCTCCGTATGCAGTTGTAATTTGGGGAAACTCAGGGATAAATATCTCTTTAGAGAGTTCATTTTCTATTGCATATACTAAACCAGCATTTAAAGCTGGTCCACCATCAAAATATATGTTCTCTTTTATCCCTACTCTTTTTACAAGCTTTACAATTCTTTTTGCTATAGAGTAGTGAACTCCTGCAACTATATCTTCTACACTATTATCATTGCCTAAAAGCCCGATGATTTCAGACTCAGCAAAAACGGCGCAAGTGCTGTTGATTGCAAGTGGCGTCCCCTTTGAGCGAAAATGATAATCACCAAGCTCATCCACTTCAAGCTCTAGGTTCATTGCAACAACATCTAAAAACTTTCCAGTTCCCGCTGCACACCTATCATTCATCGCGAAGTTTACCACATTTCCATCACTATCGAGTGAAATAGCCTTTGAATCTTGGCCACCAATATTGATAATTGTCTTTATTTCACACTTACCTTTTGCAGCAGCTCTTGCACCAATAGCATTTGCAGTTATCTCACTTATATTTTCATCTGCTTCTTTAAAAAGTTTTCTTCCATAGCCTGTTGCTACTATATACACTAAATCTTTCTCATCGATACTAAACTCTTCAAGAAGCTCTTTTAAACTCTGCTTTGCATACTTATAAAACATACTTCCACTTGCACTTATTCTATGTCCAACTAACTCTTCACTCTCATCTACCAATGCAACTTTTATCGCTGTAGAACCTATGTCAATCCCTGCAAAGTATTTCACTTAGCTTTCCTTTTTCTATTTTTAAGTGACTCAACAAAAGCTTCGATTCTTGTTGTAAGTTGTCCTAAATGGCTTGGGCTATAATCACTTTCTAAGTATATAATAGGGATCCCCTCTTTCTCCATCGCTTCTAAAACTGACCTCTGTTCCATCTCATAAACCTGACACCCAGCAAATGCTTGATACACAACTCCATCTGCCTTATACTCTTTTACCAAATCTATAATTCTTCTTTTTCTATCTTCGTTTTTTGTAAATATTGGGCAAGTACACCCTTTTAAATACCTGTCTGCAATACCATCAATCATATCATTCACAAACCACTCATCAACACTAACCATATCATTAAACATCCTGTTTGATGAGCAAGTCTCATCTGCGACGATTATGGCATCTGCTTGTTCTATTAAAAGAGGGATTTTTAAATTTGGAAAGATTGGGGGTGAACCTGTATATACAATCCGTGGGCTTCTTTTGTGAGCGCAATCATACTCATCTTCAACTCTTTGTTCACACTCCTTGATAAGCACATCAACAGCTTCTATCCACTTATCTATTTTATCAAAGAAAAAAGCATTTGTAACAAGGAACATATCTATTCCAAGTATTGGAGATTTTATATTTTTTCTAAGAACATTAAGCTTATGGTAGAGATGCTGTGCATATCCAACCTGCATAACAGACTTTTTGAGCCTTTTTTTTGTTATTTTTTTCCCTAAGTCAGCAGATAAATCTTTTGTAAATTTTCTCACACTTCGTCGCCAATACTCCCTGCTTTCATGGCTCTCTTTTGTTCTTGGAAACTCCATATCATATACAGAAAATCCCAAATCTTCTATAATTGCACCAGACTTTGCTTTTTGATCACAAGTTGTAGGAGAAACTATAAGATCTGGCTTGTCACTGAAGTTATTAGATACAAACTCTCCAATAGTAGCTTTGACTAAAGGGCAAGCTTTTGATGGTAAGAAATCACTACCAATCTCATCATTTGTATAAAAACCATTACATAACCTAAGCGGCACTGCATCCAAAGCATAGATAATTTCACTAGGCACTTGAATGCACATAGTTCCAACCTTAACCTTGTCACTATGTAGAGGTTCATTCTTACAATGTACACGCTCAAAGAGGTCATAAAAATACTTCATTGCCTTTGGTGGTTCTTTAAAATCATGTTTCATCTTATCCAAAATCATAATAGCCTCTGTAGCCTTGTGCCGATTATGTTTCTGTTTTGGGGATTCAAGTTTGTGCTTTCTAGTCTTGTTAATCATCCTTTTTCTCCCATCTATCTATCTCCATTCTTTTTGCAAAACCACCCTTTGTAGATTTAAAAATAGGATAATTCACAAGGTCAAGGTGCAATGCATCATCCTCAGGACAAGCGGCTACACACTTGAGACAAAGAATGCAATCATCTCGTAGTATATTGGTGCTTTTTACATCATCTGCTATATCTTTTATCTGCATATCGCAAACATTATAGCAATCACCACATTTTGTACATTTATCACCATCTTTTTTAAGTCTTAACAATGCTACATCACTAAAGATATAGTGCATTGCACTCATAGGGCAGAAAAAACAGAAAAATCTTTTTTTAATGAAGGAGCCCACAAAGAAAAGTGCTGTAAAAACAATCCCAAACGAAGAGAGAAAAATAGCAGTTTTTGTAGAAAAATCTATACTCCATTGTGAAAAATCACCTACAAACATTGGAGTAATTATTCTTCCAGGACACATATCACAAAATGCACCACGCCACTCTCCATCTAAAATACCGAGTCCCAAAAGGAGAGGAAAAACAATAACAATAATTAAAAATATATATTTAATTTTCTTTAAAGACTCATACTGTGGCTGAGTATATGTAGAGTAAGTGATACCAAAAAACTTTCTAAGCGAGGTTATCCAGTCTTGGAGTGTCCCCATAGGACAAGCATAACCACACCATGCCTTGTTAAACACTATAAACCACAGTAAAAAAACAAAAAAGCTTGTTAAAACCCCTATACTTGCCACACTAAAGAGCGTTTCCCAAGGGCGAGCTAGTTGGTGTTGTAGTGGCATAAAATAACATGTTCCAGCTATTTCATGGTTGTAGCCACAAGCAAATATTGGCAGTTCCCTTCCTAAATCTATAGCTAAATAACCCCCATATATAAAAAATACAAAGAAAAACAGTTGTAACCAAAAACGAAATTTTCTTAAGTCTGCATGATTTATAAAATTTTTAATTTTATTCATCAAATTTCACCTCTTTAAAGGGTTTTTGCACTCTGTATCTATATAAAAATATAGCCCCACTAAAAAGTACAAGTAAAACAAGTGTTATGATAAGCCCATAAGAGTATGACTGATAATCATCCCTTGAGGGTCTAAAGGACTCCATAAAACTTATCTTATAGCTTTTGTTATCATCATTATATGTCGCAGTCACTAAAAAGTTCTCTCTAAATCTTTTATCAAATTTATCCCAAGGGGGATTATAATCCCTTATAAGCTGAAACTCTGCTATGCCATCTTTATCACTATAAATGTTTTTTTGCCAACCAAACTGAGTCTCAAGGGATACTTTTGCACCCTCTACTGGTTTTCTATTTTTTACAACCTTAAATTTTACTCTATCACCACTTTGGAGTCTTGAGTAAAAAGTTTCATCATCAGGTCTTAGCCTGAGGATGTCAAATGGCACCTCTTTGATGGTTTTTGCAGACATCTTCTCTTTGTTGTACTCCTCATCACTACTATGATCATACCTTTTGTACTCATATTTTGCAATATTTATATTTTTAGATTTCTCATCAACATAATAAAGCTTATAATATCCAACATCCCTTAGTTCAAAGCTGATGCCCGTACACTCTCTTTTTTGTATTTTTACATCTAAGGGTTTGTTTTGCACATCTGTTGCAAAAAAATGACCCTCAACATTTTGCACACATTTTGGGTCATTTATCTCATCGCTCACTAACCAGACTTTTCTTGTAGGTATTTGTGTTCTATCTCTTGAACCCATCATATGACCACCACGATGATTCTTTTTTGAATCTAATGCTGGCTTATTTCTGACAAAATATATGCTATCTTCAGGTTTTACAATTTTTGAGATGCCTTTTTTGTTAAAATCGTTTAAAGCGATTTTATATGCTTCTTCAAAACTCAATACTTTGCCACCATACCTTTGAGAAAATTTAACTGCTTCCTCTTTTAAAGCAAAAGCATACTTACTTACTTCACTCATAGTTGCTTTCTTTTTACTCCCTACAACATAAAAAGCACTTGTAGCATCTATGAATTTTAAACTTGTAACATCAACAACTTTTAAATCATTCAAAGGGATTTTTTTAATGCTTTTTTCTTCACTTAGGCAGTGTATGGAGCAATATTGTCTTGTTTGCTTATCTAAATGGGCTGCGTGGTTTGTTTTGTAAAACTTAGGAAGATTCATCCCGCATCCAACACAAGAGTCATCTGCTTGTAAAAGGGTTGCCTTATCTTTAGAAACACTTTGAAACATCGCTCCGCCACCATGGCTTCCATGCCCACCAGATGCCCTTCCGTAAGTATCTAAAATATGGCTTCGGTACATATTTACACTTAAAAAGAAAATGATGAGAGATGCTGCAAAAGGATACGCAATAATTTTTCTCATTTTATCGGCATCTAAGAGTTTCATCCTCTTGTAAAGTATGATAAGTGCCCAAATAATTGCTACCCATTTTAAGATACCAAACATATGTAGCCAACTATCTCCCCGTGAAGCAAGGGATGCTATATCTACACTCAAGCCAAAAGCCTGAGCGAAGCCTTCCACTATACGCTCGTACCCTCTTACAAAAAATGTCTCCAAAGAGTGTGCAATAGAGCCTAAAATAAATAAAGGGGCATAGGAGTATCCAAGGCTATAAAATACCTTTTTAAAAGGTGTTTTCAAAATAAGAGAGGCTATATACATCCCAATAAGAGCCGCCGAAACTGTAAAGAGCATGGCATACAAAAATGCAAATAAACCAACAGGATTTATAGAACCAAAATCTACAAAAGTTTTAAAATATTCCGCAGTTTTTGCCCAAATCATATCGCCTGCTACAGTACTTCTCCCTATACCATGATGAAACGCCATAGTGATGGGGATAGATGCAAGGATGAGGATAAATGTCCACACTTCCGCTTTGAGTATTTGAAACTTACTAAATAAAGAAAAAGATGGTTTTTTAACCTTAAAGCTTACCGCTTCACACGCAGCAGAACAATCCATACATAAGGTACAGTCTGTCATAGAGTTTCTTCCATCGAAGGTAAAAGGCTTGAGATTATGTTGACATGCCACAGCACAATCAAATGTTTTACACTCATCACAAGCACTTTTATAAGTTCCCAACCATGTAAAAGAGAGTTTAGCGTAAGCGCGAGTGAGTGTTCCAATAGGGCAGATATATTTACAATATGCCATATCTCTGTAGATAAAATATACTACAAAGGAAAGGAGTGTCATCACTGTAAAAAGTATAGCTGTTCCTAGGGGTGTTCTGTAGATACCAGGAAACATATAGTAGATACCCCACCAGCCTATCACTATGAGGAACAGACCAATATATGGGTTTTGCAACCATTTTGGCATCTTCTTTTTCAAGCCAAATTTTGTGATGTACTTACCCATAAAACCATGAGGACAGATGCCACAAAAAACTCGCCCTAGCGTTGGTAGTGTTACAACCATAAACAAAGACCAGAAAATCCCCCAAAAAACTGCCCAAGTGAAGTTGTTATCTTTTCCTGTATGGGCGTAACCATAATATATAGCATAAAAAAATAGAGCTAAAACCACTAGCTTGAGTATCATTAAGAACTTTTGATTTTTAAATAAGAAACCTAGAATTGGTTTGCCATAAAGATCATTTTTATCTCGTTTTATAAAATCTACCATTGTTTTCCTTTAAAGTACCAAAACACCATTTAAGACTAAGACTCCTACTGTCACAAGTAAAAGTGCTGCAATTCTCTCTATAACAAGCTTATAAAAGGAAAACTGAACCATGAGTCCTCTTATAAGTTTTGAGAGAATAAACCCGTAAAATATAATCGAAAATATAACAGCACCAAGACCAAAAAACAGACCAAGTCCTATGGAGTTATAGATGCTACTGCTATTTGCTGCTACTGCCAAAAGTGCCATTATTGGAGCACATGGATTGACTGACATTGTTGCACCAATAGTAAAAAAACCAAACTTGTTAAGTTTTGGTTGTTTTATTAGTGGTGTGGAGTGGCTACAAGTTGCATTTGGATTATAGCTTTTATAAAAAAGATAGATCCCCATTAAGATAGTGCTTAAACCCAATATGAGGCTAAAAATCTGGTTGTCATCCAACATCTGCTTCACCCATGCAGAACTCAAGTACGCTACTATCGCTATAAGGGTATAACTAAAAATTCTCCCTAAACTAAACGGGAGAATAATTTCAAGTGCTTGTTTTGTATTGCTTGAGTTACTAACAAGCAAAGGGCTTAGAAACGGCATACATGAAAACATACATGCAGTCGCCCCATAAGAGAGTCCTATGATAAAAATAGATAAAAAAGCAGTATATTCCATAGCTACATCTCTTTTTTTAGTCTTGTTTGTTTAAAATTATAAGGTTTTTATAAAGTTATTTTTTGCTATGGCAAAGAGATTGCTCTTTGCCACTTAGGTATTAAAATCTTGCAGAGAGTCCCGCAAGATATACTCTACCTGGATTAACTGTTAAACCCATATCTCTAATGTCATATAATCCATCGTCATTTCTATCTCCGGTAACACGAGGCATCATGTAATACTGTTCATCAAGAACATTATCAACTTGTGCGAAAAATTCTACATCAAGCATTGCAATCTCTGTGTTATATTTAGTTCTTAAATTTACAACCGAATAGCCATCTACCTCTATCTCATTTCTTTCATCTGCATACTGAGCAGATCTGTAGTTAACATCTGCTGTAACAGACCAGTTTGAAAAAACCTTGTAAGTTCCCTCAATATAAAAAGTATGATTTGAAGTTCTTGGAACTCTATTATCTGTTACATCATAAGCTGTTGCATTTGTTTCACCCTCTAATAAGATATAGTAATTATCATATCTAGTATAAACTGAATCTAAATAAGTGTAATTAAAAATAAAAGAAAAATCTTTAGACCTATCACTAGATACACTCAGTTCTAATCCTCTATTTCTCACATCTGCCATATTATCATAATAGAGATCTTCATTACCATTTGTTGAAGCATAATTTCCAACACTTTTACCAATTACATCATCTCTATTTAATTGATATAAAGATACATCATATGAGAGTGAATCACTCTTATTTCTAAAACCTATCTCATAATTATAAGTTTTTTCTGTTTTAATATCTGTGTTGTTTATATAGGTACCACTCCAACCGCTTCCAATAATATCACCAGCATACATCTGTGAAACAAGTGGAACTCTAAATCCAGTAGAGTAGTTCAAAAACACAACCTGCTTCTCTTTGAGTTGATATGTAGCACCAACTCGGTAAGAGATTTCATCATAAGTTTGCTCTGAATTTATTGAGTCAAGACTATTTGTATAATCATAACTAATATTGTCATATCTAGCATTTATAGTTGTTGTTAGTGCATTTGTAACACCATATTTCAATTCACCATAGATAGCATTAATATCTTCATCGCTTGCTGTATTACTAGCAACTTCCCCTATTGGATGCGTTACAGATGGCCAACCACCAGTGTAAACAACTCTATATACAGAATTTTTCTCTTCCTCATTTCTTGCAATATCAATACCAATCATAGAGGCTATACTGTCACCCTCTGTTCTAAATTCAGACTTCAAACCTCTTTGGAGTGTATTTGCATAAGAGTTGTATCTATGGTCATCTCTAACTCCATCATTATTGCTGTCAAATGCAGAACTTTTGTTTGTAGTGGTGTCCTCATAGTTATAAAGCTGAGTCATTAAGTTCGAGCCATTATCAAAATCTTTTGAATATGTTAAAAAGTATTTGTCTAATTCTATGTCGTAACCAACAGAGTATCCAACCTCACCTATACTTGTTGGATTGTTATCAACATTATTTGTATAAAGTCCAGTATCCTCATCATAGGTATGGTAGGTAATTGAACCTGAATCATTTTCATATCTTGTTGATTTGTCTATTCCTAGTGTTATATCACTACTATCATCTATATAATACTGAAACTTACCATTAAATGATTTAGCCCAATAATCAGAATCTTCCCAGTACCCATCACTAGCTTTATAGCTTGCTTGAATCTCTACTGCTAAATCCTCTGTACTTCCCATATATCTAGCGATATATTTTTCATATCCATAGCTACCAGCCTCAGCACTTACAAAACCTTCATTTTTCCCTTTAGGCCTTTTAGTAGTTATTATTATGGCACCAGCTAAGGCATCATTTCCATAAAGATAAGAAGCACCACCTTTGATAACTTTAATGCTCTCTATATTGTCACTATCAATATTAATACTTCCAGCTCTCTCTTGAACAGGAACACCATCAATAACGATGGCAACACCTGGTTTTTCACCCATATACATCTCAGCTGCTATCCCTCTGATATGTATTTTATTAGAATCCCCTTCATTCTTTCTAACTGTAACACCAGGAATATTGTTTAAAACATCTGCTATATTTTCTGAATGGTACTCTTCAATATCTTCACCAGACATAGTAGCAGTACTCGAAACTTCCAACATTTTTGATTCAAACTTATCATCAATAGTAGATGACTCAACTTGTATAGTCCCTAAATCCGATGCTGCCACATTCATAGCTAAAGCACAAATAACCGATAAATATATCTTATTTTTCATCTATAACCTCTCCACTTTAAATATCTCAAGAAGTATATTAACTCTTTGTTAATTTTATGTTAATTCTAATATATAAGAAAAATTTAAATAACCTATAATTAAGTAGATGCTATATATAATAAAATTAATAAACAAACAGGGATTTTAATGCTCAATCAATATAAAGAAGCAATTGAAAAAAGTAATATTGTCTCAAGAACAGATATAAATGGGATAATAACATTTGTAAATGATGAATTTTGCAAAATTTCTGGATACTCTGCAGATGAGTTAATTGGACAAAATCACAACATAGTAAGACATCCAGATGTTCCATCTTCTAACTTTAAACTTCTTTGGGAGACCATAAAAAACAAGAAGACTTTTAAGGCTACTGTAAAAAACTTAGCAAAAAATGGTACAACTTTTTATGTAAACACTACAGTCACACCTATACTTAATTCTGATGGAGAAATTTTAGAATTTATTGCAATTCGTTATGACACAACCAAAGAGGTATTGCTTAAAGAAGAGTTGCTAAAAAAAGACAAAGAGCTTCAAGAGTTAAACAAAACTCTTGAACTTAAAGTTCAAAAAAAGATAAAAGAGCTTGAAGAATTAAACAAAACACTAAAGCTTAAAATTAAAGAAGAGATTAATAAAAATGAAGAAAAACAGCGTGTTATGTTTTGGCAATCTCGTCATGCAAGTCTCGGTCAAATGCTTGGAAATATAGCACACCAATGGAGACAGCCGCTCACAGAACTAACACTCACACTCTTTAGTATGAAAAAAACTGCCCTAATAAATGATGATGATAGTGTATTGAAATTTTATGAAGATAGTAAAAAAATTATAAAAAATATGTCAAATACCATAGATGATTTTACTAACTTTTTCAAACCAGATAAAGAAAAACATCATTTTAACATTAGTGATAGTATCAATGAATCATTAAATATTTTAGACAAACTCATACAAAAAGAGATGATAACTATAAAAACAAACTTTCAAGAGATAGAAGTACTTGGAATTACAAATGAACTCACTCAGGTGATCATAAATCTTATTCAAAATTCCAAAGATGCTTTTGTATATAATAGCATTTTGATAAGAGAAATAAATATCACAACAAAGGTTGATAGTGATGAAGCAATTATTGAGATACAAGACAATGCGGGTGGGATAAAAGAAGATATAAATACAAAAGGAATTGATAAAATTTTTGAGCCATATTTTACAACAAAACACACAAGTCAAGGGACTGGTTTAGGTCTTTTTATGTCAAGAATGATTTGTGAAAAAGGTTTAAACGGTAGCATCAATGCTCAAAGCAATAAAAACATGACCACATTTACTATAAAAATTCCATTAGCAGAAGGTATGATAGATGAAAAATAAATTTTTAAAACACTTAAAAGTCTTACTTGTTGAAGATGAAGAAAAACTCGCAATCTTGTTAAAAAATGCTATTGGGGATAATTTCTATAGTTTTACTGTCGCTCATGATGGTAAAGATGGGATGGAAAAATTTTTAACAATTACACCAGATATCATAATCACTGATATTATGATGCCCAAAAAAACAGGTCTCGAGATGGCAAAAGAGATAAAAAAAATAGACCCAAGCATTCCCATAATAATTTTAAGTGCCTTCAGTGAGACAGATAAACTTCTCAATGCTATAGACATTGGTGTAGTGAAGTACTTTATAAAACCATTTGATATTGATGAACTTTTAGAGTATATAGAATCTCTTTGCAAAACCCTAGAAAGCAAGATTATTCAACTTCATGATGGATTTTCTTTTAACACCACTTCAAACAACTTATATAAAGATGCAAGATATATATCTTTATCAAAAAATGAAAATAAATTCATTCAACTACTTCTTAAATATTCCAAGAAAGATAAATATATAGTAGATGATGAAACAATTAAAAATGCACTATGGAAAGATGAAGAGGTAAGTGATGCGAGGCTCCGAACTTTTGTAAGAAGGCTAAGAGCAAAAACTTCTAAAGATTTGATTGGAAACATAAAGGGGCAAGGCTACGAAATAATTATGTCGTAGCCTAACTTACAAGAAAACATAATAGTTAGTTATATATCAACGAAAATTTGCTCTTTTAATAGGTGGTTTGTAATTTGGATCTTTCCCCTCTATTGTCCATAGCTTTTTACTAAGCTCATTTACTGGAGCATAAAAATTATTTTCTCTAAACTCTAAAGCCATTATATCAGGAAAATAATCTTTTAATAGATTTTTTTCATACTCAAAACTTTTTTTAACATTGAGTTGCAGTAGTTTATGTGTTTGTTTTGCTTCTAGATTCAATAAAAACCACATGGCTAAAAAACCCTCTGAGTATTTATTGAGTACATTATGAGCATAATCCTCAAAATCTTCATATCCACTTTTCTCATATGTGCTAATGATAAGGCTCAAAGTATCGTGAATATGGATAAGAGGAACCATAGAAAAAAGCATCCGTCCTACAGATGCACCATTTGAGTGCTGGGCACCTAAAAAGACCCTTACACCCGCATCAGTGTCTCCAAAATTATTAGTTTTGAGACCTATGAGACCTATATCAGTATGCCGATGTCGTCCACAGCCCTTCACACATCCAGAAAAACCAATATGAATGGAATGCTCATTTATTTTCTCTAGTGGCAAATAATCTGTCTCATTTTTAATACTCCAAACTGCATAAGGGCATAAATTTCCAGCACAGGTTAAGACTGTTGCACTTAACTTTGGTGATACTAAAGGTATCTTCACATCCATAAGACCAAGTATATAAATATTTTGATCTATCCCTATACGAATCTCTGCATTATGCTCTGTTGCGTATAAAGAGAGCTCTTGCATCTCATCAGAATTGAGTCGTCCAAAATCTGTTTGATAACAAAACGCATTAGTTTTATCCTTGAGTATCTCGCTTGTTGAAAACTTTACCTTTTCTAAAAGTATCTCTCCAGCACTCTCAAAAGTTTTTTCATACTCCCTTTGGATGTGGGTTTTTAAAGCGTCCATACCAATACTTTCTATCATATAAAACAAGCGTGTTTTGGAGCGTGAAAATCGAGAACCATGTAGATAAAAAGCTTGAACAAAGGCTTTGAAAAAGTCAACTACCTCATCTTTTAACAAGAATATATCAGCATCTTGAGCAACCTCTGTATTTTTTCCACCCATATAAACATTAAAACCAAGTATCTCACCTTTTTTCGCCAATGCAAAATAGATATCATTCGCAAAAAAGGAGGAAACATTAGCACGATTTCCTGAAATACCTATAGAAACTCTTCGTGGAAGCATCCCAACATAGATAGGATTTTTCAAAATATGCTCTTGCATCTGCATAATTAAAGGATACACCTCTATCTCGCTGTATTTCCCAACTCCATCATAAACATCACTCACAATATTTCTAATATTATCGCCAAAACTTTGCCATGTTGTTAAGCCTAAGGAGTTTAGTTTTTTCCAAATCTCTAAAACATTATCAGCTTCAAGGTCGTGTAGTTGTATCCCGCCACGAGCAGTAAGAATAATAGTCAGGTCATACTCTTTTACAACATTTGCAATATGACTAAACTGTTCTGTACTTAGTCTTCCAGCAGGCACACGAAGTCTCATAGTAAATTCATCTTCTAAAAAGTCAGTATTAAAAATTCCAAAGTCTTGGAGATAAAATCTATCACCCTCCCCTAAACTCTCAAAATCCAAAGTCTCTAACTCTTTAAAGTAATCATATGGGCGTAATCGTGCCTTATATCGTTCACGCTTGTTGAGTTTAGTCTCTAGCTCTTCATTTTCCATAATTTGCTCCGTTATTCATTGAAATTATTTTACATAAACAGATATAACATCATAATGATATAAATCAACTTATCTCCAGACAACTGCAACATCCTTAGATAAAAGAGTTTCATCAAAAGAGTTGGATGCTGCACTCATATTACCTATATTTGTACCTGTATCTAAAAAATGTTGTAAATAATAGCTCTTCTCATAAGCTCTTGTTTTTAAATCTTTTATAATGGCATTTATATCATCAACATTAAGTAAGTCATTATGGATAGTAGTTCTTACCTCATAATCTATATCGCTATCTATTAGTAAATCTAAGGTGTTTGAAAATTCGTCATATTTTTTTGAGTGTGTTATTTGTATGTATTTTTCTTTTGGGGCTTTATAATCAAGTGCTACAAAATCAAGCAGATGTAATTCAAGTAACTCTTTCACTGTGGTGTAATTAGTTCCGTTTGTATCTAGTTTTATCAAAAAACCAAGTTTTTTTATCTCTTGGCAAAAATCAATTAAATCATGTGAAGTTGCTTCTCCCCCTGAGAGAACAACCGCGTCAAGCATATCCACTCTACTTCTTAAAAACGCTAAAATATTTATATAGCTATATATCCCCTCTTTTGAGAAAACAATATCGCTGTTATAACAAAAGTCACATCTCATATTGCATCCACAAAACCAAACTATACAAGCTAAATGTCCTGGATAATCAAGGTGTGTAAATTTTGTTAGATCATAAATTACTTTAGTGTTGCACAAACTGTAGTCTTTGTTTATGCTCACCAGTCTTACCTACATTAAAACTCTCAACTGGTCTATGATAACCCATTACTCTGGTATAGACTATACATTTTTGTCTTTTGTCTTTTAATAATGCTAAAATTTCATTCTTACTCATGATACTTGCTCCTCTTTATATTCATTAATTAACTCTTCATCACACCTTGGACAAAACTCATGCTCTCCTGAAATATACCCATGCTTTGGACATACTGAAAAAAGTGGTGTAACAGTTATGTATGGAAGTCTAAAGTTAGTTATGACATTTTTAACTAACTTGCGACAAGCCTCGGTTGAACTTACTTTTTCCCTCATATAAAGGTGAAGAACCGTTCCACCTGTATATTTCGTTTGCAAATCATCTTGAAGTGTTAAAGCTTCAAATGGGTCATCTGTTAAATCAACTGGAATTTGTGAAGAGTTTGTATAGTAGATGTTATCTCCCATACCAGCTTGAAGTATAGAGTCTCCATATCTTTTTTTATCCTCTTTAGCAAACCTATATGTAGTTCCCTCAGCAGGTGTTGCTTCTAAGTTATAAAGATTTCCACTCTCCTCTTGAAATGCAACCATTTTTTTACGCATATGGTTTAAAACCTCAGTTGCAAACTCTATCCCTTTTTCTGAAGCAATATCATACTCATCCGATGTAAAATTTCGTATCATCTCATTCATACCATTGACACCTATGGTTGAGAAGTGGTTTTTAAATCCGGGTAAATATCTTTGTGTATAGGGGAAAAGTCCGCGGTCATACATCTCTTGGATAAAAACACGCTTTTTCTCTAAGGTATTTTTTGCATGATTCATCAACTGATCTACTCGAAGCATAAGAGCCTCTTTATCACCCTTATATAAAAAGCCTAACCTTGCCATATTTAATGTAACAACCCCTATACTTCCTGTCATCTCAGCACTTCCAAAAAGTCCACCGCCACGCTTGAGCAGTTCTCTTAAATCAAGTTGCAACCTGCAACACATACTTCTAACATGCCCTGGTTTATAGGCCTCATCATTGATAACTAAACGACCATCTTTATCTTTTTTATACTGACTCCCTATGAAATTTTGAAAATATGAAGAGCCTATTTTTGCTGTATTTTCAAAAAGTAAGTCGGTATTTTCACCATACCAATCAAAATCTTCTGTTATATTTACTGTAGGGATAGGAAAGGTAAAAGGCTGACCTGTTTTATCCCCCTCTGTCATAACCTCATAATATGCTTTGTTTATTTGGTTCATCTCGTGCTGAAAACATCTGTATGTCATCTCTTGAAGATTTTCACAGCCTCTTTTTTTTGCTTCAACCTCTAACTCTCTATCGAGAAGATTTTTAAATAGGTGCAAAGTCTTAGATGTAGGGATTTGATCTTTGAGATCATCTGGAACAGTCCAGTCAATAGTTATATTTGTGAAAGGGGATTGTCCCCAACGAGCAGGAACATTAAGGTTATATACAAAACTTCTTATCGCTTTTTTTATCTCTTTAAAGGGTAGTTTATCTTTAAATACATAAGGAGCAAGGTAGGTGTCAAATGATGAAAAAGCTTGAGCCCCAGCCCATTCACTTTGAAGTATCCCTAAAAAATTTGCCATTTGTCCGAGTGCCTCACGAAAATGTTTAGGAGCATCACTCTCAACTCGCCCGCGTACTCCATTAAAACCCTCATCCAACAATGCTCTTAAACTCCATCCAGCACAATAACCAGTTAAACAGTCTAAGTCATGAATATGATAATCCCCATTTCTATGAGCATACCCCTCCTCTTTTGAGTAAATCTTATCAAGCCAGTAGTTTGCTATAACTTTTCCTGCGGTATTGTTCACAAGCCCTGCGTTTGAGTAGCCTGTATTTGAATTTGCTTTAATTCTCCAATCACTTCCGTTAATATACTCTTCTATAGTTTGGGTTGAGTTTATGTAAGTTGTATCCTCATCAATGAGATGATCTCTTTGCATTTTATGTGTATGTCTATAAAGTATAAATGAACGCATAACATCAAAATATCTTGCTTTATATAGTTCTTGTTCTATAGAATCTTGTATATCTTCAACAGCTACAACTCTTTTGTTTTTTAAGTTTTCCAAAACATTAAAAAATATTACACTATCATAAGTGATATGCTCACTTTTAAAAGCTTTTTTTATCGCATCTTCAATCTTAAAAGCCATAAATTCTTTATGCGTTCCATCTCTTTTTAAAATATTTTCAACCATCTATCTTCCTTGGACAATTTATAGAAGTTTATAGCAAGATTGATTAAGCATTCATAACAAAAAAAGTAACTCTTAGGTCACAAAATAGTAACTTTTATGTCACTATGAAAATATAAGTCATTTATGTATAATGTCATAAAATATAAATTTAAGGAGAACGCAATGAACAATAAAATCCTAAAAATCCTAAAAACATGGCATAAACATTTTAGTAATGAAGAGAACCAATATTCTGAGTTTGAAAATTCTGATATAGAGTATTTTGTTGGATGCTTACTCTACAACCATTTTACATTTACCAAAGCTCTTGATACTATGAAAACTATAGACCTATCGTATGACTTTTTAAAATCATGTGGTGATGAATATGATGATATTTTAAACACTATAAAAAGCATAAAAATCGAAGATGAAAAAGAAAAAATAGAATTTTTACAAAACTTTATCAGAGATGCTAAGAAAAAATACAGCGAAGATGAACTTTATTTACTTAATCGTTTAGAGTACCATGTAGATGGTGTTATGCAGAGATTTTTAAATGACGAAGAGACAAAAAAAGTAAACTTTGTAGCTCCTAAAGTACGCTCTGCTAATCCTCTATTGAGATAACAATGCTTAAAAAATATCTCATCACCTCAAGAGAGTTTTATACAGACACGCCCGCTGTTTTTCGTAAAATAGTACACGAACAGTTTGTAAAACACTCCCCTTCACATGCCCTCTATAGAGATATATCAAATCCAAACTATAACATCCAGGCAGAACATTTTGTAGAGGTCTGCTCTCAGTTTTATGACATAAAAAGTTATATACATAAAGATTATAAACTCGCAAAAAAGTTATATGCAACCGGAGTACATCTGAGTTCAAAACAGTTTAATGAGATAGTTGATGCAAAAAAAGAAAACCTTGAGGTTATTATCAGCACCCATACACACGAAGAGGTGCTTTATGCTCAAGAAAGAGGAGCAGACTATGTTACATATAGTCCGATTTTTACCACACCTGGAAAAGGTGAACCAAAAGGGATAGATGACTTAAAAAAACTACTAAGCCTATGCAAAATTAAAGTTTTTGCACTTGGTGGGATTATTACATCTGAGCAAATAGAGGAGATACAATCCACACAAAGCTATGGATTTGCATCTATTCGCTATTTTTACTGATACTTATTTTTGTCTCGTCAACTATAGAAGGTTTCACTTGTTCTTTCTTTTTAAAACCTGCACCTTTTTTTGTTTTAGCCTTTAATTGTAGTTCTTCAACAATCTCTCTATAATCTAAGCCACTTCTATGCATAACAGAAAAGGATGCAACAATAACCGCTATAGTATTTGGAACCTCCCCCTTTTTTTTATATGACTGTATATTTTTTTCACTTACTTTTATTAACTTACTAAACTTTGGCAAACTAATCTCTGCATCTAAAAGCATCTTTTTAAACTCTATAAAGGTCATAAAACTCCTTTGTCACCTTTTTGTTGCCTGATTATAGCAAATTTATTGACATTGTTACTTTAAAAGTATATAATTACTATAATTTATTACTATTAGTAAGTAATATATAATTTTTAACAAAACAAAGGAGTCAGAAATGGCAAAAGTACTAAAGAAAAAACCAGCAGCAAAATCAACTAAGAAAGTTGTAAAGAAAAAAGTATCTACTAAGAAAGTAGCTAAAAAACCAGCGGCTAAAAAAGTTTTAAAGAAAAAAACAGCTAAAAAAGTAGCAGCAAAAGTTTCTAAAAAAGCAAAAGTTTCTAAAAAAGTAGCTAAAAAAGTTGTAGCTAAAGTTTTAAAGAAAAAACCAGCAACAAAAAAAGTAGCTAAAAAAGTAGCTAAAAAAGCTGTAAAAAAAGCATAATTAGCTTTGTAACATCCCCGCTAGATAACCACTAGAAAATGACCATTGGAGGTTATATCCTCCACATGGTCCATCAATATCCATTACTTCTCCACAAAAGTAGAGTCCTTTAATTATCTTACTTTGCATTGTTTTTGGATTTATCTTTTTTAGACTTATGCCACCTCGTGTAATCATTGCCATTTTAAAACCTTCATGACCAGTTACTGTAAAGGGAGTTGATGCAAGTATTTTTATAAGTAAGTTACGGTTTTTACCCTCTACCTTATGAAATGTCATAGACGGATCAACGCAAACAGATTGACATAATTTGTGTATAACTGAACTTGCTAGGAGCGGAAGTAGATTTTCTTCTATCGTTGCATGAGGATTTTTGACTCTTGCTTGTTTAAAATGTTGCATAATATCATCTTCATTCATTCCTTTAGTAAGATTTGCAACAATTGGAACTTCTCCATATTTACTTAAAAGAGGTGTGATCTCTCGTGCAAAATCAAGCACTACAGGTCCTCGAATACCATTTTTTGTAAATATTAAATCACCTTTTGCTCGTAGTTTTTTATATTTAGGTAGAGAAACATGTAGTTCTACTTTTGAAATGGTATCAGCACGACACTCTGTCCATATTTCTTTTGTTTTGAGTGGCATCATTGCAGGTGAAAGTTCTGTGATTTTATGTCCCAACTCTTCAGCAAGTGTGTAGCCATCTCCCTCTGCTCCAAGTACTGGGTAACCAAGTCCACCTGTCGCTACAATAACATTTTTAGCTTTATATGAATTATCTTGTGTTTTCACACCATCTATATTTGAACCAACAAGAAGTAACCTTTCTACGCGTTGGTTTGTTATGACTTCTACACCAACTCTATCCATCTCTTTTTGAAGTCCAGAAATTATAGTAGAAGAGGAGTGTGAAGTTGGAAATATACGAAAACCATCTGGGGCATGTGTTGCAACACCTATCTTATCCATAAAGCTTGTAAGTTGTTTGTTATCAAATAAAGAGAGAGCATCTCGCATAAAACGCCCTCCTCGTCCAAAACGGGATATAAACTCTTCGTTAGAGAGAGTATTTGTTAAGTTACATTTTCCTCCGCCTGTTGCTTTTAATTTAGCTGCGATATTTGAGAGTTTTTCTAAAAGAAGTACTTTTTTGCCCTCTGATGCTGCCGTGATAGATGCCATAATACCAGCAGCACCAGCACCAATAATTATTAAATCATAATGGTTTGTTTTCATTCTAAAATTATATAGAAAAAGAGATAAATTACAGATGTATTAATATTTTTCTTATACCTCACCAAATAATCATCAACCAGTTTCAAGTTCAAACTTTTAGTAAATCCATTATGTATTTTCAAGAGTTTTATCATTGGAGAAAATACTCCACCATTTTTTTAATTAGCTCTAATTTAATATAAATTGATAATGATTATTAAAACTATTGACAAATAATTGAAATTATCTTATTATTCTACAAAACAAAAATTATGATAACAAATATCATAATCACTAAAAGGAATTCAAATGAAAAAAATATCTTTTGCAATCACAACAACACTATTGCTATCTAGTTCGGTTTTGGGGGACAATACCTCAGATATACAAGCACTCAAAGCAGAGATACAAGAGCTTAAAGAGATAACTCAAATTCTCATAGATGAGACAAGTGACTTGAAGACTGGTTTTTCATACACTACAGTTGATAAAGAAAAAACTTATAGTGGTTTAGGTGCGGCAGCTTCTAAGGTTTACTTTTCTTCTTCACCTCTTTCCATAGGTGGCTATGGTGAGATGTACTATCAAAATGCAAAAGATGAAGATGGTGTGAGAACTGGTAAGATGGATGTGTATAGGTTTATCCCTTATATCGGCTATAAATTCTCTGATGATATTATTTTAAACACAGAGATAGAGTTTGAACATGGTGGTGCTAAAGATGGTGAAGATGGGTATGTAATCATAGAGTTTATGTATCTTGACTTTTTACTAAACCAAAATGCAAACATACGAGTTGGTAACTTTTTAGTTCCTATGGGTCTTATCAGTGAAAGACATGAACCTACACTTTTTACAACTACACAAAGGCCATCTACTGCAAAGTACATCATACCAACAACTTGGCATGAAAACGGTGTGATGGTTTATGGAGATATAGTTGATAACCTCACATATAAGGTTGCTGCGATCACCTCTTTACAAACTGAGGCAAATGGCTCAAAATGGATTAGAAACGGTCGTGGTGGCTCATTTACTCAAATAGATCCTAAACTTGGAGTTGTTGCAAGAGTTGATTACACAGGTATCAACGGTCTTTTAGCGGGTGCTTCTTTTTACCATGCTCCATCTCTCAATGGTGCTGCCAATTCAAAGATGTTAATAGCAGAGGCTCACATAGATTATCATCATGATGCTCTTAGAGTGTATGGAACCTATGCTCAAGTTTCTCGTTCAAATGCAAAAAATATAGCAGTTGATGCAGTTGAGAGTGCTAATGGAGGATATATTAACCTGAGTTATGATTTGAGTTCTTTTACCTCATCAGTCAAATCTATACCTCTATTTGTTCAGTATGAAAATATTAACCCCGAACAAAAAAGGGTTGATGGAAGTTCAGATGATGATAAAATCACAACAACTCTTGGTGTAAACTTTTTCCCTCACGAGCAAGTTGTACTCAAAGTTGACCATGCAATGCAAAAGTATGGTACTGACTCAACAGATACAACAAGCATCTCTATGGGCTTTATTTTTTAAGGGCATATAATGAAAAAAAAACTTATCTATATACTTTTACTCTTTGCACTTCCTTTGAGTGCAAAAGTACTCATATCCCCTATTGATGCGATGAAGGAGTGTTATGGTGAAAACAGTCTTATCGTTAAAAAAAATATCTTGCTCTCAAAGAAACAAGCGAAACACATACAACAAGAGGCAAAAGTAAAATTAGATAGTAAAATATTTCGCACCTTTAAAGCTACAAAAGATGGACAACTTTTAGGTTACGGTATTTTAGTTAACAAAAAAGTTCGTTCTAAAAATGCTGTAGTTATCTACCTCATCTCGAATGACTCTATTCTCAAGTCTATAGAGATTATCGCTTTTAATGAACCTCC
>JALSLJ010000021.1 GCA_026988315.1 Sulfurimonas sp. | reverse complement strand
ACCATAAAAGATATAAATATTAAGGAATATATTCTATTCTTTTTTTTCTTTCTTCATAAATTCTATTATGTGCTTGATTTTTTCATCATTAGCAGAAGGATATATTTTTTTTAATTGATGAAATTCATCCTCTTTTATTACATCTACATCAATGACTTCATCGGAAATACCTACAACAGAACTAAAAGTATCTTGTGCTTCAATAGCTTGTTCTGTTCCGTCATTCAGATAGTTTGCTTGTGTGGTACTTAATAACTTATGTGATAACATTTTAGACACAGCATATATATCTGCACCATTTCTTAATGCTACAACTGCAACCATTGAACGAAGGTCGTGCATAACCATATTTCTCACTCCAATGCTCTCCATAGCAAGCTTCCAATAATAATGTACAGAAATAGCTTTTACAATAGCTATTGTTTTTGGCTTTTTCCCTTTAGTTATCATTTCATTAATTATATTTTGTATATCATTTTCTGTAATCTCATCAATAATTTTATTGTCTAATTTTTTAATCCAAACATTGTAAGATCCATTATACATCCTGACGGTGCTTGGACTAACTTCAATTGCTTTTCTTGCAATTCAAGCAGCATAAATAGATTTGAATTTTCTATCTGTAGTGTCTATTTTTGGAATGATTTTTTTTGTTTCAGTAAGTGTACCTTTCTCTTTTAGTGCTGTTCTTATATCTTCTCTCTTGCCTAAAAGAGAGTTCACAGCTTTAGCGATTGATGTACCTTTTTGAATATTAAAAGACTGTTTACCTCTACACCTTTTATGGTTATGTATTGCTTCAACTGCAATCTGAATTTTATATGCTCTGTTAGGTGGTCGTGTTTCATTGTTTTTAGTGTACTTTATTTCATCATCACTAATTAAGATGTACATACCAGAAGCCGTACCATTATTTAGTCTGATTTTTACAGGTTTATACTTTATATTTTTATGATTATTTGTATCTTATTATATCTACTTATAGTTAATTCAATCCTTAAGAAGTACCGTATGTAGGGGAGTTTGTAATTATTTGTAGTTACCTATAAATATATTTTATAGGCAACTCTTTATAGTTTTTAAATCATTAAGCGTTGCTTTTTTTAGCTCAGGATTTCTAAGTAGAAACTGAGGATGGTATATAGGTATGAGTTTATACTTATCAAAGCCTATAACATGTCCCCTTACAGTTTGGAAGTTTTCTTCCTCTCCCGTTACTTTAGCATAGGCATCTTTACCTAAAGTTACAATCACCTTAGGTTTGACAAATTCTATCTGCGATAAAAGATAAGATTTACATGAATTCCACTCAGATTGTGATGGGATGTTTGAATTGAGTGGCTTACATTTGATAGCATGAGTAAAATAAACATCACAATTTTTTAGTTTTAAAACATTATTGAGCATATTTGTTAATATTTCTCCAGATCTGCCGATGTAATAGTCGTTGGCAGTATCTTCATTTGTAGATACACTGTAGTCAATAATCATAAGTTGTGCATCAGGGTTTCCAAAACCACTCATACTTTGAGTTCTTGATTTACTTAAATCACACAGATGACAAGTAGATATGTTTTGTGTAAGTTGCTCTAAGTTTTTTGGTTTTTCGTGAGTGTTTTTCTCGTTTATGGAAAAAGGGTTTGTGTATTCAAATCCAAGGGCTCTTTGGCGATATAGATTTTGAAGTAAAATTAGATTTTGAAATGACTTCAAAGATAAATCCCTTTGTATGAAATGTTTATGAGAGTATATTTAAAGTGTGGTTAAAATATACTTTATCAATTTTTTGTGATAAAATACAGAGGTATGAATAATAAAGGTATAAATTGAGCTTTAAAAATAATTTTTTAGAAATAAATAATTTTACACTAACATCATTTAGTGAGGTAGATAAGAGTGTTGATGAGATATTGAAAATTTCAGGCAAGAATATTCTAATTCATATTGTTGCATATATGCACAATACAGTTTTGATTCAAAATTTAAAATCTGAATTAGAAAAAAAAGTCCCTCATGCCAAAGTTGTTTTTTTAAATAACGATGATAAATCCAAAACATTATTAACAACATATGTTATAGATAAAGATGCAAATATTGATAAGATTAGCGACTCTATATTAAAAGAACTACATTTAGAGTGGAGTAAAAAAAGTGAACATCTGGATATGTATAGAAATAAGCTTTTAAGTCGTTATTTTACAGATCATTTAACGAACCTTCCCAATGTGTATCAACTTAGAAAAGATTTAGATGACAACGAGGATGCGGGTCTCGTCTTGTTCAACATTGATAATTTTAAGACTATCAATAATTTTTATGGTTTTATTGTTGGTGATTTTGTAATAGAGCAAGTTGGAAAATATATAAAAGAAAATATTGATGCTCATGTGTATAAACTTTCCGCAGATGAATTTGCAGTTATTTTAGAGCACAATATGGGCTTTTACGCGTTAAAAGAGCATTTAAGCAGGTTATATGAGGAAGTAAAAGATATAGTAGTCGAGTATCAAGATATTAAAATATATGTAGATATCACCATGGCATCATGCTCAAATACAAAAAATAATGATATATTTTCAAAAGTTTCTATGGCATTGCAATATGCTAAAGAAATTGGTGTACCATACTGGATATATGAAGATAGAATGCGTTTTGAAAATGAGTATGAGAGAAATCTAAAGATGTCTGGATTAGTGAGACACGCTGTTGAAAACTCCAAAATTATTCCCTATTTTCAAGCGATATTTGATAATAAAAACTCTAAAATTATTAAGTATGAGTGTTTAGCCAGATTAATTGATTCAAACGATAAGATATTGTCGCCATTGCTTTTTATCCCTGTCGCAAAAAAAATAAAAGTTTATAATAGAGTTACAAAACTTATCTTAGACAAATCTTTTGATGCCTTTGAAGAGAGTCAATTTGAATTTAGTGTAAACCTCTCTATAGAGGATATTATGAATGGTGAGATATTTAAGTATATATTAGAGAAATTAAAACACTCTAAGGCATCAAATAGAGTTACTTTTGAACTTCTTGAATCAGAAGCTATTCAGGACTTTAAAAGAGTGGAGCGCTTTATTATCGAAGTAAAAAGATATGGTGCTAAAATTGCAATTGATGATTTTGGAAGTGGATATTCAAATTTTTCATATCTAACAAAGATGAGTGTTGATTTTATTAAGATAGATGGCTCACTTATTAGAGATATTGATGTTGATAGAAATTCACTCATAGTTGTTGAGACTATTGTAGAGTTTGCAAAAAAATTAGGTGTTAAAACAATTGCAGAGTATGTGCATTCAAGTACAGTTATGGATAGGGTGAAAGATTTAGGGATTGATTACTCTCAAGGTTTTTATGTAGATAAACCTTCTGTATCTATAAACTAAAAAGGTTTAAAGTCTAATAAAAGGGGCTAAGACTAGCCCTTTTATTGTGAAGTTTGAATTACTGAGCTACTTCTACAGTAACTGGAGTACCTTCCCAGATACCATGTTTAGTACAGTAACCGTGAGCAACTAGATTTAATTTTTTACCAGTTGGAATGATAGTGAAAGTTGTAGTGTTATGAGCTTTAGTGTTTCCTAATGTTCCTGGAACATAAGTAGCTTGAGCTAATTTAGTTTCACCATTGAAAAGAGTTACCGACTCAATATAGTGATCGAAATCATCTGGGTGAGTAAACTCGTTACCCATTTTTACAGTTACTTCAAATGGCTCACCAGCTTTAGCAGTGTCATTACAGTGAATAAATGGAGAATGACGGTCGATTAGGTCTTTCTTAGCTTCACGCTCTACAGTATCTATATCTACATATTTGTTAATCTTTGGCATTTTAGTTCCTTATTTTGTGTTAATTTTCAGTATTGTATCAATAAAATCTTTTATATAAGTATAAATGAGAGTATATTTGTCTTATTTAAGAAATGTTT
>JALSLJ010000020.1 GCA_026988315.1 Sulfurimonas sp. | reverse complement strand
AACTTTAACACACCCTCAAGCGTTAACAATGGCTCATACCTATCAAACCAACTCCCATAATCAAGGCTCAATAACTCTTCATAAGTAAAGTCCGACACCGAATATGGCTCACGAGAACTAAACATAGCAAGGCTCTTTACATCTGTAGTGCGTTCAAGAGTATCATCATGAATGATAACAGCCACCCTATCTTTGCTCAACTGTACATCCACCTCAATAAAATCACTCCTACCTAGACTAGCATCCAAAGCACGAAGTGTATTTTCCGGAGCTATTCTACGAGCACCCCTATGAGCCCCAATAATATTTTTTTTATTAAAAAGTTGTAAAAAGTTCATACTCAATTCTAGCACATTATGATAAAATTAAGTATGAACAATAACAAAAGCATATACTCTTGGGCTTTATACGACTGGGCAAACTCCGCTTATGCTACCACCGTGATGGCTGGTTTTTTTCCACTTTTTTTCAAAGCTTATTACAGTGCAGATGTTGATGCGACTGTAAGTACGGCGCAACTTGGAATTGCAAATTCACTCTCTAGTTTTATCATCGTCTTAATTGCTCCTCTTTTAGGTGCTATCGCAGATGCTGGTGCACTCAAAAAACGATTTCTTTTTACCTTTGCATATCTTGGGATTTTGATGAGTGCTATGCTCTCTTTAGTTGGTGAGGGGGAGTGGCAATTAGCTGCTTTTATCTATCTCCTTGGTAACATCGGCTTTATGGGTTCAAACACCTTTTATGACGGTGTTTTACCATCTGTATCGGATGATAAAAATGTTGATTATGTGTCTGGCCTTGGTTTTGCATTTGGATATCTTGGTGGTGGCATTTTATTTGCTTTAAATGTATGGATGTTGCAAGATTTTACATTTTTTGGTTTTAGCGATGAGGCACAAGCGATCAAAGCATCTTTTATAAGTGTCGCACTATGGTGGGCTCTTTTCTCCCTGCCATTACTTCTTTTTGTTCAAGAGAAAAAAGAGGATAAAAAGCAAACCATTCAACTCATAAAAGAGGGCTATCTTAGACTCAAAAACACCTTTAGTAAAATCAAAAAACTAAAAGGCTTGTTACTCTTTTTGATAGCTTACTGGCTCTATATAGATGGGGTTGACACTATCATCAGAATGGCAGTTGATTATGGAATGGCACTGGGATTTGACTCAGGTATTCTTATCACCTCTCTTTTGATAGTTCAGTTTGTAGGTTTTCCAGCTACTCTTGCCTTTGCAAAACTTGCTCAATTTTGGGATACAAAAAAGACGATTTTTTTAGCTATTGGTATCTATCTTTTTATAATTCTTTGGGCAACTCAAATGCAAAAGGAGTATGAGTTTTATCTCTTAGCAATTATGATAGCTCTTGTTCAAGGTGGCATCCAATCATTGAGTCGTTCCTACTACTCTCGGATGATTCCACCTCAAAATGCCGCAGAGTTTTTTGGTTTTTACAACTTTTTAGGGAAGTTTGCCGCTATTTTAGGTCCTCTGTTAGTTGCTGTGGTTGCACTACTAAGTGAGAGTTCACGAGTAGCTATTGCCTCTGTATCTATCTTCTTTATATTAGGAGCTATTTTACTCTATTTTGTAGATGAAAAAAAGGTTGCAGTAGATGTTAAAACTGCTCTTTCTTGATAGCCTCTTTTGTTAACTTTGTTATCTCTGTGTAACTAAGTCCATCAGGGTAAATCGGTTTTAAAAATTTGATAGTTGTCTTTTTTGGTCGTGGTATTATTTTACCTGCTGGTAATGCTTCAAAACTCCCATCAATTACAACAGGAATTACTGGTACATTGTACTCTTCAGATAGCATTGCAAAGAAAGGTCTAAACTCCAAAAGTTTCCCATCTCTACTCCTTGCTCCCTCTGGAAATATAACAAGGTTTTTCCCATTTTTTAGTGGAAGCGTTGCTCTTTGCATCGAACGCTTTAAGTTTTTATCTGCATCTATAAGAAGTGTTTGTCCATGATCGGAGATAGGGCGTAAAAGCTTCGTTCCAAACACAGCTTCATAAGCCAAAAAGAAAGTATCTCGTAAAGTAGCGTAAGGCAAAACTGACTCTATTAAAAAGCCATCAAGCATACTATAATGTGAAGGTGCGATAATGCAAGAGAAGTTAGGGATGTTTTCTAAACCACTCACCTCGAGACGAAAAAAGAGTTTAAAAAACGGTAAGAGTAAAGTTTTGTAAAAGCACATCATATATGGAGAGTGTATTAGATTTTCATTGAGTGGTTCTTTTATAATATTTTTTATATCTACATCTACCCTTTTTACATACTTATAATTTTTTTTGACATACTTATATAAATCTTCAACAATCATCATTTTTGAAAAAATTGATTCATCTATAGGCAATCCAAAACTTTTTTCTATAAACACAAACAACTCTACATAATCAAGGGAATCCAACCCCAAATCAAGTTCTAAATGCGAAGAAAAAGAGAGTTCTTCTTTAGAACTTAAAGAACGAAGATATTTTTTAATAATTTTATAAAGCTCGTCATCTGGTTCACTATGCTTACTAATCTCTTGTTCTCTTAAAATTTTATATCCTCTAATCTTGAGGTTATCTTGCACCTCCATATTGTAAAGCTCAACACCATACCAACGGAGTTCACTCTCTATGTTTATAATATTGGCTTTTTGTAATGCTTCAAAGTCTGGATGTATAAGTGCAAAAGGGCTATTTTCACACAAAATCACCTCTACCTCTTTTATAAAAGGGCAAAGTTCATAAAGTCGTTTTTCTATACTGTGTAAATCCATTTTTGCCTCTTTATTTATCGTTAATAATTATAACCTATATTGCTGATAACAATTTTAGAACTAATTGGCTAAAATTTCATAAAAAGTAGTCATTATGAAAACATTAAACATTTTTACAAACAAAAAAGATTCACTTCCGCAGGGCAAAGCTGACTTTTTACTAGCGGCTTGTGTTACAAAGACTTGTGAAATTGAGGGGATAACTCAAGCTGGTATCCCTGGCATGATACCTCTCACTCCTACTCTTGATGCAGAGTTTATAGTAAATGAAAAAGTTTTCTCTTTAGAAGAGCTTGCAGAGACTCCAAAGGGTGTACCAACTCCAGCCATAATCACACGCGCAGTTCACAATCTTATCCCTTTTAGCAGTGTTGAAATTTTAAACCTTGGACTTGTGTCTGTTCCTAAAAACACCATTACTCATAACTTTGATATTTCACCCTCTAGCTCTATCGCAGAGGGTGCAAACATAGATGCAAAAGCTATCTTTAAAAAAGGGATGGATGCTGGAGGTTCTTATGAACTCAAAGGAAATTATCTCATTCTAGGAGAGAGTACCCCAAGTGGAACCACAACAGCTTTAGCAACTGCCTTAGCTCTTGGATATAAATGCGAGAATGATTTCTCTTCAAGCTTTAAAAATGTACCTGAGAATATAAAAAATAAAACTCTAAAAGAAGCCTTATCTCTTATAAACGATGAGATGGATAACTTTGAAAAGCTCTCTCTTGTAAGTGACAATATGCTTATTTTTTGTGCAGGATTTTTAGTAGAAGCTTCAAGAAGATTTCATGTTGTTTTAGCAGGTGGAACACAGATGGCAGCTTGCCTATTGGTGGCTGATATATTGAGAGAAGATATTCTCATACGAGCTAAAAGTGACAATATTACACTCGCTACTACTGGCTGGGTGGCAAATGATGAACACTCCGACATTACCCATATCTTATCACTTCTCTCATACACTCCTCATGCAGTTTATACAAGTTTTTCATTTCAAAATGCAAGCATCCCTGTGCTTCACAAATATGATGAGGGTGAAGCAAAAGAGGGGGTTGGTGCTGGAGCTGCCCTAGCCTATGCAAATACAAATCAAATCAACAACGAACAACTCTTAGAGCAAATTGAATATATTTTATACATGATGTGATAATATAGTTATAAACTTCTGCTATAATCTTAAATTAATCTATTTTTTAGGAATTGCTATGCTTAAAACAGTAAAATCAAAGGTTATATTTTTTATTTTCTCAGCAAGTATATTAGGGTTGCTAGGGATAAGTTATTTTCTCTCAACAACACTCCATGCACTCTCAAACAAAACAACAAAACAATCTCTTTTGATGTTAAGTGAATCCATTTTTCAAACCATGACAGGAAGCATGATGATAGGCGATTCTGCAGTTGTGCAAGATGCATATGCCGCTGCTAAAAAAATTGACGGAATAGAATCTCTTAACATCACAAAATCACAAGCAGTTTTAGAGGTTTACGGACATGGAGAGGAGTTTACTAAAGACCTACTTATCCAAGATGTTCTTAAAAATGAAAAAATGAAAATTATAGAAAAAAATGAAAACTCCCACCATACCATAAGAATGATACGACCAATGATTGCAGAAGCTAAGTGTCTCAGCTGTCATTACAATGTACAAGAGGGAGATGCTCTTGGTGTTTTGGACTTGGTTATCTCACTTGATAAAATTGATGCGGACATAGCTGCAACAAATCTAACACTTACAATATCTCTTGTAATTGCGCTTGCTATATTTACCACAATAACTGCCATATTTTTTGTAAAAGAGATATTTACCCCTTTAAACAACCTTAAAAGCAGAATATCTGAACTTGTTAGTGGAGACAAAGATCTTACTAAGCGTCTAAAGCATAAAGGTGGAAATGAGTTTGGAGATACAGCAAATGAAGTAAATAAATTTATAGAAATGGTTCAGGGTACTATAAATAAAATCAAAAAACTTGGTGCAAACAACAGCTCCATCGCTTCTGAGATTGAACTATCAAGCCATGTTATTAGAAAAAGTTCTCAGCAAGAACAAGAGATAGTAAACATTACAATCAAGAAAAGTGAGTCAATTAAAGATCTCCTTGTAAGAAGCCTAGATACTACAAATGAAACACAAAAAAATGTACAAGAAGCTAACTCTGAACTTAACCTCGCTAAAGACTCCCTTAGTATTTTGAGTGCAGAGGTTAGCAGTTTTGTTGAGATAGAAAATGAGTTGTCATCTGAGCTATCAAGCCTAAAAAATGATGCTGATGAGGTTAAAAATATACTAAATATCATCAAAGAAATAGCAGAGCAGACAAACCTTCTTGCTCTAAATGCAGCCATAGAAGCAGCGCGTGCAGGTGAGCATGGCAGAGGTTTTGCTGTTGTTGCCGATGAGGTGAGAAAACTAGCCGAGAGAACTCAAAAAAGCTTAACAGATATAGATATGAGCGTAAGCACAATTGTTCAGTCTATCAATGATGTAAGTGATAAAATGTATGACAATGCAAAGAATATAGAGAACCTGATACATATTTCAAATGATGTTGAAAGTAAGATAAATATAACTTCAAATACTATAGATATATCAAACAATGTTGCAAATAGATCCAAAAAAGACAGCATCATGATGTCAGAAAACATTCAAGATATTATTCATGATATTTCAAAAATTGAAGTGCTTTCTACTGAGAATGGGAAAAGCGTAGAAAATATAGAAGCCGATCTACAAAGATTAGTTCAAGTGGCTAAATCCTTGCAATCAACAATAGATGAATTTAAAACCTAAATTATTATTTGTTATGTTTCTCCTTTGTTGATTAACTTCTTGTATAATTTTTTAATACTTACAAATAATTATTAAGAAAACAAATGACAAAAGAAAAATTCATACACGATAGCGAGACCGTTTTAAAATTTATTCAGTACTTTTGTGATCATAAGCATCAAAATAAAGATAAAATTGACGACGCACTCATATTAAACTACAATGATGAAGATTTAAATATACAAATAAATTATAGCCTCTGTAAAGAGTGTGAACATACTCTTTTGTACTCTTACGAAAAACTCCAAGAGTGCCCATTTCAAGAAAAACCAAGCTGCAGAAAGTGTACCACGCCATGTTATGATAGGCTTGAATGGAAAAGATCTGCTAAGATCATGAAATACAGCGGAATGAAACTAGGACTTGTTAAAATAAGAAAAATGTTCAGAATAGGCAAGTAGATGCAAGAAAAAATTTTACTTTTACACGGATGGGGTGGAAGTGATTTTCCCCATTGGCAAAGCTGGCTAGCTGGCGAAATAGCAAAAGAGTATGGCACAGTTAGTTTTCCAAAAATTCATGATAGTGAATTTCCAAATAAAGATGACTGGATGCTACAAGCAAAAAAGCATTTAAAAGATTTTCAACCAGATATAGTAATAGCCCACTCCCTAGCAACTACCCTCTGGTTTCATCTATGCAATGAAGGTGCGATACGAGAGGTGAAAAAACTCTACCTTGTAGCCCCTCCGAGTCTTCAGTGCGAGATACAAGAGCTTCAAACTTTTTTTCCTCTCACTCCACCTAAAAATCTATACGCTCAAGAAGTTTTGCTTATTACATCTACAACAGACCCATATATGACCCCACAAGAGGCAAAAGAGCTTCAAAACGCACTTGGTATCGAGATGAAAGTTTTAGAGAGTGCGGGACATATAAATGCAGATAGTAATTATGGAGAGTGGCCTTGGATGCTCCATGAGATTACAAATACATAAAAATTACGCGTAAACATCCAACAAAACACTCGAATCCGCAGCCGCTTGAACATCTTGCTTTTGCGTATTTTTTAATGGTTCAACCTTAGCACTCTCAAGCCCTATAGCCTCTTGTTTGGACTTCTCATCTTGCTTCACACTACTGGGATCAAGTTTACCAATTTGAATCTGGCTTGAATAAGGCGACTGAAATGTATAACGAGCTACATCCATAACTTCCCCCTTTTTTATGATAATATATTATATCACTAAATAGAATGGGTGAAAATAAAATTTTTTAATTAATTTAAAAGCTCTTCAATCTCATCTTTTATATTTTGAGGCTTTGTGGATGAACCATAACGCTTAACAACTTTACCATCGCGGTCTATTAAAAATTTTGTAAAGTTCCATTTTATAGCTTGTGTCCACAACATACCTGTTTGTTCTTTTTTTAAATAATTATAGAGTGGCAAAGCATTTTCACCATTAACATCCACCTTAGAAAACATATCAAAATGGACATCATAAGTGCCCTCACAAAAGAAACGAATCTCTTTTTCACTTTTTGACTCTTGCCCTCCAAACTGATTTGAGGGAAAACCAAGCACCATAAAACCTTTCTCTTTATATGTTTGAAATAGTTTTTCTAAGCCCTCATACTGAGGAGTAAAACCACACTCACTTGCAACATTTACTATGAGTAAAACCATCCCTTTGTACCTAGACATTGATATATCTTCACCTGCTATAGTTGTAACATTAAAATCATAAAGATTCATCCCTTTTTCCTTAGCGTTGCTTGTTATGCTCAGTAAAATTAACATAAGCAATATTTTTATATAATCTTTCATCCCACCATTGTAGCAGACAAAAACACCTATCCAAGCCTTTTTTCATCTAAATGATGTATAATTTTAAAAACAAACCAAAGGCTTCAGCAATGTCTAAACATCCATCACTCCTCGAACAATTTCGCTCTTTTTATTTTCAAAATAACCCTAAAAATGTGGAGGAAGCAATAAAGTACTTTGCCGTATTTGGTGGAATGGGCTGGAATGTTGATACAAGCAAGCCACTTGAAGAACTGATAGAATCTAAGGTTTTAAACAACTATACCTATATCCACAGTGATGTAACTAAGGTGACCCAAAGCGATAAAATATGCCACTCTGTACTCACAGGTCTTGCTATGGGTGATCGCCGCACTCATTCTGCTTTTAAAAGAGCTCGTATCGGAAGACAAGAGGGTGAAGATGCTCTTGAAAAACTTTATAACAGCGATATTATAGAGCTTGAGTATTCACAAGAAAGTGCACCAAATGAGAGAGACAGTGCATCCCAAAAGGTTAATTTTACCGCACCATTTATACGATTTTGGTTCTCCTTTATCTCACCATTTTTTAAAACCATTAAAGTGGGTGACTACAAAGAATCAAAAGAGAGATTTACAAATCTTGAACAAGGGTTTTCAGAGCTCATTTTTCAAAAACTCGCCCTTGAAGTGATCAAAAAAAATCTCACAGATGACCCCATAGTGGAGATAGGAAGTTACTGGGATAAAAATACCGAGATAGACATTTTAGCAAAAACAAAGTCTGGCAAGATAGTTGCTGGGATTTGTAAATACTCAAATGCAAAAGCAAATAAAAATGAGCTTACAAAGCTAAAAGAACAATGTAAAATAGCAGAGCTAACACCTGATATCTGCGTTATTGTCTCAAAAAATGGTTTCTCAAATGAGCTTAAAAATCTTAAAAGTGCTGAACTAAAACTTTTTTCCTTGAAAAACTTTAAAAGTTTAGTAGAAGATTTAAGCGAAAGTGATTTGCTTCAAATTGAGGGTAAAAAATATTAATTCCTAAAGGCTCAAGAGGTAAATAATGAAAAAAGTTGCTTACCAGGGCGTAAAAGGCGCCTATTCACACTTAGCATGTTATCATGCATATCCTAAGTATGAGGCTATAGCATGTAAATCATTTGATGAAACAATGTACCTTGTAGAAGAGGGTGAAGCTGAGATTGCTATGATCCCTATGGAGAACACCACTGCTGGGAGAGTTGAGGAGATTTATAGACTCATACCCAAAATGAAGCTTTATATAATTAGTGAACATTACGAAACTGTAAATCATTGTCTGCTCGCTATAAAAGGTACAAAGCTACAAGATATAAAAAGTGTATCATCACACCCTCAAGCCTTAGCACAATGTAAAAACAACATTGAAAAGCTTCACCTAGAAGCTATTGCTAAATTTGATACAGCAGGTTCAGCAGAAGCACTTCTTGATATGCAAGATAAAACCCATGCAGCTATCGCTTCTAGTTTGGCAGCACAGATTTATGATTTAGATATTTTAAAAGAAGCATTTCAAGATTTACAAAACAACACCACACGCTTTTTAGTTGTATCAAAAGAGCATCTCATCCCTGAGTTTCAGACAAAGCAGTCTTATATTACTTCTATTATTTTCGAAGTAAGTAACATCCCTGCGGCGCTCTATAAAGTACTAGGCGGTTTTGCAACTAACGGTGTAAATATCATTAAGATAGAAAGTTATGCCGGGTGTGGCACCCTTACAATCTCGCAGTTTCACATAGATATAGACGGGCATCCACAGGAAACAAATGTAAAAAACGCACTAGAAGAGTTAGCATACTTTGCCAATAGTGTGAAGATGCTAGGCACTTATATACCCCACTCCTTAAGAGACATTACACTTTAATGAGGCATAAACTTCTTACATAACATTCTCCTTATGGTACCATTATAGCACTATAAAGCTAGTGTGTTTCAATTTTACCTTGTGAATAGTTTTGGTTATAATTTTTTCTTGTCCAATCTGCATTACTAGAAGTATTAGGTATAAATTTTTCAGAATCAGTCTTGTTTTTGTCACTCTTCTCTTCTAAAGCTTTCATCGCAAACAAACTTTTCTTTGAAGTAGCATTTGTAGCTTCTGCATTAAGAGCTGAAGCACTAACACTCAGAAATAAAACTGTTCCAAGTAAAAAAGTTAATAATTTTATAGTTTTCATAAATATCCTTCGTATAATTTTCCACAATTGTACTAAAAGAATTTTTATTGTTTCAATGATGAATAGATTAGTGTTAAAGTTTAAAAATGTATAATTCCATAAAAAAAGAAACTAAAAACCATGCAAAACCTCATAACGCTACTGGCACAAAAAACAAAACTAAAAAAAGAGCACATCCAAAACATCTTAAAACTCTTAGATGATGGCTCTACCATCCCTTTTATTGCTCGCTATCGCAAGGAGATGACTGGTGGGGCTGATGATGAAACTCTTCGTGAGTTTGAGACTATTTATCTTAGTTCTAAAAAGCTTTTGGAGCGTAAAGAGGAGGTCTCTCGTCTTATCTCTGAGCGTACCACTTTAACTGAAACTATTAAAAAGAGTATTGAAGAAGCTGATAGTTTGAGAGTTTTAGAAGATGTCTATCGCCCTTTTAAAGAGAAAAAAAGCTCACGAGCTACCACTGCTATAACAAACGGTTTGACACCCCTTGCTAACACACTTCAAGGAGCGAGGCTTACAATAGTAGAATTTAAGTCTGAAGCTAAGAAGTTTGTAAAAGGAAAAATTACATCGGTAGATGAAGCTATAAAAGGGGCACAGGATATTTTAGCTCAACGATATGCTGATTTACCTCGTGAAAGGGAAGCTATCCGCAATTCTCTGCTTCGTTTTGGAAATTTAGAGACTAAAAAAACTAAAAATTTTGATGAAAACGGTACCTTTAAAAACTTTGCGGGCAAAAGCGAAAAGCTTGCCTACATCCCATCTCACCGTTACTTGGCAATTATGCGTGGAGTAAAAGAGAAAGAGCTCTCAGTTAAAATCACTACCAATATAGAGCAAATAGAAGAAAATATCAGACACTACAAAATCCCTCGTCATGCTTCATCCTCTAAAGAGTTCCTTTTTAGTGCTTACAAAGATGGACTCAAACGCCTTTTACTTCCATCTTTAGAGCGTGAGGTTCATGCTGAATTAAAAGAAAAAGCCGATAGACAAGCCATAAATGTTTTTGGCAAAAATCTTAACCAGCTACTGATGACTCCACCCGTTACAAAGAGAGTTATTTTAGGAGTTGATCCCGCATTTAGGTCTGGATGCAAACTAGCTGTCATTGATGAAAACGGAACTTATTTAGAGTCGGATGTAATCTACCCTACACAACCTCAAAATGACTATAACACCTCTAAAAACAAAGTGCTAACATTAGCTAACAAGTATAACATTAGCGCTATTGCTATCGGCAATGGAACTGGTTCTCGTGAAACACAAGAATTTTTTTCACACCTCAACAAAGAAGAAAATGCAAACCTAAACTATACTGTAGTCTCCGAAGCTGGTGCATCCGTATATTCTGCTTCAAAACTTGCAAGTGAGGAGTACCCTGACTTGGATGTAACGATACGCGGGGCTATCTCAATAGCACAGCGTTTACAAGATCCTATGGCTGCACTTGTAAAAATCGATCCTAAGTCTCTTGGTATCGGGCAGTACCAACATGATGTTGATCAAAAACTTTTAGAAAAAAAACTCTCAGATGTAACTGGTGATTTGGTAAATCGAATTGGCGTAGATGTAAACTCCTCTTCTGCCTCTCTACTCTCTTATGTAGCTGGAATCGGGATGAAAACAGCTCAAAACATCATCGCTTACAAAGAACAAAATGGAAAATTTACAACAAAAAGTCAACTCTTAAAAGTCAAAGGCTTAGGGGAAAAAGCGTATGAACAAGCCGCAGGTTTCATCCGCATAAAAGATGCTAAAAATACTCTGGACAATACAGGTGTACATCCTGAAAGTTATGAGATAGCAAAAAAACTTGATGGCTTAGATTTGAACAAACTCGATGTTCATACAAAAGCAAAAGAGTTAAGCGTTGGAGAGGAGACTTTAAAAGATATCATCAATGAGTTAAGTAAACCTGGATTTGACCCTAGAGAAGACTTACCCCCTATCCCATTTAAAGAGGGCATTACAGATATAAAAATGCTCAAAGAGGGAAGTTTTGTCTCAGGTGTAGTTCGTAATATTGCTGATTTTGGGGCATTTGTGGATATAGGGCTTAAAAATGACGGGATGATACATATATCTAAAATGAGTACCGCACGCATTGTACATCCACTAGAGGTTTTATCTCTCAACCAATACCTTCCCCAAATAGAAGTTATCTCGATCGATAAGGAAAAAGGCAAAGTTGGATTGAGTCTACTGTGATATAATGGCACTTATGAAACCAATATTATACTTTCTAAGATCATCAGAGCAAAAAATCACCAAAGATATGCTTCACTACGCTTTTCGTCTTGATGAAGTAAACAAAACACTCAAAGATTTTCCAGAACTAGAAATTTTTGAAAAAAATTATGGTATTTACCATAGTGATGCAGGCTTATATGCTTTAGTTGAGCAAAAAATAGTTGGTGCTGTCTGGGTTAGAAAGCTAGGTGAACAGCATAAGCTCAATGGATTTGTAGATGAGGACACACCTATACTAAACATCGCCATCAAACCTGAGTATAGAGCTCATGGTGTGGGTTCAGCTATGCTTGAGCAGTTCCTTGTAGAAGCGGGAGCAGTGTTTGAAAACTTAAGTGTTAGCATTTTAAAAGATTCAAAAGCTATAGAGTTTTTTGAAAAATTTGGCTTTACAAAAGTAGATAACGCTGATAAAAAAAGTCCAATTGATGGCAAAGATGTTATAACAATGCTTAAAAAACTAGAGTTAAAAGAGATACAACGCCCAACAGATGGTTACGATCCTAGAAGATGGATGGATTAAATCCATCTTTTTTACTCAAGTATCCAAACAGAAAATTTCTTACCTTTTATTTTTCCGTTTTGAAGTTTTTTATGGGCTTCACCTATGAACTTTCGCTCAATTGCCACATAACTTTGACGCTCATAAATATCAATCTTTCCAATACTTGAGCCTTTAAGTCCAGCATCCCCAGTTAATGCACCGAGTAGATCCCCTGCACGAACCTTATCTTTTTTCCCACCCTCTATAACAAGTGTTACAAACTGCGGTTTCATCTCAAAGCCCTGAGTGCTTTTTAATGTATCGGTCTCTGCAAAAATACGCTTTTCATTTTTATAATCAAGTGCATTTTGAATCTCATATTCACCATAAAGAGTTATAGCTATCCCCTCTTTTCCAGCACGACCTGTACGCCCTATGCGGTGTGTATATGTTTCTTCTGTATGGGGGATATCATAGTTTACGACCATTGATAGTTCTTTGATGTCAAGCCCACGGGCTGCTACATCTGTAGCAACTAACACAGGGCAACTTTTGTTAGCAAACTGCACTAACACATCGTTTCTCTCATATTGCTCTAAGTCGCCATGAATTGCCAAAGCGTCTATCTTTCTTTTTTGTAGAGCTTCCGCTACCTCTTTGGCTTCTATTTTAGTGTTTGTAAACACGATGATATTTTCAGGTTTGTAGGTACTAAAAATTTTTACTAAAGTTTCAAGCTTATCATCATTGGGTGCCTCATAAAACCTCTCAACTATCTTGTTTACACTCTCAGTACTTACAGTTTTTACACTGATGGCATCATTTTGAATTTTAGCACTAATACCTAAGATTTCATCGGTATAAGTAGCAGAAAAAAGTAGAGTTTGTCTCTTGTTTGGAGCATACTCTAAAACTTGTTCTATCTCTTCGATGAAACCCATATCTAACATTCTATCTGCTTCATCAAAAACCAATGTTTCTAAATTTTCTAAGTTTAGAGTTTCCTTATTGAGATGTTTCAAAATTCTTCCAGGTGTCCCCACTATGATGTGAGCACCATGACGAAGAGAGCCAAGCTGTGGACCAAAAGCAGCACCACCACATAAAGTTAAAATCTTAACATTGTGAGTGTATCTTGCAAGAACACGAAGCTCTTTTGCGACTTGATCTGCGAGTTCACGAGTGGGACAAAGGATGAGTGATTGCACTCTAAACTTTTTTACATTGAGCTTATTTAAAAGACCTATCCCAAAAGCGGCTGTTTTACCGCTTCCTGTTTTTGCTTGAGCTATAACATCTTTTCCATCAAGGATAAGAGGAAGACTCTCGGCTTGGATAGGTGTCATCTCTGTGTACCCTATCTCATTTAGGTTATGTAACATCTCTTTTGGTAAGTTAAGGTTTGAAAACTTTGTACTACTCATGAGTGTATCTCTTTTACTCTACCAACTTCACCACTCATGAGGCGTACTTTTATTCCATGAGGATGAGAGGGAGATTTTGTTAGGATGTCACGGACTATTCCATCCGTCAAAAGTCCAGTATCTTGGTCTTGTTTGAGGACAATAGCTACACTTATGCCATGTTTTATATCTTTTCTTTTAGTGCCGTCCATAATGAACCTTTTTAATTATTATATGCAATTATAGTCAAAATATCTTATAATGCTCTCATGAACAAATGGATGAAGATAGCTCTTAGTGAAGCAACAAGTGGAATGTTAGCAAATGATGGTGGACCTTTTGGTGCGGTTATTGTAAAAAATGGTGAGATTATTGCGTCGGCTCACAATGAGGTTTTAAAGACAAAAGACCCAACGGCTCATGCTGAGATAAATGCCATCCGAATAGCTAGTAAAGTACTTGATAGTTTTGAACTTTCTGGATGCACCCTTTACACCACCTGTATGCCCTGTCCAATGTGCTTAGGTGCTATTTTTTGGGCGAGAATTGAAACGGTTTATTATGGGGCGACTGAGCACGATGCTGCCCGTGGTGGTTTTGATGATCACCACTTCTATGAGATGATGGATGATACGAAAGGTGGAATAAATTTAAAACAGATTGACCATGAGGTGAATGTAAAACTTTTTGATAAGTGGCTTCAAAAAAATGACCGCGAAGTTTACTGAGCTCTGTTTTTAAACTGATACATCATAATTGAAGCCGCAACGGCGACATTGAAACTTTTTACCCCCTCTTGCATCTCTATAGTTACAACCTCATCACAAACATCTAAAATCTCTTTGCTTATACCTTTCCCCTCATGCCCCATTAAAAGTACCCATTTCTTTGGAACTTTTACATCCATCAGCTTTGTGGAGTACGGGGTAACCTCAGCAGCAAAAATTTTATATCCTGCTTTTTTCAACTCTTTTAAAGTGAAAAATATATCATCGTACATATGAGTTTTCAACATTGATATATGCCCCATAGAGACTCTTAATGCTCGTCTATTATACGGATGTGGACCCTGCTTTGGTAAAAGATATGAGTCAACTCCAAGTGCAGCAGCACTTCTTGCAATAGAGCCTATATTTTCAGTTGAAGATATCTCATCTAACATAAGTATATTATCTCCGAGTGCATCCAAAGAGTTTTCTTTAGGTCTTATCCCATGCATCATACAATTATGGTGGATTTTATGCCCTACAATATTTTGCATCTTTTTTTTATCTGCAAGGTATAAAAATGGTATATTTTTTGATTTTATTAACTCTTTAAACTCATCATAATACTCACTTGTTGCCAAGATGCTTTTGATTTCAATATCTGATTCTAAAAGCTTGTTTACCACCTTTGGAGAATCGGCTATAAAACTATTATCTTCGCTAAAAGCATTATCTCTTAGCTTATGGTATATCTCTAATGATGACCCGTTTATATCAGCTACCCTTGTTAAATTCATATTTATGGGTTGGTAAAACTACTAACATGCTCCATACTATCAAGAACAGCTATATTTATCGCAGATGAGTCCAAATGATATTTATGGTTAAAGTCTGCTATCGCTTTGATGTTAAATGTTTCTATATCTCGAACGAGTACATATAACTCCCCTAAGATACCCTTATCTTTTAAGAGAGCATCACTAATATCATTGGATACATGAATATGTTTTAAAATCTCTTCCAACTCCACACCAAAGATAACATCGATGAGTGAAAGAATTCCAACAAAATAAGCTTCACCTAAATCATTGCTTCTCACATCAGGCTTAATCACTTTATAGATATACTCCATCAATTTCGTTCTATTTACCGCCATAAGCATTAAAGGTGAAAACTCATTACTTTTAGCAACTGACTTTGAATAAATCATCAACATAAGCCATTGAGCAAGAGGTTTACGCCCTACAAGCGTCAATACATGATGGATAGAGGATATTTTATTTCTAAAGTGAAAAGCACCAGAGTTTATAAACTGCAACAATTGCACTGTAATTTGGTGGTTGTTTTCAAAAGCAGATGTAATCTCATCTATGTTAGCATCTTGCATCAAAAGATTATAAAGTTTTATAACATTGAGTTGCCCTGCTTCACATTTTTGATTTTCTACAATTTTTGGCTTAGCGAAATAGTAACCTTGAAACAAATCACATCCAAGATCTCTCGCTTTTTCATAATGCTCATGGTCTTCAATTTTTGTACAAATTATTTTAATGCTTTTGGATTTAATCGAACTAATTCTCTCTCTTAAGTGAGATGTTTCACTCTCTTTTATATCTATCTTAATATATGAAATCTCGTTGAGAACTAATGCGTAACGCTCAAGCGTTTTTCCATCTACAACTGTATCATTAATCGCTAGTTCATACTCTCTTGCTTTAAGTTGCCGTAATCTTTCTACAACTCTTGAATCCATCTCAATATTTTCAAATAGGGAAAAAATGAAAAATTCACTCGGTATAGAAAAAATCAAATCATTTAACAAAAACTTTTTATCTATTTTTATAAAAGCTTTATAGCCTCCAAGAAGTGTGGGAACTCCAAACTTACTTAAAATGCTGTTAAGTACAGAAGCACTCGCAAACCTGTCATCTGTTATCTCACTATCTTTATGACTATCACGGTATAAAACTTCATATGCATAAAGCCTACCATCAGAATCAAGTATAGGCTGACGACCCAAATATACATTTTTCATCATAATTTCCTAAGATTTAATAACTCTTCTTTTTTTATTATATAATTTTATGCTAAAAAATTAGATTAAAATTTGAGGCTTTTTTTGTGATACAATAGCTGTTAAAGGATAAGCGATGAAATATACTCCCCTCTTTAGAATTTGGCATTGGTTCAATGCCCTAGTTGTTCTTGGACTATTAGGTACTGTTTTCTTACGAAAAACATTTCTTAGTTGGAGAACTAACTCTGAGATACTGATGACAAAACTCTCTGAAATTGGAATAGAGATAACAGTAGAGCAAGCCAAAATGTTAGCAAAAGCTGTCCGTGCTGGGATGTGGGAGTGGCATATCATTTTAGGATATGCTTTAGCTTTTTCTATTATTTTTAGAATCTACCTGTACTTTAAAGACAATTCAATTCGGGAATCTTTTAGCTCTTTAGATACCCATAAAAAAGCGGTTCATTCTCTTTATTATCTTTTTTATATAACCTTACTATTTATGAGTATAAGTGGTTTTGCTATACACTTTCATGCAGAACTTGGCTTTAGTAAAGATTTTGCACATGAAATTAAAGATATTCATGAACTCGTCTTCAATATCATAATGATTTTTACGCCTATCCATATAGCAGGTGTAATTATTGCGGATATAACCAACGAGAAAGGGATAGTCTCAAGCATGATACACGGAAAGAAAAAAGAAAATTTATAAAAGAGTTATTTAATTCCATAAACCTCTGCTCTTTTTATTATTTCTTGCGCCCACGGTGTCATTGTTGTAGTCTCTGCCATCTTTGCATTTTGAGCAAAAACAGCGTTTAACTCTGTGCTAATCTCTAAGGCTTCATCAAACTCTCTTTGGCTTACTTTATACTCTTTGTTTAGTAGGTCAATTTGATTTGGGTGTATAATAGTTTTTGAAATAAGCCCCTCTTTCAAATCTCGCCTAACATCATCTACAAAGCCTTTAAAGTCTTTATAGCATGGGTAAACTCCTCCACTTACTTGAAAACCTGCACTTTTAAAAATAGCTATAAAGTTTCCTAACACCGATGCAGGGGCAGAAATATCAAAAATATTATCATGACATTCTCGTCTCATTTTGAGTTGTCTGAGCATATCTTCTAAGCCAAAACGGATCAAGAGTATTCTCTCTTTGTGTTGCATCAACAGATCGCAAAGCGCTCTGAGTTTCACTTGATTAAAAAGCTCTACGCCCTCTATGCTTGGCATTACCATAAATAGTGTATCTTTGAGTTCATTCAAATATTCATTTGCATTGGAGAGTGAGAATTTTGGAAGGATAAAACCATCTATTTTTTCAATATTTTCAAATCCTAAAAGAGTTCTGAGAACTACAACATCCCTAGGTCTTATAAAAACAGCGGTATTTGATTTTTGCAAATTTTGAAGTAAATTTCTTATATTTAAAACACCCTCTATAAGTTCATCTTTAGCTATACCATCTTCTGTGTCAATCACTAGACTTTTTAAGTTTGGGTATTTTTCCCCGCTCGCAACAGCTTCCAAATCCTTATGCGTCGATTGGATAAAGAGTGTGCCACCGAGTTCTATGTAATCAATTTTATTCATAATTTTTGACTCAAGACTTATCTACCCTAAACCACCCTGCGATTGAGTAACGCTTTTTATTTGCAGGTTTCACTTCATGAGGAAATTTTTCACTTAAAAAAACCACTAAAGTATTGGCACTAGGAGTCACTTGAGCTAAAGAATTATTCTCTTCATCATAAATAATCAGCTCACCTCCATCACTCTCATTCCACGCTTCATTGAGATAATAAACTGTAGTGACTACACGATTTTTTGAGTTTTTAAAAGCATCCAGATGTGTTTCGTAAAAATCACCCTTATCATAGATGGCAAAATGACTTTCATAATAAGAAAGTCCAAGATACAGTTCCCTATTTAGATGTTCTCTGAGTCCATTGCTAAAACTTAAAAATTCACCCTCTGCAAAACTCTCAGCATCTAGCCAATGGATTTTATCTCTTCGTCTATCACTATCTATATGCAGATCGAATGAACTAGAAATCCCAGCTCTTTTAAAATCTTTTTCATGCTTCGCAACATCTAAAAGTTCACCCGATAGTTTTGATTTAAGTGCCTCTTGAATGACAATGTAACCATCATTTACTAAAGCATCTGTTATTTTTGAGTATAATTTTTGATACATATTTGTATTTTAACAAAAAAAAGCTAAATAGCTAAGAGGGCATAGATAATGGAAGTGAAAAGAATTCTATGAATAACTTCAAACAAACACAAAACAAACTTTTACAATGGTACAAAACCTATGGAAGGCATGATTTACCATGGCGAAATACGAATGATATCTACCATATCTACCTAAGTGAAATTATGCTCCAACAAACACAGGTCAATCGTGTAAGAGATGAGTACTATCCGCAATTCTTAGCAAAATTTCCTTCACTTAAAGCACTTGCAAAGGCACCTCTGGATGATGTTGTAAGCTCCTGGAGTGGACTTGGTTACTATTCTCGTGCAAAAAACCTTCACAAAACAGCGCAACTCTCTGTAAATTCTCTACCCAGCACCCAAGATGAGCTCATAAAGCTCCCTGGAATTGGAAAATACACAGCAAGTGCCATTTGCTCTTTTGGACATAAGCAAAATATCCCTGTTGTTGACACTAATATAGCAAGAGTAATAAAGCGATTTTTTGCACTTGTAAATCCTACAGAAAAAGAGCTTTGGCAAATCACAGGCACTTTTGTGAATGAAGATGATTCTAGACACCACAACCTTGCTCTTATGGATTTAGGTTCCCTTGTTTGTGTACCTAAAAATCCAAATTGTGACTTGTGCCCACTCAAAAAAGAGTGTCAAGGGATTAATGAGCCTGAGCTCTATACACAAACAAAGAAAAAAGAGTACGAATCACTAGAGCTTTTTTATGGGGTTTTAATAAAGAACAATCAAATAGCTCTCAAAATTTCAAAGGAGAGAATGTATAAAGGTATGCTTGTTCTTCCAAGTATTGATCCCATAGAAGATCAATTTTTAGGTGAATTTAAACACGCATATACAAAATATCGTCTTAGAGTTAAACTCTACACAGTTGAAGAGATAGAGGGTGAAATAGTTTGGATGGATTTAGAAAAGTTAGGAAATGCTCCCATCTCATCACTTACAAAAAAAGCACAAAAATTCTTATAAAAGGGAAATAAAAGTGATAATCAATAGCGAAAAACCCGCTATTGATTGAGATAAAATTAAATCGGAAGAACGCGGATTTTAGTTGAAAGTTTCTCTTTAAGAGTTGATTCAATTGCGTAAAGTGTACCAGTTGAGCTTGAAGCACAACCATTACAAGCACCTAAGTAACGGATATAAATATCTATATACTCATCACTTTTTTTGATGTCGATAACTTCCATATCCCCACCATCCATGATTAGGAATTGGCGAACATTTTCATCAACGATAGCATCTACAGCTTTGATTTGCTGCACTAAAGTCATTGACTCAAAGTCACCAGCACTTCCAGCATCAGCCGCAGCTTTCATCTTCTCTTCATCCATCTCTTTGCGAGTGTCAGCTAAAATATCTACTAGGTACCACTCTCTAGCCTCATGACCACCTGGTTTGATACAAGACTTACAAAAACCACCAGCTTTTGTATAGTCAGTAATCTGCTCAACTGTTTTAAGGTCATTTAGTTTGATAACTTCTTGAAGTGTAGTCAAAGAAACCCTAGCACATTCACAAACGATAATTTCCTCTTCAAAGCTCTCAGCATCTACGCCCATATAAAGTCCAGCTGCTTTTTTGATAACATCATAAGCCATTACTGAACAGTGCATTTTTTGAGGTGGAACAGCTGGTGTTTCAGGATCATCACGAAGAGCCATCTCAACATCTATGTTTGTAATTTTTACAGCCTCTTGAACTGTTTTACCAATACAAAGCTCAGTCATAACATCCGAAGATGCTATAGCTGTACCACAACCAAAAGACTTAAACTTAGAATTTACAATTTTATCTGTTTTTGGGTCAATTTCCCAGTAAAGACGCACTGCATCTCCGCAAGATTCTGCACCGAAATCAGCAACAATAAGTTTGTTCCCTCTCTCCTGTGCCTCTGCCTCAAAAATTTCACCTTGGTGTTGAGGGTTGTTCATAAGAGTTGTTACTTTGTTTGAGTAGGCGTCCCAAAGAGACTCGCCTAACATATCAGCTTTTGCCATTTCATATCCTTTTCGATAATTTTATAATTTTATTTTTCTGCTTTGCAGAAGATTGCTTCAGTATTTTAGCAATTAATGGTGATGAAGTTCACACTCTTGAACCTCTCCACCTTTTGTTGGTTGTTGTTTTGCAAAAGAGCTTGATATTGCTCTAAGTCTTGCAACTGCATCTTTAAAATGAGCGATTGTGTAATCAACCTCAGCATCTGTAGTAAACCTTGAAAGGCTTAGTCTGATACCAGTATGAGCTAGTTCATTATCAGCTCCAATCGCAAGCATTACAGTGTTGGCTTCTAAATCTTCACTTGCACACGCTGAACCAGTTGATGCGCCAATCTGACCATTATTTAAGTCCCAAAGCATACCCTCGCCCTCAACTCCACGAATAGAGATAAGGATTGTGTTTGGAGTACGGTTCCATCTGTCACCAACTACAAAAGTATCACTAAGTTCTATAAGTGCATCTTCTAAGCGATCTCTTTTTTCTCTGATTTTTGCACCAGTTATCTCTATATTTTGGGTTGCAAGCTCTATCGCTTTGCCCATACCAACTATGAGAGGAACATTTAAAGTACCTGAACGACGACCACCCATATGCTCACCACCGTGAAGAAGAGGAGAAAGGGCTTGACTATCTTTGATATATAAAGCACCTACACCTTTGGGACCATGAAATTTATGCGCTGACATACTTAAAAAGTCAACATGAACAGACTGTAAATCAACTCTAATTTTACCAACAGCTTGCACTGCATCTGTGTGAAAAAGAACACCTTTTTCTTTACAAATTTCTCCAATCTCTTTAATAGGAAAAATCATACCTGTTTCATTTGAAGCCCACATTATCGAAACCAAAGCTGTTTTATCAGTTATGAAACTTCTCACTGTATGCGCTTCAACTATACCTTGTTCATTTACTGGAAGGTATGTAACTTTTACACCTTGTTCTTCTAAAAACTTACAAGTTGAGAGAATTGATGGATGCTCAACCTCCGTTGTTACAATGTGGTTTTTATCTCCATTTACAATTAAGTCTGTAAATACTGACTGTAAAACCCAGTTGTTTGACTCTGTTGCACATGATGTAAATACTACATCATCATTATCACTTGCATTAATTGCTGTATATACCTGATCAATCGCTTTGCTTAAAGCTGGATGTACAGCTGTTCCAAATTTGTGAAGTGAGTTTGGATTCCCATAAAGCTCACTAAAAAATGGCATCATCACTTCTACAACTTGTGGATCAACCATTGTTGTAGCATTATTGTCTAAATAAACTTGCATATTTTACCTTTAATATTAAGGGATAATTAACACCCTTTTTTTAAATAAGACAAATTTTGTCTTCTTTTACTTTTGACATCATAATACCTTTGATATTTGATTATGCTTAAAGCATAGTATCTCTTTGTTTTATTTAATAGTTATTTCAGTTACGCATCAACTCTTTTTTAGCAACTATTTTGCTTATGAGTGCTAAAATGCTCCCTAAGGACACTTAATGAAACAACTTTTTTTTAAACTTTATAAGCATATTATTTTTTTTATTATTATCACAATTGTAGGCACTTATGTGATTAATGTTGTTGAAAATGATAAGAAAAAACAGTATTTGCAAATGCAAGCAAAGTTGTTGCAGACAAAGTATAACACTAACTACAAGTACTTCAAAATAATGTCACAAGATATACACATGATGTACTCAGAAAATAAAGCGCTTATAAACATAATCAAAAAAACGGAGAACGCAAGTACAGAGAAAAAAACTCAACTTAGAGAAGCTTTATATAACTTACTAAGAAAACGCTATAAACGCCTTAAAAATATGGGCGTGAAACAGATCCACTTTCACCTACCCAACAACATCAGTTTTTTACGAATGAATAAGCCTGATAAATTTGGCGACAACCTGTCCCTCACTAGACCTAGCGTTGCACACACCAATAAAACCAAAAAATTCAGCGAGGGGTTTGAGATTGGAAAAGTTACTCACGGGTTTAGATTTGTTTATCCTTTATATGATAATAAGCACAAACATATTGGTAGTCTTGAGATTTCATTCTCAAGTGAAAAGTTACTGGAAAATATTTTAGATAACTACATAAACGACATCCATTTTTTAGTTTCTAAAGATGAACTACAGCAAAAAATCTTACCAAAAAATCAAAAATTGTATTATGAAGATAGTTGGGAGAGCTCAGATTTTATGATAGAGATGGCAACACATAAAACTGCTGGAGATGTAAACCTATACAAAAAAATTCAAAATGACACGCTAAGTAAAAAAATAACTCAAAAAATGAAAAATGAAAATGCTTTTGCAATATCAAGTATAAATAACTATGAAACCATAGTCTTAAGCTTTGTACCTATTAAAAACAGTTTAAATAATTCAGTTTCAGCTTATTTGGTAACTTATACAGAATCAGACTACTTAGACAATGTTCAATTAGAAGAGCCACTTGCAGATTACAAAAAATAACTCACAATTTAAGCTAAATTAAATTTAAAAAAGCCTTTCATATCCCATAAATGCTATAATTATTCATCACAAAAAAAACAACTTTAAAGAATACATACAAAGGCTTTTTATGGAAACTATTGTACCAAA
>JALSLJ010000019.1 GCA_026988315.1 Sulfurimonas sp. | reverse complement strand
TTTTTTTCCAGGTCTCTCTACCTGTATTATTTACAGGTTTTATTAGCAAACCATTTTCTAAAACTTCTAGTTCTAAACTGACATTATCAAGATGTGCTTGTTGAATAAGTGGTTTAGGGATTCTAATACCTTGAGAATTTCCTATTTTGGTGAGCGTTGTCATCATAAACTCCTTTATGTAATTATATTGTAATTACATAAGGAAGTCAATTTCCATAAATGATTTTGTTATACTTTGTTGATGGTTTTTAAAAAGTCTTTTGCCATATATATATTTATTTTTTAGAGTATTAACGACTATTAGGTAACTTATTCGTTCCACTTACTTGTTATAAATTTATGTTAGACATGTCCTTGGTAAATATCAAAAATAGGAAATGCAAGATCATAGTCATTCCACTCGATTTCGCCATAATCTAAAGTGAAATTTTTAAATAAATTTTCATCTTGATATTTTTTGATATCTGGATGTGAAGAAGAAAATAAAAAGGGCTTAAAATCTACAGTATTTTCTTTTCCATCATTAAACTTGAAGTGAATTTTATATTGATTGACATAATCTGCTTTTTCAATATTAATTATTTTATTCATGCTATTTCACCTTTCCTTCAATCTTTATGCATTCTACTGATTTGTGATAAACAAAGTAATCAACCCATTTTTGAACAATATCATCTTTAAATTTGGTTACAAAATTTTTGAACTCTTTTAGCTCTTTTTTTGATAAAGATTTTTTACCTTTTACATCAGTAATTTTAATTTCAATAATTTTCCCATCTTCAATTATGAATTCTGCTTTTGATTCCAGCCCTTAGAATTTACCATGAACATGAATAGGCTCATGCTCATTTGAATAAAACATAATAATAATTCCAAGATATTCAAATATTTTTGGCATATTCTCCCCACATCGTAGTATTAACCTAATTATATCTAAAGTTTTTATACAATTTTTGTATGTGTTTATAACGTTCATCGTGAGCGATATTTTCCACGAAGGGGAAAATATTCGCTCCTCGTTTTTGTTATCTTTGTGAGTAAGTTTGATATACCATCTCATTAAATTATCCTTGAAGTATAATCAAATCTGCAAGAAGAATAAAAAATATAAAAAGCGTTATCAGTTGTAAAACAATTGATAAGTTAAATAAAAACATTGTAAACTTTAGTGCAGAAGGTGCTTCATGTATAGGTTTTATATATGTTTTTGAAAAAAACTGAAGAAATGTAAACTGTACATAGTCTTTTCCATCAGTACGAGTAAATGGAATGGGTCTTTTTGATACCTTTAGTTTTATATTTGATTTAGCTCTCGCATGAATAGCTAAATATTCTTTTACTCTTAGGTCATATCCTTTATAATATATATAATGGTTTATTAGTTGCATACTAGATGTAAAAAAGAGGGTTAAAAAAAGAGAAGATAAAAATAAAGGTGCATCTACAAGATTATATTTAGAAAATATCATCAACCAAAAACTAAAAGTAAATGCAACTAAAAAAAATAGAGAGAACAAATGGCTTATCATAAAATTAATCTTATCATTAATCATAGTACACCTATATAGAACCTTGAATTGATTTTACTATTATTATTGGGATAAATATAAACCCTAATCCCACAAAAACAAGCATCCATGATTTAAACCATTTGTTTCTTGGATGATTTTTATATTTTTTCACTATTTCAGGCAATCTTTTTTTATAACTTTTTTTATCAAGTGCAGCATATAAAAATAAAGCCACAACTCCTAATACTTTAAATAAATCTTTTGATATACCAAGGTGTTCAGAAAGTGAACCATGATAAAAAGCACCTGTTAAAATTCCAATTCCTAAGATAAATGAAAGTTTAAATATAGATATAGAATAACTAGCACTTTCAATATTACTTGGTTCCTCTTTCTCTGTATCTAAATATAACTTGTATAAAGAGTAAAATGCATAGTCAAAAGGTTTAATCATCAGTCCAACTCATTAACGGTTCATCAATAGCATTATCAATATGTCCACCAATACTATTTCCAGTGATAGCCAAGGTTGCTATATCTGCAAGAAAATAGCTTCCCCCTATCATCCAACCAACGACTGGAACACCCGCAACAATAATCATTCCTCCATTGATTATATGAGAAGCTCTTACCTCATGGTCATCTATAACATCAATCAGAATAATGGCACCACTAAGAAAACCAAGTTTTTTTGATATGTTTTCACTGAACGCATTACTAACTGCTGATTTAATTGTAGAAGTCTTAATAAGCTCAGGCTTTCCAACTGAACTTATTTTCTGTTTCATTCTATCTGCAAGAACATGTTTCTGTTTTCTCGATAAAGTTTCAGTAACTAATCACCCCTAAAACACCTAAAAAAACTTTTAAAATTCTTTCAAAAAAACATCAACCTAAAGCCTATTTATAGGACTTTTTAGCTATAATTGTCCATCTAAAAAGAAGGTGTTTTCTCTTGAAGAAAAATCGTATAAAGTATCAGTTTTCACTAAAAAGTAAAGAGGAACTGCGTGACTTGTCTCATGAGGAACTCTTAAAATATGTTGAAGATCTTCAAGATAACTCCATCCAAGAGCAACCACCAAAGAATTCAAGTAACTCTAGCATCTGTCCGTCAAGTGAAATAGCACCTTCTAAAAAGAAGAGTGAAAAGAATCAATCACTTCGAGAAAAAAGCAATAAGAGTGTTGGTGGACAAACCGGGAGAGAAGGAGTTACTCTTGCTCAGAGTGATACTCCTGATGAAACTATAGAAGTTCCTTTTACTCTTGAGTCTTGTAAAAAGTGTGGCTGTGATATATCTGCAATAGTTGCTAAACTAAAAGAGCGAAGACAGGTAATAGATTTAGAGCTATCTTCTATAGATACTAAAATAACAGAGTATATAAGCTTTTCTAAAATATGTCCTTCATGCGGATATGATAATCATGATAATGCCTTTGCTAAGAGTGTTACACCTAATGTGAGTTATGGTAAAACCATTATCGCAATGGTGGCATATTTAAGTGTCTCTCAATATATGTCAAACAAGAGAATAGTACAACTACTCTCAAATCTTTTTAACCTTACTCTCTCAGAAGGAAGTGTTAATAATCTTCTCGCTAAAGCCTCTAAACTCTCAGAAAATGAGATAAGTAAGATAAAAGATATACTCTCTCAAACAACTACAATAGGCATAGATGAGACAGGATGCAAGGTAGATGGAGTGAAACATTGGCATTGGGCATTTCAAGATGAGAACAATACTCTTATAGTAGCTGATAAGTCTCGTGGTACTAAAGTAATTACAGATACATTTGAATCAGGCTTTGTAAATGCTTGTGTTGTTCATGATAACTATTCATCTTATAGCTCCCTAGAGTGTGTGAGTGAGCAGTTGTGTTTAGCTCATAAGATGAGAGATTTAAACTATGCCATAGAGTGTGATAACACAAAGTTAGCAAAAGGTTTAAAAGAACTTCTAAAAGAAGCAATCAAAGATGACAAAGAGGAATTAACTAGGGCTCAAAGAGTGATACTCAAAGCACAATATGATAAATCATTAGAGCATCTTTTAACTATGCCATTTGTTGAAAAAAGTCTAGGTGCCCCTTGAGGGTAGAAACTCATAAACAGGTGAAATCATTACAGAAGTCCAAAGATAAAATCTTTACTTTTTTACTTGATGAGAATATCCCTCCTGATAATAATGCTTCAGAGAGAGCCATTAGAAATGTAAAAGTAAAACAGAAGGTATCTGGACAATTTAAATCTCTTGAGGGTGCTCAGTATTATGCAAACATCAGATCTATCATTGATACTTCTCGAAAGAGAGGTTTGAATGAGTTTGAAACTCTTCAGAATGTGATTGAGGGGTATTCTGTCTTTTAGAGGGGGTGATTAGTTACAAAAGATGAATCAATACAATTCCTGCAACTTCACCTATTCCAACAATAGTCGAGAGTGTAAAATAAACTGTGTAAACCTTAAAAACTAGATTCATTTGATACACTAATCAAGTGAATTATTTTAAAGGATTTACACATGAGCTTAATAAACCATGAAGAGTTAAAAAAACAACTAGTA
>JALSLJ010000018.1 GCA_026988315.1 Sulfurimonas sp. | reverse complement strand
TTACAAGAATGAGAAAAATATTAAAATTCATAACACTACAAATGCGATAGATGGTGGAGTATTTTCCCCAATGCAAAAACTCTTGAAAATACATAATGGATTTAGTAAAAGTTTGAAACTAAAAATGGTTGATGATTATCTAGTAAGTTATAAGATAAAATGATTATTTAGGAGCCCGAATTTTTCATTAAGCCGCCAATTATGAATGGCATTGAATCAACCAAGCACATAAGATCCCTAGATATAAAAGAAAAAATTCCAATTATTGCTGTAACCGCTAATGCACTAAAGGGAGATAGAGAGAAATTTTTAGAAGCTGGAATGCAAGACTACATAAGCAAACCGATTGAGAGTGAAAAATTTATAGCTATATTAAAGAACTACCTGAAAAAGACTAATTAATCTCTTAAAAGTATCATCCAAATCTGCTGTAATAACTAAACTTTCATGCGTATATGGGTGAGTTATCTCAAGTGAAGTAGCATGAAGCAATAACCTATGACAATTAAACTCTTCTCTTATGAGTTTGTTATGCTCACCCCGACCATACTTTGTATCTCCAAGTATATGATGAGATATATGCTTCATATGACGCCTTATCTGATGTTTTCTTCCTGTCTTTGGAAGTACCTCTACAAGAGAGTATCTAGTTTTCTCATATCTACCAACTGCGAAAGGAATCTCAACGACAGAGAGTCTGCGGTACTCAGTTACAGCTTCTTGAGCCTCTTTATCTTTTTTAGAATCCTTGTCTGCAATCTTATCTAGCTTCTCTTTAAGAGCATGATTAATTAGCCCTGATTCATCACAATAACCACGAACAATTGTCAAGTATTTTTTTTGAATTGTGTGTTGCTTAAACTGCTCTGACATAAGTGTAGCACTCTGCTTATCAAGAGCAAAAAGAAGCACCCCTGATGTTGGTTTGTCAAGTCTATGTATAGGGTAAGTGTATTGTCCTATTTGGTCGCGAAGCATCTTCATTGCAAAGTATATCTCATGCCTATCTATCATCGACTTATGAACTAAAAGCCCCGATGGTTTATTTATGGCAATAAGGTACTCATCTTGATAAAGAATTTCCAATTTATAATCTTTATACATAACGCAATAGTAGCATATTAAAGTATAATTTTTTTATGAAAACATAAAGTTACACAGAGCGATTCAAATATACAAACAATTTGGCTAATTGTACACTTCTAACACTTTACTAACAGTTAATTAGTATAATATAATAATTTAGAATATCAAAAGAGTGTTTATGGATAATAATAAGTATAATATATTGGTTGTTGATGATGAAAAAGACAACACAAAAATAGTTACAACAATACTTAAAAGTGTAGGATATAGAACCAGATCTGCATCTGATGGTTTAACTACATTAAGGCTTGTGAGGGATGAACAATTTGACTTAATACTCTTAGATATAATGATGCCTATGCTAAATGGCATAGAAACTTGTAAATATTTAAAAGAAGATTCATTAACTTCAAGTATCCCTGTTATCTTTTTAACAGCAAGTGATGATGCACAAACACTCACAAAAGCATATAGTGTTGGCGGTTCAGATTATATTAAAAAACCATTTCTTAAGGAGGAACTCTTAGCTCGAGTTCACTCTAGGCTTACACTACGAGATTATGAAAAAAACCTTGAGTATAAGGTTCAAGAGAGAACAAAAGAGATTGCAGATACTCAAATTCAACTCATGTACGCCCTAGGTGGTATTGCAGAGGGACACTCTAAAGAAACACATTTACATGTAATGAGAGTAGCGGAATTTACTTACAGACTAGCAAAACTGATAGATATGGATGAGGAGGAGGCTCAAAGATTAAAGAATGCTTCCACCCTGCATGATATTGGTAAGTTAGGCGTAAGTAATTATCTTCTGCACAAAAAAGATTTATTAAATGAACAAGAGTTTAGAGAGATAAAAAAACATGCTATCTTGGGTGCAAAAATGCTAAAGCACTCTCAACTGCCACTTTTTAAAAGTGCTGCAATTGTGTGTGAGCAACATCATGATAAATGGGATGGAACAGGATATCCAAGAGGTCTCAAAGGGAGAAATATTCATATATATGGACGCATAGTTGCTATTGCAGATGTATATGATGCACTCTCTTTTAGAAGGTCATACAAAGATAGTTGGTCACAACTAGAAGTTCTAGACTTTATGAGAGATATGAGTGGGAAACATTTTGATCCAACTTTAATAGATGTGTTTTTCGAACATATTGATGAGTTTTTAAGCATACATAATACAAGTATGGAACAGATTCAAAAGAATGACAAGTCATCTAAAAAGATGACTAATACTAAAAAAATCTTAGATTGGTTACTCAAAGAGAGATAAGAAAACTAAAACAGATAGTTAAATCCTAAATAGTACTCTTTTCTATCTGTTCTTATAGCCATCTCTTGAGTCTCCTCTTTCATTTGAGTAAAATCACCCTTTCTAATTCTAAGACCTAAATCAACCGAAAGACCAAAATCTAGCTCGTAAACAGCCCCCAATTGAAATCCATACATAGGGTGGTTTTGTCTATAGTCTTCTAAAAGAGCAACCTTATGCTGATTTAATAGTTCTCTCTTTAAGTCATACATTCTTGTATAATTAAGACCTATACTTACTCCAAATATTCCACGAACTTTATAGTTACTTCTTTCATAAATTACAGGTATATATTCAAAATTAAGATCAAAAAATTTACTTCTTATACTATAAAATTCATAATTTTCATTAATTTTTGAATACTGCAAATAGATTCTTGTAAAATAGTACTGGTACCCTAATTTTATTGCAGGTATATTTTGAGTAGCACCATCAACAAATCTCGGATAAGCGAACTCACCACTTGTTTCATACACTGTATCAATCTTAGTATATTTAATATCAACACCTACTAAAAATGATTTTTCTTTAGTTTGTGCAGATAGAAGTGTGTTTAACAAAAGTGTTAGTATTATGATTTTTTTTAGCATTAATGCTCCCTTAGTGATTTTGTTTGTATATCTTTTAACGGTTTTAAAATATACTCTAATATACTTTTTTTACCAGTTTTAATGTTTATGTTTGCTATCATACCAGCTAAAACAAGTTCGTTCTCGCCAAATGATGATTTTGTAGTTTTTACTTTAGCCTCATAGAAATTATTTCCGCTTTTGTCGGTAAAACTATCAGGTGAAATATAAACCAACTTACCCTCTAATGTTCCATATCTTGAAAAATCAAAGGCAGTAATCTCTACACTCACATCCTGACCTTCCCAAATCAAAGCTCTGTCGGATGTTTTGATTCGTGCTTCAATCATCAATGAGCCATCAAGTGGAGTGATCTCAACTACAATATCTCCTGGCTTAATAATTCCACCAATAGTATGAAAGTATAGCTTTTTTACCTCTCCATTTACAGGGCTTATTATTGTTTTTCTTACCTCTCTATCGAGATTTGCTCTATCTTTTTCTAAGAGCTTATTTATCTCTACTCTCACCTTGCTTAGCTCTTTTAACTCCTCAGAATGTTCTTTATTTTTATAATTAGCGTATTTTTTTTGTGTCTCTTCTAGCTCTTTTTTTACAATTGGGATAGAATTTTCTAAACTTTGTTGCTGAGTAACAAGACTCTGTTTTTTTGCTAACTCTTGCAAGTACATCTGCCTTGATGATGCCCCTTGTCTTACTAAATTTTCTTGAATAGATACATTTTCTTTTGCTATTGCTAACTCTAAATCTAAGTTTCCAAGTTTATTTTTCATCTCTTTTATACGATATGTTTTTTTATCTATATCATCTTGTAAAAGAGCAACTTCTCCTGTAAACTCTTCCCTATCAGATAGAAATATTTTCTTCTCATTTATAATAATATTCGGGATAAACTTTATAAGTTTTTCATCAAAGCTCACGCTATCTTTTTCAGCTATTTGTGCCTCTAATCGAGTCTTTCTTGCTAAAAGTGCATACAAATCAATCTTTTTTTCATTTTGGTCTGAGAGGAAAAAAGCTTGCGAGAGTTTAAAAAGTGGTGCGCCTTTTTTAACTATATCTCCATCTTCAACTAAAATATCTGCAATTATGCCACCCTCTAGGTGTTGTATAATTTTAGTCTGACCAGATGGGATAACTCTCCCCTCACCTCTAACACTCTCATCTATCTCGCTAAATGCAGCCCAAACAATAAAAACAACCATAAAAAGCATAATAGGCCAAGTAACTAAGCGATGGTTCCAATTGCTCTCAAAGGATACTTCACTATTCATTATGAG
>JALSLJ010000017.1 GCA_026988315.1 Sulfurimonas sp. | reverse complement strand
AAAAGCATAAGGGCTACTATAAGAAGAAATTTAGATTTTGTTTGTATAATTATTCACTTTAAATTGAAAGTGAAAATAAAAAAATAGCTATTCTACTGTAACACTTTTTGCTAAGTTTCTAGGCATATCTACATCATTACCAAGCCGAATTGAAATTTCAAGAGATAAAACTTGAAGAACAACCATCATCTCAAAAAACTCTAGCATATAGTCTTTATGAGGTGCAGTTTGAACAAAATCATCTGCTTTAGTAAAGATTTTTGGACTGATAACACATACAGTTGAGTCTCTAGCACTTAATTCTTCAACATTACTTTTTGCTTTTTCATAGAGCATATGTTCTGGAAGTAAAGCGATAGTAAACAGCTCTGGATCTGCCAAAGCGATTGGACCATGCTTCATCTCTCCTGATGGATAGCCCTCAGCATGAAGATAGGAAATCTCTTTTAGTTTTAAGGCACCCTCTAATGCAAGAGGGAAGAATATATCACGACCTATAAAGAAAAATCCATGACCATGTAGGTATCTTTTGGAGAGGCGTTTCATCTTTTCATGCATCTCATCATTTACTTTTACAGATGCTGGTACCTCCCTTAGAAGTGAAATTTGTTTTGCTATCTCTTGTGATGAGAGTGTATTGTGCAGTTTTGCAACATATAAACTCAGCATCCAAAAAACAGTTACTTGTGTTGCAAAAGCTTTTGTAGATGCTACACCTTTTTCAATCCCTGCACGAGTTAAAATAGATGAGTCTGCTAAGCGAACCATAGATGAGTTATCAACATTACAAATCACTAAAGTTTTAAGTCCAGCTTTTTTTGCCATCTTTAGAGTCTCTAAAGTATCTGCTGTTTCACCACTTTGTGAAATTACAATAAAAAGAGTATCTTTACTCATGATAGGCTCTCTGTATCTAAACTCACTTGCTATTTCAACTGATGTTTTGATTTTAGAGTAGCGTTCAAAAAGGTAAGATGCACTCAGTGCTGAGTGGTACGATGTGCCACATGCGCAAAGCTTTATCTCATGGATGTCATCAAATAAATTTTTATCAAGTTCATCAAAAATTACTGCATCTTCACTAAGTCTTCCCATTAAGGTGTCGGAGATAACATCACTTTGTTCATAAATCTCTTTTTCCATAAAAAATCTATACCCATCTTTTTGAGCGGAGAGTTTATTTTGAGTTAATTTAGAAAAAATAGGCTTTTTTTGTTTTGATTCTCTATCAAATATTGCAATTTCATCAGCACTCACATACCCATAATCCCCATCTTCAAAGTAGTTGACATCACTACATTGACCAATAAGTGGTGTATCAGATGATGCAAAATATTTTTCACCTTCAGTGTTTATCCCAACTAACATTGGTGAGCCTTCTTTTGCAAAAAAGATAGTATTTGGCTCTGATTTTGTTACAAGTAAAATAGCATAAGCACCCTCAAGCTCTTGTATAGTTGTGCTAAAAGCTTCAAATGCATTCTTTGCACTTTTTAAATTTTTTTCAAACTGATGCACAATCACTTCTGTATCTGTTTGGCTTAAAAAAGGTATATTATCAGCTAATAACTCTTTTTTTAACTCTGCATAATTTTCTATTATGCCATTGTGAACAACATAAGACTCTTCCCCTAAATGTGGATGTGCATTAAGTTCATTTGGCTTTCCATGTGTTGCCCAGCGAGTATGCCCAATGCCTACTGCAAAACCCTTTGTTATAAAATCTTTTGTTTTCTCTTCTAAGTTGATAAGTTTTCCAACTGCTTTATAATTTGCAAAATCATTGCCTTGAAGCACTGCAATACCCGCTGAGTCATAGCCCCTGTATTCAAGCTCTTTAAGTCCATCCAATAAAATTTCTTTCGTGTTTCTTTCGCCTAAATACCCAACAATTCCGCACATATAGTACCCTTATAAAGTTTTATTTGTTAATAGTCTATAAATTTTATCCGTATTATTGCATATGTTATTTTGTTTTTCCATTAAGAAGCTATCTCTTACACGATATTTTGTACTATGTATCTTTGCTGTAACAATATTTATGTTTAATTCTTCAAAAACATTCATTATATAGGCTAAAAGACCTCTTTGATTTTTAGTATTTACACTGAGTTCCGCATGGGTTAAAGAGTGTTCGCAGTCTATTGTAATCTCTTGTTTTGTGATACTGATATCTTGTAATTTTACTTTTAATGACATATCAAATGCCTTATTAACAATTGCATCAATCTCTATAAGTTCACTCTCTGCTATATTTTTTTTAAACTCTATTTTAAAATACTTCACATCATCAAAAAGTGTAAATATCTCCATAGAGCCAACATCAAGATGGCTAAGTCTTGCTAATAGATAACCAATATTTAACGGAATTTTTCTATATATCTCTATACTTAGTGAGCTGTTTGTTTTGATTGTGTAAGAAAACTCTTGTGTTTCTTTGGCTTTTTTTGCGATACTGATTATATCATGTGGTGCATGCTTAAAAAAGAATAGGTTTGACTCTATTCTAAGTAACTTTGTTTGAAGAAGTTTTGGTAGTGTTTTAAATTCTAAATGATTTTTAACTCTTTTTTCTATATTTAATCTTTTTGCTGCATCTGTAATTCTGTCACTATTTTGTGAAACCTCTAAAGCACTTAGATACAGATCATAGAGTAGCTTTGAGTTAAAAGAGTTAAAAGTATCTCCACCAACTCCATTGATATCCGCATATGTCAGGATGTAGAGAAGTTTTAAATTTTTAGAGTCTTTGATATTTGACATAAACTTGTATAATGTTTTTTCATTGTGGATGTTCTCTTTAAAAGCAACATTACTCATAAGTACATGGTGTTTTATGAGGGTTATAGCTCTATTTGTTAAATTCTCACTAAGTTTTAAGTGTTTTGCAAATTGAGCAATAAGTTTTGCTCCAACTTCACTATGATCTTGTTTGCGCCCTTTTCCTGTATCATGAAAAAGTACAGCAATTTTGATAAGTAATTTTTCATCACTATCAAGTTCATCAAAGAGTTTTTGTATAAAGGGCTCTTTTATATTCTCAAGAGATTTTACACATTTAAGTGAGTGAATATCAACAGGGTAATGATGATACCCATCAAATTGGGGAAGATGAAGCACTTTTCTAAAGTTTGGGAAAAGTTTATGTAGAACCCCAGCATCATAAAATAGCTTTAAAAAGCAGTAAACATTTTTTCTTTTTAGAAGCTCTTTTAAAAGCATATAGGTTTTTACTTTGAGAGGATGTGCAATATTTACATATGTGAATTGGTTTAAAAGACCAGCATCAAAGTGGTAATTTTTATCATCCAGAGCAACAAGAAGCTCAAGTAGAAAATTTATTGATTCTGTTTTTAGATTATAAGAAGCAAAAATTCGCCCATCTAATTCATAAAAACCTTTTGCTAATCTATTTTTTCTAAATTTGCTGATATTGCTAGGTGCAACAATGAGAGGCCTCACCATTTTTTTTACAAATATCTGCGTGAAATTATTGATTCTCCATTGTGCTTGAAGAACTTTTGTAGCCATTTTTCTTTCATCTTTAAACCCAAGCATTGTACTGATTTGTGGCATATGTTCTAGGAGAAGTCTATCCTCTTGTTTATCTGTAATGAGGTGAAGGGCACTTCTTACACGATAGAGAAGTTCAAGAGCAATGCGGTAGTCTTTGTACTCCTCATCTGAGAAAAGTATTTGACTCATATCTTTTAAGCTTGATACCCCATATATGGTTTGTGCTATCCAGAATATAAGTTGAGAGTCACGAAGACCCCCAACACTCTCTTTAATATTTGGTTGCATAGAAGTTGGATGCTTTTTTCTTCTGCTTTGTGCTTCTTCAATCTTTGCAAGGATAAACTCCTTTTGTTTATGTAGGCGAACTTTGTTGAGCTCATTTTGTGTCTCATGCCAAATAAATGCAGAACCAGTGATAAGTCTTGACTCCATGAGTGAAGTTCGAATGGTTATATCTTCTCCAGATGCTTTAAAGAGATCGTCTGTTTCATGAACTCTATGACCTAGCTTGAGTCCAGCATCCCAAGCAAGATAGAGAAGTTTTTCTATTATTAAGTCGGTGTTATACCCCTCAATTTTTTTATAAACAATCATAAGGTCTATATCACTGTGTACGCACAACTGCTCTCTTGCATAACTTCCAAGAGCTACAATGGCAATAGGGATGGAACTCCTCATCGGTAGGTAGTTTCCAAAGATACGCCTTAGAATTGTTTTATACATTAAAGAGATTATCGAGTCTAGTTTTTTCGTGTGTTTTACTAAAAAATCTTTTCCCTGACTCTGTTCAAAAA
>JALSLJ010000016.1 GCA_026988315.1 Sulfurimonas sp. | reverse complement strand
AGAAATTAAAAATAATTTCTCATCGTTTGTATATTCTTTAGGAATAAGCTCTTTTAATTTTAATACTCGATTATTGATTGTATCTAATTTCTTCTTGTCAATTGAGATAAGCCTGTTTAAATTTGAATCAAGAGAAGACAATGATATTTTTCTTACATCTTTGCTCTCACTCGCCACATCAGAAAGTTCTAGTTTAGACAACATATCACTAGAAACTTCTTTTAACTTTGCTTTTAAAACTACTATATCATTGTCATAACATTCATCAAGTTTTTTATTAATTAAAATGACTGAGATACTATTAATAAAGTCAAGAAAACTGTTAGAGAAAGTAAAACTTCTTATCAATGCTTTTGTCTGAGTATCTAATGACTCAACTTTTTCTAATTTTGATGCCAACGCAATCAAAGAGTTTCCATAAGGAAAAGATTGACCCTCAAAATGAAAAATTTTAGAGAAATATTTTTCAAAAGCCACCACCTCATCTTTATAGGCAAGTGCTACTTCATTAAAAGATTTTTTAAACTTTGAGATAAACTCATCATTTGAAATATCATCAATAGACTCATAACCTAAAGCTTTTGGAAACTTTACAAAAAAAGCATCTTTAGGGTCTTTCATTGAGACAATTGCACTCCGTAGAGCAATCGCCTCTTTTGATAATTTTTGAGTCTGTTTCGCATAGGCAGGTAAAACTGAAAATTTACCATGTAAAGTTTTTATAATAGAGACCACTTTATCTTTAGAGTAACTATACTCCGAAAAATCCGTAGTAATCTCTACATAAGTTTTAAATAAGTTTTTCTCTTTTCGAGACAATTCAATAAGTTCTAACTGAAACTTATGACTTGCTTTCCACATATTCATTAGCATATCTATTGTTAATAGATAAGTATAGGTATTATCTCTAAAAATATTTATTTTTTCTCTATGCACAAGTAGAAAAAGTGAAATAACAAACAGAGCAGTAGTTCTATTAAGTCCATAAGGCTCTTTTTCTAATTTATTTATTACTTCATCTAAAAAAAGTTTTTTACTCAATACTTTTGCTATATACTTCCATACATTTGAAAAGTTTAAATCACTTGGTTCAGATAGCATATATAAACCATTTTTTAGTTCTTTATGAAACCCTGCTCTTTCTATGACTGATAGATATAAAGCTTTTTCAGCAGGAAGTTTTTCTATTCCTAAATTTTTCAAATGACTGTTTTTTAACATACCTTCAAAAAGTTTTTTAACTGTTGTAGTACTAGCTCCCTTATGAGCAAGGGTATGGGTAAAAGTATAGTTATTAATTATAGGTGTATCAGGATAAGACCCTTTTACTATCTCACTTAAAATCTCTTGTAATTTTTTAGAGCTATAAAGGAACTCCTTTCCCTTATAAAAAATAGAACCATTCATATAACTTGCATTCAATAGTTTCTCAAGAGTAATAGTATAATCACTAATCATATTATCCATAATCTCTTTAGTATCAATACTGATTTTTGATGTGTACTCTTCTCGTATATCTTCGAGTGCAAACATCTTTTTTATAAGCACTTTAATATGAGATAAGTTTTCTAAAGGAATAAAAACAGATTTAGGAGAAACTACACTCTCTTGTTTTAATATCCCTTTATCTTTATCTGAAAATACTATTTTATAAGTAGAATTTTTTAAACTTTTACTATTTAAAACATAAACTTTTTCAAAATATCGTTTAGTTCCATACTGAACAAAATAACGTTTTGCTACTAAAAACTTATCAATAATAAAACTATTTAACTTCTTTTCAAAATCAATATTTTTATTCTCTAATAATCTCTTTTTTAACTCTTTATTAATATTAATATTTGAATCTTCTAAGAGTGAAAATGATTTTGTCTGCTCTTGATAGACCAATATATTTTCATCTACAAGTTTACTGATTGTACCCATAATCTCTTTTTTAGAGTATCTATCCGATAAGGCTAAAATGAGATGCTTTTCATCAGTTACAATAGTATGAGAGAGTTTAAATGAATGAATAAGAGCAATACTCTTAATAATGTCTTGTTTTAAATCACTTTTAATTCTACTATCTTGTAATCTATGGTCAGCCTTATACCAAATCTCTCTATCTGGTAAAAGAATATTGTAAACTTTAAGGAGATAGCTCACATACTCATATAAATTAGATAAGGTGTATAATCTAACCTCTTCTTGTTCCTGAGAAATAAATTCTTGAAAAGCATGTGGTTCGGTAGAAAAGAGAAAAGAAAAGATAGAGCGTTGATTTTGAAAATACCGTGTAAAAATTTCAGAAATAGCAATAGCAGAAAAAGGATGAATTGGTACAATCTTTTCAAATAGCTCAATACTAGCATTTTCATTTAAAGTTGCTTCATGACAAATTGAAGCTATTAATTCCTGTGCATCTTTTATGGGTCCACTCTTTTTTAAAGTAATAGTTTCTTTAAATATATTAAGCATCTCATAATAATCATCTTTAAATACAATATTTTCAAATCTTCCTTGTATCTTATCCCAATCGGTATAGGTCATCGTAGTAAGACCATTGGTATATTCACTAAAGGCTTTGTGTAAAGATATAATCAACTTATAGTTATTTTTTTTATTAATATACTCTGCTAAAGTTTGTAAATCAAAAATATCATTAGCAGTACTATCTTCTAATCCAAATTCGATAAACTTTCCAAACTCATCTATGGAGAAAAGTACATCAGTATAGTGACTTTTCTTCAAATCTTTATCTAAAAATTCTAAAGCTTTACTCATCTGAAAAAGTTCATTCTCTTTTAAGTATTTTTTTGTTGATTTTAAAATAGTATGTTCAGAGATAGCACTTTTAAATTGAGATTTAAATGAGATATGTTCTCCTACAATTTTTATCCGTATAAACTCTCTATTTTTAGAAAAAATTTCATACATTTTAAATAACTCTTTATCACTTTTTTTTAGTTGAGTTAAACAGTTTTTACTTTTCTCACTTTGAGCCAACAATGTATTAATATATAAAAGTAATGAAGATTTTCCACAACCAAAAGGACCAATAAGTGCTATAGCATTATGATAGTCAAGTTTAAAAAAAGTACTTAATGTATCTTTTGTAGATTGCGTAATGATGTAATCTTTACACTCTTCTTTATCATGTAGTATATTGGTAGATTTATTAAATCTATTCTTTAAAGTAAGTTCATTTTTATAAGAGAACACTCTCATCCTTTATCTATATATCTTATCTAATATAACTGATTTGTCTATCTGCTCAGTTACATATATCTGTCTAATACCTGCTGTTTCAGAATAAGTAAACCTATTATTTGTAAGCTTTGACAATTTATCTATTTTACTATATAGCGTATGCTCACTCATACATAAACTTTTTTGAATACTCAACCTACCTCGCTGAATATCATCTATAGAAATTGAAGTAGCACTAGAACTATACTGTATCTCAATATAATCACATAAAATATATAAAAACAGTTCATCTGATATAGGCGTAACTGCATTAATATTTAAAGAATAATTACTTTGCGATAGTTTTGTAACAATATTCAATTCTGATAAAAGACTCATACTATGATTTTCACCATGATGATTATTATACATTCGGATAAGTACATCAACATCAGCATTCAGCGTTGTAGGAGACAAGTTAGTTTTATTTTCATTTAACCACGCAGTGATATAGTCAACAATCTCTTCTTTAGAAAATTTATGTGGGTAGATTTTATTAAAAAAAAGATTATACAAGGTAGCTTTTTCTCTATGTTTAACCAAGTTCCAATGTAATATCCAAAGGGTATCACTATTTTCCAAATAGGGGTCATTGTCTAAAATAGTTTGTCCCAATACCGTTAGTTTCTCTCCATCAATCAAAGCAAAAACTTTCAGCCAATGATTAAGAGATTTAACCATATTACTCCCAAGCCCCAATTGTGCAATAGTTGTTTCAATATTTGATTGAATAAATATTCTATTATCTTCTCTATAGGCTTCTAAACCTTTAGTAATCCAATCTATTTTACAGTCAAATTTATCATGACCTGAAAATGATGTTTTGATTTTTGTCATAATGATTTTCTGTCCTAATTTATATTAATTTTTTAAATGTATTTTACAATTTATATACTTGGTTTCTTCACTTTATTTTCCAATTCAACGCATCTAAACTTAGCATCCACAAACTCATCTTATTCAATTAGCTCTTTATGCTATTGGTTGTAATCTAAATAGGCTTTATTTATAATTTTAAAAGCTATAATTATTGCCATAAACATAAAGGAAGAAAACAGATGGAACACTTTTTTACCTGCCCTTACTGCTGGGAAAGAATTTCAATGATATTAGAAAGCGA
>JALSLJ010000015.1 GCA_026988315.1 Sulfurimonas sp. | reverse complement strand
AAATCATCAAGCTTTAAAATTCTTTTACAAAACTCTTTATTGTTGTCTAAAGACGAATACAGCAATGTCAAAAGAGCTATATTCCAATAAAACTTATTGATATAAAAAAGTTTTGGGACAGGTAAGGAGTGTAACTCTCCTCTTATATCTTTCATAAAGTCACTATAAAGATGCCTATAATACTCTTCCCACAAACGCATCTCTTCACCACTATATATGGCTATGATATTTGAAGGTAGATATTGAGTAGGGTTAGCTTTAAATGTTGTTACTTGAATATCTGTTTCATTTTTATAAAAATTATATCTGTATTCTTCACCATGTTTTTTTAATGACAGTTTATATTCAGCCTCATTTAACAGATACTCTATCTCATATTCAAACTTAGGTTTTCTCTGTGGTGTACTCATCTTAAAAAGTCCAGTAAATATCGCACTAATAGCTTCTAAAACATTACTCTTACCACTACCATTATTTCCTATAAGAACAGTTATGCCATCTTTATCGCTAAAATCAAGTTCAAATTCATTTAGGTTTTTAAATCCATCTACCCATAACCTTTTAAGCCTCATTAAAAATTTCCTTTTCAAACTCTTGGAGTGCTAGAGTTTTGTTTTCTTTCGCTTGTTTCTTTAACTCTTTAATCTCTGCTTTTAAATTACTGATATAATTCGCTATTTTAACTTGTAACTTAATATCAGGCAAAGGAATTTTCAAATTTTTAAAAGTTCCTTCACTTATTCTTGGCATTCTTGCACCTTTCATATGATTCTCTATTTGAAACTGAATAAAAGAAGATGCCAGTACATACCTAAAATACTCTTCATCTATATTTTGCACCGAAAATACAAAAAATTCAGATGAAACAATAATATTGTCATAGCCTAATTCATTAAAATAATACTTATTAAGATAAGGACGTAATTTTCCATAAAGAAAAAATCCTTTAGGTAATTTAATAGTCTGACTTTTAATATCTATACCCTTTACTTCTTCGAGTTTGAGTAATTTTCCACTCTCTTTTTCCATATGCTCCATACCAATATATCTAAACGTATCATTTGGGTATTTCTTAGTGTCTATTCTAAGAGTATGGTTATTCAAATCTTTTAAAAATGTATTTGTAATTTTAGAAATAGGTATGAGTTCATAGTTTGATTTTATTTTATTTTCATCTAATAGAAAAAGAGTATCCCATCTTCCAATATTTTTAAAGTTAGCAAAGTTAAATAGTTTTTCACTTGCATTACTAAGTATCTCTATCCCAAGTTCCCTATAAAGATACGCTTCAATCTCTTTTTCTTTCTCTTTCGCCTCTTGCTCTTGTTTTTCTGCCAAAGCTATTTTAGATTGATAAGCATCTACTATCTCTTTTTGTTTTGCCAAAGAGGGTAAAGGGATTTTTACATCATTCAATAAATCATTGAATTTAATATATTTTCGATTGGTTGTACCTACAACCAAACTATCCATATATTGATTAAACTTTTTTGATTTAAAAAATAACTCTAAATAAGGAGGATAAATTTTTGATGTATCTAATTTTGCGAAAGTCATATTTGATGACCCTATTCCATCTTCTAAACTCTCTGGAATTATACCAAAAGCACCGTTTTTTGTATCTACTTTACACCAATACAAATGATTTTTTTTACCTTTTTGATATTTTTTCATCTTTAAAGAACTACCTAAGACTTCTCTATTTAAATAAACACCTTTACCATAAGACCTAACACCTAAAATTTTATATTTTTCATTGTCTTGAATATTTATTTTTTCAATATTTGCTTTTTCTGTAAATTCTTTAAAAAAAACTATCCGATATTTATCTTTATAAGTTAAACCATTACTCAAAAGTAGATGTGGACTCCAAGTATGTAAGGTAGAGAAATTTATAAATTTCAGTAAAGCACTCATTAAACGCTCTCTTCCCACAAAGCATTCTTTTTTCTATACTCTGTAAAGAGTTTAAGCAGTTCTGGTAGTTGGTTTTCTCCCTTTGCACCTGTAGAGGTAATACCTGCCTCTTTAATGTCTGAAATAGGAATAACATAGTCAAACTTCTCTTTAATTTGCTCTTTTATTTCACTTTCTATCTTAGAGAGTATAGCTTTTAGTTTAGCTCTTAGCTCTTTTTTCTCCTCTTTATTTGGGGCTTCTTTGCCTCTTAGTTTGAGTTTGGCTTCTATAGGCTCTACTTCATCTTTGTATTTTGCTTCTATCTCTTTGGTAGCTTTTGTTTTTATGGCTTCATACGCTTTGGCTTCTTTTTCTGTAAACTTCTTAAAAAATACCAAACTGGTTTTAACCGTAGCACCTGAACTAATAAATATATCTTGTGGTAAAGAGACAATGAGCAAAATTTTAGCTCTACTTTCAAAGTACTCTCTTGCACTTTGTAAGTTTGAGCTGTTTAACACACCCTCTGGCAAAACAATACCCATACGCCCACCAGCCTTAAGTAAATCTAAACAACGCTCTATAAAAAGCACTTCTGTAGCTCCTGAAGTTTTACCTACCTTAAAAAGCCCTCTGATGGGTTCGTCTATGTTGTCAGTGACCTGTTTCATCTCCTCTTCATAGACATCACCATACTCTTTAAGGTACTTTTGTATCATCACTTCATTGGTATATTTGTCATCTTCTTCAACTGTTGGGTATTTTTTATCTAAGTTTGTACCAAATGGTGGATTGGTGATGATGACATCAAAACGGTTTCTAAAAATGCCATTTACATTGAGAAGTCCATCGTTATGGTGTATGCCATTGTGTCCATCTCCGTGCATAATCATATTCATCTTAGAGACTCTTGCCATTCTTGGGTTGGCATCTGTCCCAAAGATGGACTTGTGAGAGAGCTTTTTTATTTTGGCTTCTTGCTCTTTGTTTGTTTTGGCTAAATAGGCTTCATACTCTTTTTGAAGAGCCTCATCATCTATCTTTTCTAAATTTTCACCAAATATCTCTTTTTGTTTTGCTTTTTTAATCTCAATATAATGATTATCTATCGTCTCTTTGATGCTTTCAAAAGTTTTAATAAGAAACCCACCACTACCTGCACAAGGGTCACAAATAAGCTCATTTTCTTTAGGTTCAAGCAGATTGACAATGAAGTCAACTATAACTCTAGGAGTAAAAAACTGCCCAAGCTCACCTCTAAATGTACGCCCTAAGAACTTTTCAAAGGCGATACCTTTTACATCGGCACTTGTAGAGGTTAAGTTATAGATTTGTAGCTCTTTAACAATTTGCTCAAAACTTTTTTCTCTTAATTTAATTTTTTCATTTTCATCAAAAATATTATCTTCTTTAAATTTCTCTTTAACTTCTTTAAATAACTCTTGTATATATGATGGTGGTTCTTCTTTGAGTAACTCTTTAATATGCTTATCTATTTTTTCTGCTTCATCAAAATCACCAGATTTAATATATTTTGCTTTTTGTTTCTCTTCCCATTTTATTTGATTGTTTTTTTCTTGCTTAAAACTATTAAGATATTCTCTTTTTAATATTTCAAACTGTTTAAAAGAAAAAATAGCTTCTTGCTTAGGATTACGCTCATACATTATTTTAATAAATAGGATTTTACTAATTTCATCAAAAGAAGCTTCAGGAGATAGCTTGTCATTGTTGCGAATAATATTATGACACTTGTGTAATAGCGTTGCAAACTCATTACCTGTAAACTCTTTCGTTTTTGCTAGTGAATTTTCTAGTTTTTTATCATTAAGTATATCTTTAGCATTGGGTATGTCATTAACTGGTTGTAGGCTAAGTGGAAGTTCTTCTTCTATGGTTTTGTAAACTTGTAGTTCTGTACCATTAGAGATAGCAAAAAGTTTCGCTCTACTCCATGTAGCATAGTTGTAGCCTTGATAACAATCTTCAACTTTAAGTCTAAGCGTATCTGCCTTTAGTTCTACTACTAAAAAAGCTGTTTTCTTTTTCTTTTTTTCTTCTTGACTTTTCCAAACAACAATATCGGCACTTGCTCGTCCTGTCCCTCGTTGTGAAGAAGTTAATTTAACCTCTTCATCCATCTGCTCTAATACATAGCCATAGTCATTGATAAGCTTACAGATAAACTCTTGACGAACTACCTCTTCAGGTAAAGCATCAAGATATTTTTTTCTTAAAGGAGAGTAGATTTTCTTTTTAGAACTATCTTTATATTTTGGTTCATAAACTATTTTTTGTTTTTTATTGCCATTTTTATCTTCAATCTCTATTATCTTATTGTTAAATAGTTCTGAATTTATCATAAAATAGTTTCCTTTTAAATTATTTCTATTCCTCTATGTACGTTCTAAGGAATTTTTCACAAATGCCAAAATCGAAGGATTTGGATTTTGCAAACGTGAGGTAAACTCTGGGTGAAACTGTACGCCCAAGAACCAAGGGTGGTCTGTAACTTCAACG
>JALSLJ010000014.1 GCA_026988315.1 Sulfurimonas sp. | reverse complement strand
CCGAACAAACCAAAATAGGCAACTACTTCCAAAAACTAGACTCCCTCATAAACCTCCAGCACCAAGAGCTAGAGAAACTTAAAAACCTCAAAAAAGCATTTTTATCGAAGATGTTTGTATGATGTTAAGCACAGGAGAAGATATGTTAAATGTGGTAGTTTACAACAATGGAGAGTTGGAGTTAAAAATATCAGTAGATAGGGATACTATTTGGCTCTCTCAAAAACAGATAGCAGAACTCTTTGATAAAGATGTGCGAACCATTAACGACCATATAAAGTTTATATATAAAGAAAAAGAGCTCTATGAAGATGCAACTATCCGAAAATTACGGATAGTTCAAAAAGAGGGAAATAGAGAAGTAGCTAGAAATGTATCACACTATAATTTAGACGCTATTATCTCTATAGGCTATAGAGTAAATAGTAAAAAAGCGACAAAGTTTAGACAGTGGGCTACATCGGTTTTAAAAGAGTATATATCAAATGGTTATGTACTTAACAGAGAGAAAATTACCCAGCAAAGAATACTTGACTTAGAAAATGATGTCAAAGATATAAGAAAACATATAAAGAATAATACCTTGGAGTTAAAACATGGAATATTTTATAATGGAGAGATATTTGATGCTTATTATTTCATAGTAGATATTATAAAAAGTGCTACTAAAAGTATAACCCTTATAGATAATTATATAGATGAGACTACACTTATAATGCTCTCAAAAAACTCAAATGTAGATACTAAACTTATCACTCATACTATTTCAAAGCAACTTAAATTAGATATACAAAAGTATAACAAACAGTACAAAAATTTAGAAGCAGTAATAAATAAAACATTTCATGATAGATACCTAATTGTGGATGAGACTAGAGTCTACAGTATAGGAGCCTCTTTAAAAGATGTAGGAAATAAAACTTTTAATGTCAATTTGATGAATGATTTTTGTGAAGATGATATTTTAAGGGGACGATTATGATTTTACAAAACAAGCTAGGTATAAGTGACGCAGTAGAGTTAGCTAGAGAAGAGGAGCGATTCTCTAAGATAAAAGCAAAAAAGCTCTTTGAGAGCGGTTTTTTAGCAACTCTTGAGGCAGGGAGTTTTGCATCGTTATGCGCTATACACTCCTACCTTTTTGCAGAGATTTACCCTTTTGCTGGAAAAGTGCGAGAGGTAAACATCTCTAAGGGTGGTTTTCGTTTTGCTCCCATTAGCTACTTAGAGGTCTCTTTAAAAAACATAGAGCAGATGCCACAAAATAGCTTCGATACTATAGTGGAAAAATATGTAGAGATGAACATAGCCCACCCTTTTCGTGAGGGAAATGGACGCAGTATGCGGATATGGCTTGACCATATATTTAAGCTAGAGCTCCAATGCGTTGTGGATTGGAGTAAGATAGATAAAGATGACTACCTTTTAGCCATGGAGCGAAGCCCCATAAAAGATATAGAGATAAAACACCTCCTAAAAGAGGCACTCAGTGATAGAGTAGATGACTTTAGCCTCTATATGCGAGGGATAGATACAAGTTACTACTATGAGGGCTACATGCTCTATAAAACAGAAAATTTAAAAGAGGACTAGATGACATTTACGAAAGAGAGTGCATTTGAAGCGGCACTTATAGAGGAGCTGAGTAAAAAAGGGTGGGAGAGTGAAGTCATAAAAAACCCAAGTGAGCAAGATCTACTGCAAAACTGGGCAGAGATACTCTTTGCAAATAACAAAGGCATAGACAGACTTAACGGCATACCACTCACTCAAGGTGAGATGCAACAGATAATAGAGCAGATAAACACACTCAAATCTCCACTAAAACTCAACGGCTTCATCAATGGAAAAACAGTCTCCATAGTAAGAGATAATCCCGATGATAAACTGCACTTTGCTAAAGAGATAAGCCTCAAGATATATGACAGAGCAGAGATAGCAGCAGGACAGAGCCGCTACCAGATAGTCCAACAACCCATCTTTAAAACAAAATCAAAAATACTCAATGACCGCCGTGGGGATCTTATGCTACTTATAAATGGTATGCCACTCATCCACATAGAACTCAAACGCAGTGGGGTGAGTGCAGGAGAGGCTTGTAACCAGATAGAGAAGTACTCTCGTGAGGGTGTCTTTAGCGGACTCTTTAGCCTTGTGCAGATATTTGTAGCGATGGAGCCAAATGAGAGTCGCTACTTTGCCAACCCTGGAAGTGATGGGAAGTTTAACAGAGACTACTATTTTCACTGGGCTGATTTTAACAATGAGCCTATAAATGATTGGAAAAAGATAGCCTCAACTCTGCTTAGCATCCCTATGGCACACCAACTCATAGGCTTTTACACAGTAGCAGATAGTGCTGATGGCGTTTTAAAAGTGATGCGAAGTTATCAGTACTATGCGGCAAATGCCATTAGTGACAAGGTGGTAAAAAATGACTTTAAGTCTAAAAATAGCTTAGGCGGTTACATCTGGCACACAACAGGCTCAGGGAAAACCATGACAAGTTTTAAGTCTGCACAACTCATCGCTAACTCAAAAGACGCCGACAAGGTGATATTTTTGATGGATAGGATAGAGCTAGGAGTGCAGTCGCTAAGTGAGTACAGAGCTTTTAGTAGTGAGAGTGAAGAGGTACAAGCAACAGAGAACTCTGGAGTGCTGCTAACGAAACTAAAGAGCAGTGACCCTGCAAACACTCTCATAGTGACCTCTATACAGAAGATGAGTAACATTAGTGATGATGAAGATGGACTCCATACAGAAGATATAGCACTTATAAATAATAAGAGAATCGTTTTTATCATAGATGAGGCACACCGCTCTACCTTTGGCGATATGCTCATAAGCATTAAAAAGAGTTTTGAGAATGCTCTGTTTTTTGGATTTACTGGGACGCCTATACAGGATGAAAATCAGAAAAAAGAGAATACAACTGCTACAGTATTTGGGGATGAACTTCATCGCTACAGCATAGCCGATGGCATACGCGATAAAAATGTACTCGGATTTGACCCCTACAAGATACTTACCTACAAAGATAGAGAGCTCCGCAGAGCCGTAGCCTTGCAAGAGGCAAAAGCAAAAGATGAAAAAGAGGCACTCAGTGATGTTAAGAAGAAAAAAGTCTTTAGCAAGTTTATGAATGATCTTAAGATGGCTGGGTATAAAGATGATGCAGGGAAGTATGTAAAAGGTATAGAAGACTACCTCACAAAAGCACAGTACGAGAGAGAGCCACATCAAAACGCAGTAGTAGAAGACATAGTAGAAAACTGGATAACCCTAAGCCAAAACTCTAAGTTTCATGCTATATTTGCAACGAGTAGCATACCTGAAGCTATCAGCTACTACCGCCTACTCAAAGCGAAAACGCAAGAGAGTGGACTCGCACTTAAGATAACTGCTCTTTTTGATCCAAACATAGACAATGGTGGAGATGTGGCGTTTAAAGAGGATGGACTAGTGGAGATAATAGAAGACTATAATGCTCTTTACAGCCAAGAGTTCTCACTAGCAAACTTTGCTAAGTTTAAAAAAGATATAGCCTCACGACTTGCACATAAAAAGCCCTACATAAGCATAGAAAAAGATAGAAGTAAGCAGATAGATTTGCTCATAGTAGTTGATCAGATGCTTACAGGGTTTGACTCAAAGTGGTTGAACACACTCTACCTTGATAAGATGTTAGAGTATGCAAACATCATTCAAGCGTTTTCACGAACAAATAGACTCTTTGGAGCAGATAAGCCTTTCGGCACCATTCGCTACTACAGAAAACCACATACTATGGAGGCAAATATAGACAGAGCTATCAAACTCTACTCAGGAGATAAGCCCCTAGGTCTGTTTGTGGATAGACTTGAAGATAATATCAAAAAGCTCAATCATCTCTATAGTGATATAGCTGAACTCTTTGAAAACGCAGGTGTAGTTGACTTTAAAGAGTTACCTAGTGATGTAAGTGAAAAAGCTGCCTTTGCTAAGCTCTTTAAAGAATTAAACGACACACTCGAAGCTGCAAAGATACAAGGCTTTCGATGGGAGAGTATGGCACTAGTGTTTGATGAGATGCTCTATCTTACACTGCTGCAACGATACAAAGAGCTCTCTAACTCAGGAGGAGGGTCTGGTGGCAGTATGCCAGATATCCCTTTTGAGATTGATGGGTACATTACGGAGATAGATACTCAAAAAATAGATGCAGAGTTTATGAATTCCCGTTTTAACAAGTACCTAAAAATACTTGCACGAGGAGATAAAGAAGAGATAGAACAGAGACTCAATGAGCTTCATAAATCTTTTGCTTCACTTACTCAAGAGGAACAAAAGTATGCAAATATACTACTTCACGATATTCAAAGTGGCGACATCACAATAGATGAGAGTAAAACCTTTAAAGAGTATATAGCCCAGTACCAAGCAGATGCTGAAAACTCTCAGATAAGCAAACTGGTTGAAACGCTAGGAGTAGATGCAGACAGACTAAAAGCACTGCTTCGCACCAACATAACAGAGACAAATCTTAATGAGTATGGCCGTTTTGATGAGCTTAAGGATAGTGTTGATAAAGCTAAAGCAAAACTATTTTTTGAAGAGTTAGAAGGAATAACTATACCTCCTTTTAAAGTGAATATGAGAGTACATAATTTGCTAAAAGATTTTGTAATTAACGGAAAAGTTGATATTCTTGATAACTTTTTCAAAGATGAGAAAATAGACAGTTCAAGAGATGAAAGATAATCCTATTGATACATTGATTAATACTGCCAATAATTTTGTTACACATGAGGGTGTAAATATTTTTACAAAAAAAGAGTTTGGTTATGCCATACAAATGGATAAGTTAAATTATATTTTAGAGCAACTTATAAATAATTTTGGATTGGTAATTGAAGAAAATAATCAAATTTATTTAGTAAATGAAGTGGAAATAAAATAATGACTAGATTAGGCTTAATGAAAGACTTGTCCAAACTGTCAATCTAAAAACATTATTTCCAAAGGTTCAAGAAGAGGAATTAAAAGGTATTATTGTCATGAGTGTGATAGTTGGTTTAGCTCAAAAAGAGTATATGAAGTGGGGTGGTTATTACTCAGCTATATCCAACAGTGATGAAAGTATCAAAATAGAAATTTTAAAAAATGGAGCAAAAGAGAGAGCTAAAAGCATTTAAATTTTTTTTGTAATCTTTTAGTGTATATGGTTGGGTATAATTAGGAAAATATAACATTAGTGAATTATAAAACATACTATGAATAAATTAGAAGAATATTTAAACGCCCATGAGTTAAGCGAGATTCATCCATCAGATATAGCAAAGATACTAAAACAACTAGATGACAGTGAGTTTGCTGATGCCATAAAAAAAATACCTAAAGATATTGTTGGGGATGTAGCCCTTGCTCTCCCTGATAGATATTTTGATGATGTAGTTGAGTCTTTAAGTATTGATGAATTGCGCCATGCTGTTACAGAGCTTGAATCTGATGATCAAGCTGATTTTATGCAAGAGCTTGAAGAGCTGGACGAGGGTGTAGCTTCAAAGGTTTTTGATACACTCCATGAAGATGATAAACAAGAGATTACACAGCTTCAAAACTATGAAGAAAATGAAGCTGGTGCCTATATGCAACTGGAGGTCTTCACAGCAAATGAAGATGAAGTTGTTCAAGATGTTGTCAAAAGATTTGCAAAACTCAGACATGAGAATGAGCTTGAAAATGTTCAAAATCTTTTTATAACTGATGCAGATAATAAACTTCGATATACTATTGGCTTAGATGACCTTTTAATATTTGATTTTTCAAAAACATTGAAAGAAAATATAGATAATTCTAAAGAGAGTTTTGAGCCAAAAACGGCAGAGGATAGAGAAGATATAAAAGAGGTAGTGCACTACTTCGAAGAGTATGATCTGTCTGTTATGCCGATTGTAAATGCCTATGGTGTTTTGCTTGGTCGTATCACCTCAGATGATATTTATGATATCATTAACGAACATGCCACTGAGCAGATGTATAACCTTGCGGGTGTTGATGATGATGCCGAAGAGGATGATGAGATACTCAAAGCTGGACGAAAACGCGCAACATGGTTATCTCTTAATCTTTTTACTGCAATTGGGGCTTCTTTGGTTATTGCTCTTTTTGCAGACACCCTAGAGAGTATCATAGCTTTAGCGGTTTTAATGCCCATAGTTGCGTCAATGGGTGGAAATGCTGGAACGCAAACACTTACAGTTGTTGTAAGGCAGTTGGCTCTAGGTGACATCTCTCAGGGCGATGCTATGAGGATTATAAAAAAGGAAGTTGCAATTTCGTTGGTAAATGGAATCTTCTTTGCTATAATTATGGGAATTATTGCCGCTATTTGGTTTAATATGGGGATGCTTGGTGTTGTAATTGCATTGAGCATGATTATTAACCTATTTATGGCTGGTTTTTTTGGCGCAACAATCCCTCTCTTTTTAAAGAAGATGGATATTGACCCAGCTATTGGAAGTACCGTCATTTTAACCACAGTTACAGATGTAGTAGGCTTTTTTAGTTTTTTAGGATTAGCCACTTGGATATTGTTGTAGCATATTTAGTATGTATGGGCTTTTCGTCAAAAAAACTAATTAAAAAATAAAAAGGATTTGTAAAACTTGGATTTACTAATACTATATTTCGCTCTTGCAGTTGGAATATCATTTGTTTGTTCTGTTCTTGAGGCAGTACTGCTCTCCGTTAATATGTCATATATTTCACTCTTAGAAAAAGAGAAGCCGAAAGTTGGTAAGCTTCTTCGTTTTCAAAAAACAGAAATTAGCAAATCAATTGCTTCTATACTGATTTTAAATACTATTGCTCATACATTAGGTGCAGCTGCGGTTGGTGCACAAGCAGCTATTCTTTTTGGAAATGATGCTGTTGTAATCATCTCTATTGTAATGACTTTTGCAATACTTTTTCTATCTGAAATTATTCCTAAAACAATAGGAGCACTTTATTGGAAAGAATTGGCTCCAGCCTCAGCTCATGTAATTAGAATTTTCATATGGGTAACTTACCCTATTATTCTAACAACACTTGCTGTTACAGATAGAATAACGAAAGGTAAAGGGGATGCAAACTCTTTAACAAAAGAGGAACTTTTAGAAAGTATGCTTATCAGTGAAGATGAGGGTGTTATTGATGAACAAGAATCAGATGTTATAGAAAATATTTTAAATCTTGATAATATTAAAGTTGGTGAAGTTTTAACACCAAGGAGTGTTGTTTTCGCACTTGATGAAAATATGACTATCAAAGAAATAGTAGAAACAAAAGAGGAGATATTTAAGTTCTCTCGTATCCCTGTATATCATGAATCTATTGAAGATGTTGTTGGTATAGTAATGACAAAAAGAATTTTCAAGCAAGCTTTAGAAGATGATAGCGTCACTCTTGGAAGTATAAAAAAGGATATTTTTGCAATAAACGAAAATATCCCAGTATCAAAAGCTCTTGATCTTTTCATAGCAAAAAAAGACCATATGTTTCTAGTTATGGATAATTATGATCAAACAGAGGGTATTTTGACATTAGAGGATTGTGTTGAGACAATTTTAGGTGTTGAGATTGTTGATGAGAGCGATTCTACTGTAGATATGCGTGAGTTAGCAAAACGGAAAATGAAACAAAAAAGAAAGGCAAAAGAGAAAATCTAAGATTTTATAATCCTGGAATCCTAGGAATTTTACCAAGCTTCGAATATTTAAAATAATGTCCCCACGCTTTTTTCATCCAGTGTCCGGCGATTGGCATTGGTATCATAAAATCTCTCTTATCATCCCTATAGATAAAAGAGGCACCATCTCCGCTATCCATAACACAGAGTATGTTGAGATGCTCTATATATCCTTTTAGCTTGCTAGAGTCCTTATCTTTCTCAATTATATTATGTGCAATATTTCTTGCCATCACCTCTGCGACATGACCCTGTTTTGCCCTCCAAGAAGAGCCATCCAATGCAGCAACATCACCAATAGCATAGATATTTGTTGGTATGCTTTTATCGTCAAAAATCACATTGCAATAGTTATCAATCTTTACAAATCCGGCTTCATTTGTTGGTAAATCAGATTTTTTAACCACTTCATGACCATCTCCAGCAGCTATAAACATTGTAAAATCAGATTCAAGTTTAGAATCATCTTCAAAAATTATAGAGTCTTTTTCAAAAGATTTTATCTTTTTTCCAAAATGTTGCTTTATGTTTAATCTTTTGAAGTGTTTATCCATCATCTTTAGTGCTTTTTCCCCCATCCTTTTTCCAGGTTGAGGCATTGGTGCAAAAAAAGTCAGCTCGTAGTTGTCTCGAATTTTCTTTTTTCTTAAAAGGGTATCTACATTAAAAAGCAGTTCAAAAGCGGGACCACCACGAACAGCCGATGAATCTTTAGGGTTGCCCCCCAAACCAAAACAAATTTTACCACTTCCTTTGGCAATAAGCGCATCTATCTTGTCCCTTATAAGTAAAGATGTCTCAGGAGTTCCACAAATTGAGAGTGTGTTCTCAATACCACTATGCTTGACTTTTGAAGCACCTATAGCGATGATTAAAGAGTGGTAGCCATTTAGGATTTTTCCACTTTTAAGTATAACTTGAGACTCTTTAACTTTTATGCTCTCTACCCTATCTATGATGAGGTTAAATTGATGCACTTTTTGAAGAAGTTTGAGGTCTATACAAACATCTTCAAAACTACTTTCATGTGTAGGTACCCATATAGATGTAGGATAGATATAAAAATAATCTCTTTCATTGACAAAAGTTACATCATAACCAGCTTTTTTTAAAAATATAGCAGCTTCAAGACCAGCAAAACCAGCCCCAAGTATAAGAATGTTATTCGCCCCGAGGGTATTTGTTTCGTAGCCCATAAATCAACCTAGAATTTAATTATTTATAATGATACACTAAATAGATTACTCTAAGATTAGATTTTTAACTATTTTTTATTTATAAAAAAGATAGCAATCATGCTTAAGGCACCCCCTAGTAGTATATGAATTTGCAAAGGCTCATCTAAAGTAAAATAAGCAATCACTAGAGCAAAAAGGGGAACAAGAAACATAAAAGAGCTGGTCTTTTCACTACCAAGTTTCCCTGATGCTATAAAAAAGATGGTGGTAGCTACACTTTGACCAAGAACAGCGAGATAAATCATTGCAATCCAAAATCTACTATCTTGTTCAAAAACAACTAATAAGTTTGAATCATAAGCATATATAAAAGTTACAAAACTTGCAATAGCGGAGATGATAAAACTATAATGTATTGGATGTATATGCTTGTGTGAATACTGAGAAAGAAGGGTTACCCCTGCCCATATAAGAGCACATAGTAAAAAGTAGATATTTGAACCGTTGAGAAATTGCTCAAAGTTACCAATTTCAAGCATTGTATATCCACCGATTATGCCTAAAAAGAGTCCAATATATTGCCGATTCTGAAGTTTTTTTCTAAAGAGTATAGCGACTAAAAGAAATGTCATAACGGGAGAGAGTGTGGTAATTATAACTCCTCCAGCTCCAGCTAGTCCATATTTAATCCCCATAAATGAAGAAACCATAAATGCGATGTTAAGCACAGAGCTACCTATGATATATTTAAGGTTTGATTTATTTATAACTAAAGGTTCTTTAAAAAAATAAAGAATGGGTAAAAAAGCGATACTCATAATGAAAAATCGCCAAAAAATGATGACATCCATAGGGAGAGTAGGCGTCAGAATTTTAAGAGCACTCCAACCTCCACCCCAGAGTAGCATCGCTAAAATTAGGAGGTAAGTGAAGTGGGTATTGTTCATTTCGCTCTTTTGCTTAAACAGCGGAACGCCTCTCCATCTGGTCAACTATCTTAGTCACTACAAGGTCGGATGTAACATTCAAAGATGTTCTACACATATCGAGTATGCGGTCAACCGCTACTATGAGAGCCATGTACTCAACAGGTAGTCCTAGTTGGTTTAAAATCACCACCATCATAACTAATGATGCACTTGGAAGTGCTGCAACTCCAACACTAAGAGCAACGACCGTAATTCCTAAGAGGAGTTGGTCACCAAAACTAAGTGCAACACCAGCCATATTTGCGATGTAGAGAACGGCTACTGTGAGATAAGCCGCAGTTCCATCCATAGAAACTGTAGCTCCAAGTGGAAGAACAAACGAGGCTGTTTTTTTATTTACACCACCCATCTCTTCCGTTACACGCATAGAAACAGGAAGTGTAGCTGCTGAAGAGGCTGTTGAAAATGCCATGATTGGAGATTCACGAACATCTGAGAGATAACGGTAAGGATTTACTTTACCAAAAAATGCTAAAACTGCAGGAAGTGTTACAAGTCCGTGTAAAAGGATAACACCAACAACCACAAGGACATACTTCCAAAGTCCAAGAACCACATCTATCCCTTGTTCCGCAATAACATAAGAGATGAGAGAAAAAACACCGATAGGGGTCATAAGGATAACCCACTCTGCCATCTTTAACATCGCCTCTGAAACCGCTGTGAAAAACTTCACCATTGGCTCTTGTTCGCTCGGTTTTAAAAAGAGAGATGCGACACCAAAAAGGATAGCAAACACTATGATTTGCATCATTGAGCCATTGCTAAGTGCTGTAAATATATTGGTAGGGATGAAGCTTAAAATCATAGCTTCAAATGAAAAAGGTGCGATTGTACCTGCTTTTGCATACTCAAGACCCTCGCCGCTTACAGGTTCCCCAATTCCAACTATATTCATAACGATTATCGCTAATATAACGGCAAATGTAGTAGTTAAGAGGTATAGACCTATCGTTTTTAAACCGATGTTTTTTAGATGTTCAAGTGAGCCTAAACCTAAAATCGCTATGTAGATACTTGCAAATACAAGAGGAACAACGAGCATCTTTAAAAAGGCTATAAAAGCAGCGCCAATAACTTTTTGCTCAAGTGCCAATTCTGGAAAAAAACTCCCAAATAAAGCACCTAAAATTATACCTAGAATAACAAGCGTGTTTGTTGTTGTATATTTTTTTATTTTTTTAATCAATTTTTACCCTGTTTATAATTTGAAATTTGTGTCGAAATTATAGCAAAGTAAATCTACTTAATTGCTAACTAGAATTTAAGTTTATTTTATGAAAGAATATATGCGTTTAAATCTGCTTTATATTCTAGTTTTTCTTCCGCTTTTCTCCCCTCAAAGAGGTCAGAAAATAGAGTTCTTAGTTTTGCATTTTCATTTACAGGTCTATCTTTAAAATAAGAGTGTTCATCATCAACCCCTTTAGCCTTTGTTACATCAATGTAGGTTGCGTTTGGAGCATCTAAAGATTTTATATAGTGACCAAGTCTGGCGTGTTGTGCTTTTCCAGGTTTAACCCTTGACCATTTTAAAGCCGAATCATTTTGGTTAATTACAACATAAATGTTTGAGCGGGCTTCTATCTTTTGTACCCACTGAGCATGATTTTTATTGTTGACATCCGCAGCAACTAAACAAACATTTTCAAAAATAGGTTTTGTGAGCTGGGTGTCAGACGGAATAGTCGCATATTTAAGGACATAGTTCCCCATAGAGTGACAGAGTAAGCTAATGTTCACCCTACAGAGTTTTTGTTGCATTTTTGCATATTCACCTCTAGCTTCTTCATAATTGTCTTCATATTTATTTTTTGCTTTTTCCCAAAGTGCATCCACCTCTGCGCTTGTTAACATAGAGTGATATTGATGGAGTTTGTTTAAAAAACTATTTAAAGCTCCAGTTGAGACACGGGCATCACTTTTATCCCCAAGATATTGAGCTGTTCCAGAAAAAAATCCACCGCCATTAGCTGGCCAACTAAAGATAACTACAATGATATTGTAAGCTTTTTCTAGTTTTTGTGCAGTTGTAACAATATCTTTCATATCATTATTGTAGCCGTGGACATACACTAAAATATGCTTATTTTTTGATTTGGCTTCATCAAATATTTTACATGCAACATCTAAACTTGCTGGATAGTTTTCTTTAGTATTAAGACCTAAGTTATAGTTAGCATTTATGCTTTTAACACGCTTTTTGCTGAGTTTATCATTGAGTAAAGTGAAACTCTTTTTGTTGTTTTCATCTACAAGCTCTAACAATCTTAACTCATTCGGACCTTTGGCATTTGGAGTTTTTTTAAAGATTTCAAAACCACCTTTTTTCTTTGATATCTTTCTATTTGTAACAATAAACATGATAAATATCCTTGTAGTAATCATCTTAATATATTATATTTAGATATTGTTTCAAACTTGTTGCATTATAAAAAAAGAGATTTTTAAGTTTATAAGGAGTAGTATTTAACTAGATACTGAGTAATACATGAGGTGTGTTATGATTAAGTTTATTTCTAAAATGTTTTTTATTGTTGCGTTATCTATTCTTTTTATTGGATGTAGTGAGGAAACAAATAGTGCCGAAGGTGTTAATATAAACGATATAGTTGTGCAAAGTTCTAAATTACCTTCAAAAGATATATATGCAGGCTCACTTCATAAGGTGGAGTTAGAGATATACTCCCCCCTAAGCATTTCAGCCGATGATAATGAAAGTTCAATTTTCTTCTTTTTATCTTTAGTGGATGTGAATGATGAAAATAACACTATCTGGTTTGATACAGACTCCTTAAGCCTCATTCAAGAGGGGACACATTTTTATGATTTTGACTTACATATACCCTATGATATGAATGCAAGTAGATACTTCTTAAATGTTAGTATTAGTGACAGCGAGTCTGTTTTGTATGAGTATAAATCTTCTGATTTTGAAGTTTTAGCACATGATAATAAACCTGAACTTGAGATTTTATCTATCACTTTGGACTTAGAGCATAGTGGCTTTGATAGTGAATTTGATGATATAACTTCAAGTGAAATCAACGCTACAGCCATCTCCCTTTTAGCAGAGGAGTTATCTGCTATGCCGATTGAGATTTTAAATCAAGATGAGCCACTTGAAATCTCTTCAACAATTAGATTTATATCAAACATAGTTGACGCTTCGGATGTAAATATTTCCGCTTGTATGGAGCTTGATTCTGAGTGCATAGATATTCCAATACTTCAAGTTATATCAACAGAAGATAATGTTAGTATATCTGCCGAAGATGAAGACAATGTATCAATAATAGGCACAGTTGAGCCTCTCTATTCTTCTCAAATTCAGCTAGGTTATCTTGAGGCAAATGTTGAGAAAAGCCTTAGTTTAGACTTTTTGATTGGAGTGGATGATGTGGCAAGTTTTGTATCTAAACTTCTAACAAAAATTGCTACAAATTCTAATGCTGTGCTAGATGCAACACTTAAGGTGACTATAGAAACTGACAATGAGAGTATAATAAATCCGACTGAAAACAATACTCTTAGCTATCCTCTGAATCTATTTTTACATAGTGATTTTTTATACACTCTCACTAATCCCATAACTGAATTTGATAGCAACCTAACATTAGATGATTTGAATGCAAGTGATTTAAACCTAACACTGAATGATATAAATCAAACTATAGATGAAATAAACTCAACGATTGCAGATGCTAATATTTCAGATACAAATCTGAGTGATTTAGTAGATATAAACATAGCTATACCTTTCCCTAGTGCATCTTTAGCCTCTTCCCAACCACGAACAACAAGCGGTGAATGTGGACTAAAAAAACTAAAATATGAAAAAGAGTATGAGAAGAAAAAATATGGAAAGCGTTTTGGTGCTGGTGCTTATCTACTTGGTCGAGGGTGGCTGGATGCTGATGGGGTACATGGAAAGGCTTATGCCTCTATAAGAATCCGTAGGTTTTCAGATACAAAGTGGAGAATCTTTCGTATGAATGCTACGGCAGATATAGACCCTAGCTCTTTTAGTGATACAGGTTATGATATAGAACTCTCATCTCTTGGAAAAGTTATATACACAAAGAGTAACTCTCTTTTAGAATCAGCTGGTTTAGACGAGCCAATAGTTACCTTAACGACAGAGGAGGAGAGGCGAATCTCTTTATCATCTACTGATACCAACACAACAGATAGCAATACAACAGATAGCAATACAACGACGACAGTAACAACAAGAGAGACTCTTTTAAAACAAAAACGGATTAAAGCGGTAAAAGATAAACTTAAAACATATACCACTACATCCACGACAAATTTATCTTTAGTAAGCCTTGAGCGTAATTGGCGTGTTGGAAAAAGTACAGAAAGAACAACAACTATAATGTTTGCAATTATCCCTATCGTTGTGACGGCTGGAGCTGAGGCTAGAATTGGTTATGATGCTGAGATTAGCTTAGATGGGATTACAAGTATTAGTGCAATGCTTGAGCCAAATGCTTATATAGGTGCATATCTTGAGGCTGGTGTTGGTGCTTCTATTAGTTGTTGTTGGGTAAACATAAACTATAGTGCAGGTGCTGGAAGTTATCTCTGGTTACTCTCAGAGCGTTTTACAACTACAGTGGTAGGCTCACTTAGATTTGTTGAGGATGGGGATTACATAGTGGAACTCAAAGGTGCCCTCAATCAAAACATAACAAACTATCTCTCAACTATGAAAGGTAAGACCTATGCCTATGCTAGTTTTTATGGTCCGTATAAATGGTCCAAACCAACTGATAGTGATTGGAAAAATCGCAGACGCACAAAAACTTTTGCTGATTGGGAGGGTGGAAAATACACTGCAACACTCTTAGATAAAAACTGGAATATTTTTTCTATCCCTTTAGCGGATGAGTGTGATTAAGGTTTTGAATGAAGATTGATAGAACTCTTTTATTTCTCTTTTGTCTTATACTCATTGGTGTTTGGTTTTTTGTAGAAGAAAAAACAACTTCAACTTTATACAATTTTGATACAGAGATAAAAACTCATTACACACTTGAGTTTAAGCAAAACTCTTCTCTAATAAGTAGTGATTTACTTCCAGGAAAATTTACATATAACTTTGCAGTAGAGGCAATGCTCAATATGCGAGTCCTTCAAAAAGAGGGTGAATTTTACTGGTTGGCTTACCAACTCTCAAAGTTTGATTTGAGTGGAGAGGGTGTTACGAAAGATATGCTTGAGAGACTAAAGCCATACTATTCATCTATGTTTTTAGTTAAAGTAGATTTTTTTGGAAAAATCACAGAGATGCACTTTGGCGGAGTTGATATAAATTTTGCTGGTCTAAAGCAGTTACTTTATCTCTTAGAGGTGATAAGCCTTGATAAAAATAATTATAAGCTTCTACAAAGAGACTCTATAGGTACATACAGCTCATTTTATAGAAAAAATCTCTATCTTATAGAAAAACAAAAAAACAAATATACCAAAGTATTCACTCCTGATGAAAGATATAAGGTCAAAGTAGAAAAGTTTTCCCTCTTGGCTAAAGTTGATGCAAAAGCAAACTGGTTAAAGAGTTTAAATCTTAAAGAAAATCTTTTGATTCGTGATGAAAACAAAATGCCATACGCAAAAAATAAAAATATCATAAAACTGCAAAAGAGTGATGAAATTATAGATACCTCTCTTCAAATTTGGCAAGAAAACCGTAGTGTTCAAGAGATTTTGACATCCTTTAATGAACTTAAAAATAAAGATGAAAATATTTTTGAAGTTATACAAAATGAAAATAGTAAAAAACAATTCATAAGTTCTCAAACAAATATAGACTCTCTCATACATGAGCTAAATAAAAATTCAAAAGATGGCTCTGTATATAGAAAAATTGCTAAATTTATAAAACTATTTCCAGATAAAACAAGTGAATTAAAATCTATTATAATGGAAGCAGATGATAGTGTAGCTTTGAGAATGCTTTCCATGCTCTCGCTCGTTGGAACCCCAGAGGCTCAAGAGCTGCTTGTAGATGTAGCAAATTCTGGAGATACTTCACATATGAATAACATAAGAGCTATCATAGGATTGGGTGGCGTTGATGTTTCTACACAAAAAACCATAGATGCTCTCATGGAGTTAAGCGATGCCAGAGGTGCAGATAATTTAAATGACAAATCAAATACTTCTATTTTAGCACTAGGGGCACATGCGCAATATGCTAGTTCTCAAAACGAAGATATTATAAGCTACATTCGTTCCGAATATAATAGTGATATATCTTTAGATAGAGAAAAAAATATTTTGTATTCTATGCAAAATGCTGGAGCTGAAAACTTTATAGCTGAGATAGAGAACTCTTTAAATTCAAAGAGCATAAAGGTTAGAATTGTAGCGATTAAAACAATAGGAACGATTAAGGATGTTAGCTTACGAGAGAGCCTTTTAAAGCAGCAGCAACTAAAACAAAATAACACAAAAGTAAAAGAGCTTATAGATGTGCTGCTAGAAAGAAAATAGAGACAAGAGAGGTTTATTTAACCTCTTCTAGTGTTTGAGCGACCTCTAGAGTTTCTTCCTGAAGAGCGACCACCTTGTCTGCCTCCACCTTGTTTTGCTTTTCCTTGCCTTCCATTTCGAATAGGTTCCGCTTCTATTAAAGGATCTACTCTAAAACCTGGAATTTTTATACTTGTAATTTTACGCCCTATCAGTTTTTCAATATTTGCCAACAGCTCAAGCTCATCAACACATACCAAAGACATTGCCTCTCCCTCGTTGCCAGCACGACCAGTTCTACCTATGCGGTGAACATAATCCTCCGCAACATTTGGAAGTTCAAAGTTTACAACATGGGGTAGTTGGTCTATGTCAATTCCCCTAGCTGCTATATCAGTAGCCACAAGCACTCTCACTGTTCCAGCTTTAAAATCAGCGAGTGCTTTTGTTCTTGCATTTTGACTTTTGTTACCATGGATAGCTGCTGAGGTGATTCCATCTTTTTCAAGTTGCCCGCTTAGGCGATTCGCTCCATGTTTTGTGCGGGTAAATACAAGAACTTGTTTCCACTTCCCCTCATTTATGAGGTGAGTAAGGAGTTCCCGTTTACGCCCCTTATCTACAGGATGCACAACTTGCTCTACACTCTCTGCGGAGATATTGCTTTTTGCAACTTCAATTAGTTCAGGTTTGTTGAGTAGTTTATCAGCCAACTTTTTAATATCATCAGAGTATGTTGCTGAAAAGAGTAAGTTTTGTCGTTTTGCAGGGAGAAGTGCAAGTATCTTTTTTATATCATGTACAAAACCCATATCAAGCATCCTATCTGCTTCATCTAAGATAAGAACTTCAACTTTTGATAAATCGATAGTTTTTTGACTCGCATGGTCAAGTAAACGACCAGGAGTAGCGATTAAAATATCTATCCCTCTTCTAAGCGTTCCTATTTGAGGGTTGATTTTTACACCACCAAAAATGACACTTGACTTAAATGGTAAATGTTTTCCGTAAGTAACAACACTTTCTCCCACCTGAGCAGCAAGTTCGCGAGTAGGAGTAATAATGAGTGCGCGAATATGAGGTTTTGAATTGCCTCTTTCAGTCTCGCTGAGTAATTGTAAGAGTGGCAGAGTAAATCCAGCTGTTTTCCCAGTACCAGTTTGCGCACCTGCTAGTACATCTTTTCTACTTAAAATTGTAGGGATAGCTTGTTTTTGAATAGGAGTAGGTTCTGTGTAACCTTGCTCTTGTATAGCGCGTAGAATAGGTTTTGATAGACCTAAATTGTTAAATGACATATATGATACCTTTGTTTAGGAGAGTTAAAAATATTGAGTTTTTAGTTTGCAATAATAGCATATAAAAAGATATTGCCACTGTCGTTAATTTATTAGAACTGATTTTTTATAACTCTTTTTGACTTTATTCTTATTTTGTGAACACTTCTTGCTGTTAGTTTTGTGGATTCACACAATTTTCTTTGTTGCTATTGCTAAGTATTAGAAAAAGTAAGGATGGATTATGAAAAATGTTTTAGTTCGAGTTTGTGTTAACAGTCCTAAGGTTGATTATAATAAACGATTTCTAAAAATGGTGAGAATAAATCTGATGTTTGATGATGGAGGAGGCTGATCCTTCGTCTATTGTAAATTAGACTAGAGGCTATATTATAGTTTTATTTTGTAGCCTCTTGCCATCTTTTTAAAAATTCTTCTCTTGTGTATGTGGTAGAACCTAATTTTTGTTTATACTCCATATGCGGGTGCCCAAGATTCCAAAAACTAAAACCCTCTTTTTGAAGATATTTGGCAAGTAAAACAAGTTGTAGTTTTCCATGGTAATTATCTGACCTTACACACTTTTCAATTTTTCACTCAGGAGTTAATTGTATGGCAATTTGTCATATTTTTGAATATTTCTCATTTTTTACAATATTATTCTTATATAAAATTTTCTATGAATGCAAAAATAGTCGTTATTGGAGTGTTAAAATGATTTTAGGAAAATGTCCATACTGTGATGATGGAATTATTGAGGTTAGAGATAAAGAGGTTGGCGCTAAGAAGGTAAAATTGTATGCTTGTACTAATGCTCAATGGAAAACAGAAGATGGCGAGATGTTTGAACTAACAGATGACTCCAGTTGTGATTTTAAAATTTGGCAAAACTCTCTGGCTCGATATGGAAAATGGCTTTCATATAAAGAGATAAGAGAACTTCTTAAAGATGAATCTATAGAAGTAGAGCTACTAAGTAAAAAATATGGCAAAAAAGTTTACTATAATAAATTTATAACACTCAATCAAGAGTATGGAGTCAGTGTGCTTTGGGATTGATGTAAAATAAATGCTTAAAAGTTTATAAAATAGTAAAAATTTTATCTACTTAATAAATCTTTTACATTTATTTGGGTACAATCCTCGTCCGCTTTGCTGTTTTAACAAAACATAGAGAGTATTTCTATCTTTAGTACATAATACAAAAGATAAAAGTATTGGCAAGCAAAATATTGTTCGCCTAGATGCAGCAAAGATTTAATAAACAGGAGCTTTCAATGAAAGTACGTGCTTCAGTTAAGAAGATGTGTGACGATTGTAAGATCGTTAAAAGAAAAGGCATTGTTAGAGTAATCTGCAAAGTTAAAAAACATAAACAGAGACAAGGATAATCATGGCTCGTATTTCTGGTGTTGATTTACCTAAAAAGAAAAGAATAGAGTATGGTCTAACATATGTCTATGGAATTGGTCTTCATGCTTCTCGTCTAATTTTAGATGCGACAGGTATAGACTACAATAAAAGAGTTTTTGAACTTTCACAAGAAGATGTAGCTGCAATTACAGCTGAAATCCGTGCTAACCATATGGTTGAAGGTGATCTTCGTAAGAAAGTAGCAATGGACATTAAAGCACTTATGGATTTAGGTTCATATCGTGGTCTTCGTCACCGTCGTGGTCTTCCATGTCGTGGTCAAAAAACTAAGACAAATGCGCGTACTCGTAAGGGTAAACGCAAAACTGTCGGCGCAGCGTAAGGATTAGCAGATGGCAAAAAGAAAAGCTGTTAGAAAAAAAGTAGTAAAGAAAAATATTGCTCGTGGTATAGTTCATATCGCTGCTTCATTTAACAATACACTTGTAACAATTACAGATGAGATGGGTAACATGATTGCTTGGAGTTCAGCTGGAAGCCTTGGTTTCAAAGGTTCTAAAAAATCTACTCCATTTGCGGCTCAAGCGGCTGTTGAAGATGCAGTAGCAAAAGCTCAAATTCATGGTATAAAAGAACTTGGTATTAAAGTTCAAGGTCCTGGTTCAGGTCGTGAAACAGCAGTTAAAGCTGTAGGTGCTATCGAAGGTATCCGTGTTACATTCATGAAAGATGTTACACCATTACCACACAACGGTTGTCGCGCACCTAAGCGTCGTAGAGTTTAAGGAGATTACTGATGGCAAGATATAGAGGTCCAGTAGAAAAGATCGAAAGAAGATTCGGAGTAAGTCTTAACCTTAAAGGTGAGCGTCGTTTAGCGGGTAAATCTGCATTAGAAAAAAGACCTTATGGTCCTGGTCAACATGGTCAGCGTCGTAAAAAAATTTCTGAGTATGGTTTACAACTTAATGAAAAGCAAAAAGCGAAATTTATGTATGGTGTTTCTGAAAAACAATTCCGTGCATTGTTCGTAGAAGCAAAAAGAAGAGATGGTAATACAGGTACAAACCTTATCACTTTAATTGAAAGCAGACTTGATAATGTTGTTTATCGTATGGGTTTCGCTTCAACTCGCCGTTTTGCTCGTCAGCTTGTTTCTCATGGTCACCTTTTAGTAGATGGAAAAAAAGTTGACATCCCTTCTTACCGCGTTAAACCGGGACAGAAAATAGAAGTTCGTGAGTCAAGCAAAACAAATGTTCAAGTTGTTCGTGCATTAGAGTTAACTAATCAAACAGGTTTAGCTCCATGGGTTGATATTGATGCTGAAAAAGTATTTGGTATCTACACTCGTTTACCAGAGCGTGAAGAAGTTGTTATTCCAGTTGAAGAACGATTAATCGTTGAACTTTACTCGAAATAGTAAATAAAAAAGGGCGTATGAATGAAAAAAATTAAAACTACTCCACTTGCTCCTCAAGAGTTCGAGGTAGAACAAATTAGTGAGAATGAAGCTAATATTATGGCATTTCCTTTCGAAACAGGTTATGCCATCTCTTTAGCACATCCTCTTCGCCGTTTTTTATTAAGCAGCTCTGTTGGTTATGCTCCAATCGCTATCAAAATCGAGGGTGCTAAACATGAGTTTGACTCAGTGCGTGGTATGCTTGAAGATATTTCAGACTTCATCCTTAATCTTAAAGAGATTCGCTTTAAGTTAAATGGTGAAGCTACAGAAGTGGAGATTAACTACAGCTTTGCTGGTCCTTGTGTTATTAAAGGATCTGACCTTAGTAATGATGAAGTTGAAGTTGTAACAGCTGATGCTCATCTTGCAACACTGAACGAAGATGCTACGCTTAATTTTACTATTAAAATTGCGCAAGGTATAGGTTATGTTGCTAGTGAAGATACTTATGATGAACTTGAAGATGGATATATAGCACTTGATGCTTATTTCACTCCAGTTCGCAGTGCTACATACAAAATAGAGAATGTTCTTGTAGAAGATAACCCTAACTTTGAAAGAGTTATCATGAACATTAGAACTGATGGACAAATTACTCCATTAGATGCTTTTAGAAACTCGTTAGAAGTTATGTATGCGCAACTTGCAGTATTTAACAGTGAAATCAGTATCAAAGCTCCAGCAACTATTGAAAGAGTTGAAGAGAACCCAGATATTAAAAAGCTTTCAACACATATTGATAGTTTGGGATTGAGTGCTCGTAGTTTTAACTGCCTTGATCGTTCAAGTATTAAAATCATTGGTGAAATAGCGTTGATGAGTCAAAGTGACTTAAAAAATGTTAAAAACCTTGGTAAAAAGTCATATGATGAGATCGTTGAAAAAGTGCAAGAATTTGGTTTTGCAGTTGGTGCGGATCTTGCAGATGAAGTTGTAAGTGCATTAAAAAAGAAAATAGAAGCTAAAGAAGCTTAACAAGAGGATAGCAGATGAGACATCGTCATGGATACCGTAAACTAAATCGTACAAGCGCACACCGTGCTGCTTTACTTAAGAACCTTAGTATTTCGTTAATCGAACATGGTAAAATAGAAACTACTGTTGAAAAAGCAAAAGAACTTCGTTCTTATATTGAAAAGCTTATCACTATTGCTGGTAAGAATGATTCAAATGCTCACAGATCAGTATTTGCGGCGCTTCAAAGTAAAGAAGCAACTAAAACTCTAGTAAATGAAATCGCTCCAAAGTACGTTGATCGTGCTGGTGGTTACACTAGAATCAATAGAACTCGTATCCGCCGTGGTGACGCTACTACTATGGCATTTATTGAATTAGTATAATTCAATATCTTAGTTGGGCTTTTGCCCAATGTCCCTTCAAATTTCCCAATTCTAAAATACTTTAACAAAAAGTGAGATATTATGAGTAATTTCGCATTTGGAACTTACAGAGTAAGTGATTTAAACCCTCAACATATTGAAGCATTAAAAGAAGCAATAGAAGCTGGTATCACAATGATTGATACATCATCAAATTATATGGACGGTGGAGCTGAGAGAGCTATAGCTTTAGCCTTTAGAGAATTTGACGATAAGAAAAAAAAGAGTATCGAGATAGTGAGCAAGTTTGGTTATATACAAGGCTCAACTAGACAGAGACATGATAATGAACCTTTTGAAGAGGTGGTTAACTTTAGTGATAGTTGTTATCACTCTATCTCAAAATCGTTTTTAAAAGATCAACTTACACACTCTTTATCAAGATTAGAAGTTGAAAAAATTGATTGTTATCTAATCCATAACCCAGAGTACTATCTTTTAGATGCTATAAATAGGGATGTTGATGAAGATGAACGCCTAGATGAGATGTTTAGGCGTATATACGAAGCTTTTGTAGGGCTTGAACAGGAGGTGAAAAACGGAAGAATTTCCTCTTATGGAATCAGTTCAAATAGTTTTTCTAAAGCACAGCACGAAAAAGATTTTTTGCCTTACGAAGACTTGTCTGTTTTAGCTTCGAATGCGGCAGAGGAAGTTGGAAATGAAAATGACAGTTTTACAACAGTAGAGCTTCCTATAAATTTGCTTGAACGAAAGGGGCTTAAATGTGCTGCATGGGCCAAAAAAAACGGGTTGAGAGTTCTTGCTAATCGACCATTAAATGCGCAACATGAAGAGTTGATGTTTAGATTGGCAGAGTATGATGAAAGTAGTGAATATTATCACCATTTAAATGAGTTATTAGAGGTATGTGATAATGATATGCTTCGCTCTGTTTATAATCTAGTAGAGCAGCTGGATGCGAATAAACATAAGTTTGGTTGGATTGGTGATTATGAAGCATTTCTTTATGCTGAAATAATACCACATATGAAAAAAACTTTAGATACAGTTGATGAAAAAAATAAAGAAACAATGTTTAATTTTATAGATATTTTTTTGCAAGAGTATAGAAAAATGGTGGCTTATGAGTGTTCAAAAACGACAAAATTACAAATAAAAGAGTTTTTAAAAGGGTGTGATGCCTCCATGCAAGAGTGTGCATTAAGGTTTTTGATGAAAAAAAATGACATAGATTATATACTTGTTGGGATGAGAAAGCCATCGTATGTGCATCAAATAATGGCTCTTAAAGATTAAAAAGAAAAATATACTTTTATTTTTTAGGACATGTTAAGCCATATTATCATATTTTATGTCATTAATAATATAAAAGGATAATCGATGATTCCATTTAGTGATGAAGAGTTAATGGACCCAGTAAAAAATGTAATAGATAAGGTTCGCCCATCTTTGGCACTTGATGGCGGTGATATTGATTTTATTACTGTTAAAAACTCAAAAGTATATGTTCAACTAAAAGGTGCATGTATCGGTTGTGCAAGTAGTGGAAGCACTTTAAAATATGGCGTAGAGAGACAGCTTAGAATGGATATACATCCAGAACTTAGCGTTATTAATGTACCTGTTGGTATGGAAAACGAAATAGATAATTTATAAAATAAAATAAAGAGTAGGATATGAGTAGCACTAGTAAATATAAAATATTAACACAAGCTAAAGATAGTTTTTCTAAGGCTGATTTTAAAAATGCACTAGATAAATTTGCAATGGTTTTAGAAAATTATCCTAATTCTAAAGAGGCCTATAACGGAGTAATACTCTCAGAGATGGCGATGAGTGGTGAGGGCGGTGCTGAGGCATTATTTGATTATTATGAAATATTAAAAGAAGAGGATAAAGAGGTCGCAGACAAGATTATGAGTGAGATCTTGCAAAACATGGATGGAAGTTTAGAGAAGCTCAGTGAAGTATTTGCTGAACCTCTTCGTGATAGACTAGAGTTTGAGGATGGGATACTCTACCAAGATTTCAAAGCTATCATTGAAGGTGGAGAAGGTTTTAAAGAAACTTTTGAAAACATCATGTTTTCAACTCGTGTAATTATTACTCAAAAAGAAGATTTTATAGATTTTTTAGATAATTTAATTGACCACGGTTTTGAGGAGATGGCACTGTCCTATTTAGAAAATGCGTTGAGTGTGTATCCAAGTGATGAACTGCTTAGAAAATTATTAAAAAAATTAGCCAAAGGCCCTAAAAAGTGAAGATAAAGCTACCCTCTCAAAGCTTTAAATATGTGTCCGAAAACTCTCAAGAGTGCGATCCTCAAACTGCTTTTGTGCTAACAACTCAAAATGAAAAATATCTTCAAAATGCAAAAGATAATGGTGCTCATTCAATCATTGAGATAGGTGAGATAGCGAAACTATTTGGCATAAACAAGATAAAAATTGTTGGAATAACTGGAACAAATGGTAAAACAACTACAGCGAGTGCCATCTACTCTTTTTTGCTTGATTTGGATTATAAAGTAGCTATGCAAGGTACCCGTGGTTTTTTTATGAACGATGAAGTTGTTGCAGGAAAATCACTTACAACCCCTAGTGTTTTAAATACATATATGCATATTTATCAAGCAGTTCAAGCTGGTTGCGAATACTTTATAATGGAAGTAAGTTCTCACGCAATAGTTCAAAAAAGAGTTGAAGGTCTTAATTTTGAGTTAAAGATATTAACTAACATCACCCAGGATCATTTAGACTATCATAAAACTATAGGTGAGTATATCGCAGTAAAAAATAGTTTTTTTCAAGATGAAGAAAAAAAACTTATAAACAAAGATGAGCCGAGAGCCGCTTTTAACATCAAAAATACTTTTACTTACGGCATAGAAAACCCATCTACATACAGACTTATGGCATACTCTTTAAATGATGCAAGTAGTGGGATTATTCAACACTTTCAAGAGATAGTACCTTTTACAGCTTCTCTTCATGGCTTTTTTAATCTTTATAATCTTATGGCAGCGATAAGTGCTGTGCATATCCTAACGGGTAAAAAACTAGAGAATGTAGCTGAAGTTGTTGATAACTTTGCAGGTGTTAGTGGGCGGATGGAACAAGTGTGTGAAGCGCCAAATGTTATAGTAGATTTTGCTCATACGCCAGATGGGATGCAGCAGGTTTTAAATGCCCTCAAAGAGAAAGAACTGCTTGTAGTATTTGGAGCAGGTGGAGATAGAGATAGAGAGAAACGCCCTTTAATGGGGAGAGTAGCATCAGCATTAGCAAAGAAAATTTATATAACGAGCGATAACCCGCGTAATGAAGACCCAGAGTTAATTGTCCAAGAGATATTAGCAGGGATAGAAGATAAAGGGAATGTTACTGTAGAGCTTAATAGAAAAAAAGCAATAGAGATGGCATTGGATGCTCAAGAAGAGGGTGAAGTTGTTGTTATTTTAGGAAAAGGCGATGAGTCTCATCAGATTATCTATGACAAAAAGCTTCCATTTGATGATAGAGAAGTTGTTCGAGAGCTACTTAATTTAAAATAATTAAGTAGCTTTTTTAGTTAATTGTATAAGTGATGTTTTTATCTGATGTGTCGTCATCAAAAAAACTTACATTTACACTGGTTTCACCAGTATTGATTATCTCAATCTCTGCTATACCATCTTCAACAGTTACGATAGCCCCATTGCTTGCTGTCCAGTATAAATTTCTCACTAAAGTTATATTTGTATCTCCGTTGTCAAAGTCACCAACGGCTGTAAAGATATAGGTGCCTGTAGCATTCACTTCACTATTTGTTAAAATACGAGTAGAGTTCAAGTCAAGTTTATGGACAGTCACTGTAATAAAATCGCTAAGATGCTCATACTCAATACTAACATTTGATTCCCCACCATTTTGTGGTCCACCTGAGATCTCTCCTCCAAGCATATTTGTTACATTGTAATCTGAATTATACCAGCGAACATTATTTGTTATGTCAGCACTTATGCCATCATCAAAGTGTACGGTCGCTCCGATTTGTACCATAGCATCTGTTGAGTGGATCTCTACGCTTGATACATTAATGTCAATAGAGCTTACGAGATGCGTCAATGGTGTATCTGTATTATCGCCACATCCAATAAAAGATAGAGTTACAAACAATAAAATAAATTTCTTAATTAACCTCATATGAATCCTTAAAACCTTATATTAAACCCAAAATTTGTTATGCTCATTGTTGATTCATAACTTACATCTTCTGTGATAGTATCTATCCCCTCATAGGATATAAACTTTTGTGTATAAGATAATTCAAAATCAAAAGATTCATTTATCGGGATAAACATACCAAGACCAAGGTTAAATGAACTAAAGTGCAGAGTTTTTTGAAATTGACCATCTATATCGAATACACCAGCACCAATACCAGTTCTGAAAAAAGGTATTGGTAGTAGATCAAAATTGAACGCTTTTATAAGGTTTATATTGATTGTATTTTTATCAGAATCATTGAGTGAAAATATTTTTGCACTGTTTTTTAGGTTTTGTAGAGAAAGTTCTATCGCATACGCCTTTCTATCCCCATAGCCAATCTTAAAAGTATTCATTGTATTTGAACTTTGTGCGTCAACATCCGTATATCTCTCTTCATAATATCCGTGACCTAAGCCTAAATAAAGCATGGGATCTGAATATAAAGAGCTGATAAGTAATAAAAAAAGTGTAATTTTTTTCAATTTTAAAATCTTCCCTTTAGTTTAAAGTGTTGAATTATATCCAAAACTTACATACTAAAATATATTAACTATCTTAAATATTGCAACTTATATTTTTGTTTGAGATTATCAAACCATATTTTTGATATAATTTCAATAAAAAATCAAGGATTATTTTAATGGGAATTCCTCAACCAGCATTTTATATACTTAAGTGTGAGCAATCAGCTCCTCCAGGTATGCCAAAACCATCATGTGTTACACCACAATCTCAAGACCTATTTCAACACTTAGCGCAAACGCTTATGAAAGAGGGAATCATGGGAACTGTGCAACCTATTCGTACTTCATGTATGAACCGTTGTGGAGCTGGTCCAATTATGTTAGTAGAACCTGGTCATGTAATGTACACAGGATTAACGAAAGAAAAAATTGATCGAATAATTGCTGAGCATATTATCGGTGGAAATGTGGTGCAAGAGTATGTAATTGACTCTGAACTATGGGATACAGCAATAACTCCAGCAGAGATGCAAAAGCAGATGGGAAGATAGAATGACTATCGAGATGCTTTACAGCAAAATTCATCGTGCTACTGTTACGGACGCTAACTTAAATTATGTTGGTTCTATAACAATAGATGAGGAGCTTTTAGAAGCTTCAAAGATGCGTATTGGTCAAAAAGTTGAAATCTTAAATATAAATAATGGTGAAAGGTTTTCAACTTATATCATTTTAGGTGAACGGGGCAAAAGAGACATCTGTTTAAATGGTGCTGCTGCAAGAAAAGTTCAACCTGGTGATAAGGTTATCATTGTTGCTTATGCGACTTATGATGAAAAAGAGCTTGAGACTTACGAGCCAAAAGTTGTTATCTTAGATGATAATAACGACATAGACTATATAGCCCAAAGTATTTAGCAATGTTTGGAAATCTTGGTGATATGGGTAAAATGCTTGAGGGGATGCAAGAAAATGCACATAAACTTCAAGCTGAATTAGAATCTAAAACTTTTTTTGTAAAAAGTGGCGGAGGGATGGTTGAGGTGGCAATGAATGGCAAGGGTGAAGTTATCGATATTATTATTGATGATTCATTGATGCAAGACAAAGAGTCACTTCAAATTTTACTCATAGGCGCAATGAATGATGCTCATAAAATGGTTGAGCAAAATAAACAAAGTAGTGCAATGGGGATGCTAGGTGGTATGGGCGGGGCAAACCCATTTGGAGCTAAATAGGTGTTCCGCCTATTTTTAGCACTAAACCTACTCCTTTTAACACTTCAGGCCTGCAAGGATGGATATGACTCTTGTAAGCAAAAACTTATAGATTCTAACGCAATTATAAACGAAACACTACAGCTTCCAGTAGAGAACAATAAAAAAATAATTTTCGCAAAAAATATTCCAAAAAATATTCTAAATTATAAAATACTCAAACATGATCCTTTTCTTTCTTTGTATTTAGTAGAAGATATAAAGGGTTTTAAATACCCATTTATTATAAATATGAATCAAGCTTTGGGCTGTGCTGCAATAAATAAAACTGCTGCAACAGAGTTAAAAATAACAAAAAGACAGGTGGGGTTAAATAATTTTGCACTTTTTAGTGAGGAGTTGCAAACTCCTATGGTTTTGACAAATAGTTGTTGCGCCCTAGAGGGTCTAGTTACAGAAAATGGAATCATTGAAAAAGAGTATTTACAAAGATTTATTAACTCTAATGAAAACACTTATGCAGATTTTGGAATGCGAATTCAAGAGCTTAATTCCCTTGTAATAGTAAAAAGCATAGACCCTTTTATGAAAAATAATCCTTTTAAAAAGGGTGATTGTATCATCTCTCTCGACGGTAAAAAAGTAAAATCAAGCTCTGCTTTTATGAGAGATGTACTATTTAGTAAAGTTGGTTTATCTCACAAGATTGAAGTAAAAAGGGGTGGAAAAATACTTAAACTAGATGTAAAAACTCAAAAAAGAGATGGTGGTGGATATATAAGTGATACCTTTTTAGAGCATAAAGGTTTCTATTTCTCAAAAGATTTGAAGATTATTAAAATAGATAAACCACAAAAGGACTATGGGCTCAAACTAGGAGATAAGCTTTTGCAAGTTAATGGTGTGATTATTGAGAATCAACAAGATGTCATGGAGAATATTTCAAATTTTAAGGAGTTTGCTTCTTTGTTATTTGAGAGAGATAATTTTCAGTTTTTTATCCGAGTTAATTAGATACAATTCCAAATGCAAAATTTTGAATCTTTTTTATTGAAACATTTACCTAGGTCACAAAGCATCCACCCTACTTACGAAAGAGCTTTAAAGCAAATGCTTGTAGCTGGCGGCAAACGATTTAGACCAGCTCTTTTACTTGGTGTTGTAAAATCATATAACCATTTAATGCTCGATGGAGCATATAGTGCTGCTTATGCAATAGAACTTTTGCATACATACTCTTTAATTCATGATGATTTACCTGCTATGGACAATTCACCTTTACGGCGTGGTGAACCAACTCTTCATGTTGCGTTTGATGAGGTGACGGCTATTCTTGTTGGAGATGCCTTAAACACCTATGCATTTGAAGTTTTAAGCGAATCACCTTTTTCAGACTACACAAGAGTGAGACTTATTAATGAGTTAGCAAAAAATGGTGGACTTAATGGGATGGTTTTAGGCCAGGCTATTGATTGCTATTTTGAGAACAAACCACTGGAGATAAAAGATATTAGAACACTTCATATAAATAAAACAGCGAAACTGATAGCTGCTTCATTAAAGATGGGTGCGATTATAATAGGCAAGGAAGAGCTAGGGGATCTACTTTATAGCTTTGGTATAAAACTGGGACTTTTATTTCAGATACAAGATGATATTTTAGATGTTACGCAAAGTTCTGAAGAAGCAGGAAAATTAACACATAACGATGAAGATAAAAATAGTTTTGTTACGATTTTAGGACTTGAGGTTGCAATGAATGAAGCGAACGCTTTAGCGGATGAACTTTTCAAAGAGTTAAGCAGTTTTGATGATAATTTACAGAGTGAATTATCACCACTACTTACAAAATATATAAATAGACATAAAGCAAGAGAATCGCTCGAATAGTAGTGTTTCTTTAGAAATAAATTAAAAAAAGGTAAAAGAATATGAGTAATGTAATGCGTCAAAAGATGGCAGATAGTATAAGATTTTTAGCAGCAGATATGGTACAGTCTGCAAACTCAGGACATCCAGGTGCCCCTATGGGTCTTGCAGATATTGCTGTTGTTTTAAGTGAGCACTTAAACCACAATCCAAAAAATCCTAACTGGTTAAACCGTGACAGATTGGTTTTTTCAGGTGGCCACGCTACAGGTCTTATCTACTCACTCTATTATCTTTGGGGATATGGTTTAGAGATTGAAGATTTGAAAAATTTTCGTCAATTAGATTCTAAAACTCCAGGACACCCAGAGTGCGGCCATACGGAAGGTATAGAGATCACTACGGGACCACTAGGTCAGGGTGTCGCTAATGCTGTTGGTTTTGCAATGGCTTCTAAGTTTGTAGGCGCTCAAGTAAACTCTGATACCGCAGCATTAATCAACCATAATGTATATTGTTTATGTGGTGATGGTGATTTAGAAGAGGGCATCTCTTATGAAGCAGCTTCAATCGCTGGGCATAATAAACTTGATAACTTAATTCTTATTTACGATTCAAACCGCATCACTATTGAGGGTTCAACAGATTTGAGTATATCTGAAAATATTCGTGGGCGTTTTGAATCACAGGGCTGGGATGTGCTAGAGTGTGATGGTCATAATTTTGATGAAATTGACGCATCTATAACTACTGCAAAAACCAACAAAAAACCAACAATTATCATAGCAAATACTATCATCGCTAAAGGTGCTGGTTCATTAGAGGGTTCGCATCACTCACATGGCGCACCTCTAGGCGAAGAGATAATTACAGAAGCTAAAGCAAAAGCTGGTTTTGATCCTGAGAAAAAATTCTTTGTAGATGAAGATGTCATGGCAAGGTTTAGATGTGCAATAGAAGAGGGTGACCTTCTAGAACGAGAGTGGATTCACTCTCAAAATACTCTTCCTCTTATGGAACAGAATGAAGCGCTAGCAGCATTACAAAATCCTGATTTTTCTCGCATCCAGTGGCCAGTTTTTGAAAAAGCTGAAGCGACTCGCGGTACAAATGGAAAAGTTATGAATGCAATCGCTAGAGCAATTCCAAGTTTTTTAGGTGGTTCAGCTGATTTATCACCATCTAATAAAACTAATCTTAATGATATGGGTGTTTTTCCAAAGGGTAGAAATATTTACTTCGGTATCCGTGAGCACGCAATGGCTTCCATTGTAAACGCAATGGGTCTTTATGGTCCACTTTTACCTTTTAGTGCTACTTTTTTTGTTTTCTCAGACTACTTAAAACCAGCTGCTAGAATTGCAGCACTAAGTGGCATCCAAAACTTCTATATCTGGACACATGATTCTATCGGTGTTGGTGAAGATGGACCAACACATCAACCAATTGAGCATCTTTCACAGTTTCGTGCATTGCCAAATTTTTATGTATGGAGACCTGCAGATGGTGCTGAAAATATTGAAGCATGGAAAACTGCCTTAGAGATGAAAAAATCTCCATCAGCATTTGTATGCTCTCGTCAAAACCTAGCAGTACTTCCAGATGCAGTATTTGGTACAGCTGCTCAGGGAGGTTACTTAGTTGCATCTGATGAAAACGCTGTTATAACTTTTATGGCATCTGGAAGTGAAGTGGCACTTGCACTAAAGCTTAAAGAGACACTCAATGGCATGGATGTGCCTGTGAATGTTGTAAGTGTTCCATGTTATGATCTTTTCATTGAACAAGATGAGGCTTACATAAATTCTATCATTAAAGAGGGTACGAAAAAAGTAGCTATAGAAGCAGCTCGTGGTTTAGAGTGGTATAAACTAGCAGATATTGTAATCGCAATGGATAGTTTCGGTGCATCAGCTCCAGCAGGACAATTGTTTGAGAAATTTGGTTTCTCTGTAGATGCTATTTTGGGAAAAATTAAATAAATACTAAAGTAAATTTTAGACTAATTTTGTTAATTAGTCTAGGATAATAAGCTTTTAATTTTAAAAATATTATAATAATTTTTCTATTATCTTATAATTAAAGGCAAAGGCTAATGTCTATAGCAAAATATCCCGATATGTTTAACGAGCTTAAAGCTGAAGTTCGTGCTGCTGGTCTTTTAGATCGTATCCCTGTCCGTGGTTCCATTGAGATGCTTTCCATAATTATTTCCATGCTTTTTATATATATGACAGCACCGATGTGGAATCCATTTCTGTTAGGTTTATTTATGGCTTTGGTTTTTACTCGTGCCGTTTTTGTTTCGCATGATATTTTACATACACAATATTTTAAATCTAAATCTTTTTCATTTAAGCTAAGCTACCCTTTTTCAGCCATAATACTGAGTAACTCCTCTTCGTGGTGGGATGTTAAACATAATGTAAATCATCACACTTGGTGTAATGTTCCTCAAAAAGATGAAGATATTTTGGCAATGGATGGAGCATTTACACCACATAATAAGGGAGATAGTGCTACTTTAAGAAGTCTGAAATATCTTGTCTTTTGGGGTGCATTATTTTTTATGTACCCGGCTTTTATTGTGCAATCATATAGTTATGTAATTAAAAAGAAAAAGTACGGTGAGTTATTTATGATGTTACTCCACTGGCCAATAATTTGGGGAACTATGTTTTATCTTCTCCCCTTCATGGATGCTCTGATTGTTTTTGTAACACTTTATTTCGCTCTATCTGGATGGTTAGCTTTTGGTTTTATCACTAATCATTTAGGATGTGAGGTTTTTAATAAAAAGGAAAGTGAATCACTTACATGGATGGAACTTCAAATGAGAACATCTCGTTCACTTATTGGTGGAGCATTTGTGCACTGGTTTTATGGTGGATTAAACACTCAAATCGAGCATCATCTCTTTCCAAAAGCACCACGATTTAATCTCTTAAAGGTACAAAATATGACCAGAGAATTTGCGAAAAAACATAATATGGAGTATTTTGAGAGCACACCTATAGAGGCATATGTTCAAATCAATAATGTATTGAAGAAATATTAGATTTATCACATAAGAGCAAAAAAATAAATTTTACGCTCTTATCTATGATAGAAATTTATTTTTGAGATGCTAAATGCTGGATGTAAGTATCTAAATTACTATCAAGCATTAAGGCATAATCTTTTAATAACGCTTCTTTAATAGCCTCTTTCTCCGCCGCCATATCTTTTGATACCATCGAAGCTTCAAAAGAACTGTATCTTGCTGCTGCATAACGCAAAGCTGAACCAACTGTACCACTTGTATCTTTTTGAGAAAGCTCATTCGCTAGGTTTATAAATTTATCTGCTGTTGTATAGAGTGTATCTAAGTCTATGTTATTATTATTCATTGTTGTCCTTTAAATAAATTACTTTATTTTACACTATTATTGAATAATAAAAGTAAATTAGAATATAATATTATTTTCAAAAGGGATATGATGCAAACAATAGAAGATATTGAGAATATAATCCATGAGAATCTAGCTGTTATGGTTTATTTTTCAGCACCAACTTGTAGTGTTTGTCAAGCACTTAAACCAAAGCTTATTAAAGCAGTAGATGAAAATTTTAAGGATTTTATGATTATCAGTATTGATACATCTGCAAACCAAGAGATAGCAGCATATTTTAGTGTCTTTACTATCCCAACTATTTTAGTCTTTTTAGACTCTAAAGAGTTTTTGAGAAAATCACGCCATATGAGTATTGATGAGGTTGTAGATACTATTAAACGCCCTTATGATATTATGACATCATAATTTATATTATAGGAACCATTAGATGAAAAATATATTTTTATATCTACTTATCGCCTCAGGGATGCTTTTAGCAGATTTTACTCGTGACTACTCAACTGATACTGTCATTGACGATCAAAGAGCTTTGATGTGGCAAGATTCAGAAGAGGTGCCAATGCTGATTTGGAAAGAGTCCTTGAAATATTGCGAAGATTTAGAGTTTGCAAATCACGAAGATTGGCGTTTACCAAACAAGGAAGAACTCGACTCATTAGTAGATATAAAGCGTAAGCTACCAGCAATAAATAAAGAGTTTGAAAACACTATCTCTTACCGTTACTGGAGTTCAACCGAGCGCTCAGAAAAAAAAGCTGCTTGGTATGTAAACTTTAGTTATGGTCAAAAAGATGGCTATTATAAAACAAAAAAAAGTCGTGTTCTTTGTGTTAGAGCAGATATTTAAGACTACTGCATAAATGCGATAAGTGAGGCAGTAACTGCAACATTTAATGACTCTACACCGCGTTGCATAGGGATAGAGATAGAGTCGTTACACAAATTATATACCTCTTTACTAACTCCTTCACTTTCATTTCCTAGAACAAATATAGACTTTTTACTCTTTTTTACATCATAGATGCTGTTTTTTGCATGTGATGATAGAGAATAGATTTTTGTTTCATTGAAATTTGGAAAAATTTCATCCAAGGAATTACAAAAATATATAGGGATCTTGAAAAGTGTACCAGCACTCGCTTTCATAACAAGCGGAGATATTTTTGCTGTACTTTTTTTTGGAAGTATTATCCCATCCACATTTCCAGCAGCACATGAACGGATTATCATTCCAAGATTTTGTGGATTATGAATGCCATCTAATGCTATAAGTTTATATGAGTTTAATCTACTTATCTCTGAAGCATTTTTGTAAGTTGAAGAGATGATATCAATAGCAACACCCTGGTCCTGTTTAGCATTTTTACTTATGCGACTAAGTGCTTTTTTATCGTGGTAGGTGATTGCAAGATTGCGTTTTTCTGCTAAAGCAATAATAGCATTGATAGTAGTATCATGCTTGTTGGAATCTGCCAAATGAATTTTGTGAATCTCTATGTTCTGGTCTTGTAAAATCTCTATCGCAACATTTCTACCATAGAGTGTAATTGTTTTTTCATAATATGCTTTTTTATCTAAATATTCTTGTGAATCGTTCACTATAAAATCCTCTTTTACTCTATAATATTATATACTATCTCTGTTTTATTCTTGATAACTTTAATCTCTTTAATCTGAAGGGTAGCTATCTCTAAAGAGATAAATTCCTCAATAGAATTGATATTGTGTTTTGCGAGCTCCCTTAAAACTAAGCCTCTATAAGCTTTTGCCCAATGACTGACGCTTTTACCACCTTTTAGAAATTTCAGTGTGGTGTAGGGTTTGGATATTTTGTAAAATTTGTCATAATATCCTGCACGGAGGTCTAAAATCTCATAATTACTAAGATAAAGATCGAGTTGGTATGAAAATCTATCTTTGTAAAACTTATCAGGAGCAATTTCACCTATATCACTACCTTGTTTTACTTTATAGTTTGCTATTGTGTCTCCACCAAGGAGTGGACCATAAAGATTTGAAAAAATCATGGTGTTTAATTTTAGATACTCTTGAGCCTTTTCATCAAGTGAATCAAACTCTAAGTAATCATAGGCAATCCCTTGATACCTCTCAATAGCACTCATTAGAGGAGAGTTAAATATATCATTGATATATGGCTCGCAATCATTAAATTTTTTAATTCCAAAAAGTTTTATTATCTCCTCTTTATTGCCACTATTGATTATATTGTTGTATCCATTTAAAATACTTTCTCTCGCGCTATTTGAGCCAAATAACTCTTTTGCTTTTTCTTTCCCGCCGTTTTTTTTACCCTCAGATGGTGAAAACAGTACCTTTAACATCCAATAATCCTTTTTATATATAACTCCTGAGTCAAAAATAACACCAATTACAGTGAGTGATAGAGAGTTCTTGTTCTAGGTACATCTTCGCAGGAGTTACCATATAAATTTTATAATATAAATGATATAATAGTCACAAATCTACATATGGAGCTTAAAATGCGAATATTTTTCTTAATCTTTATAGCGACTTTTTTTACTTTTACTTATGCAAGCGATGCTATTGGTAGTGTGGAGCAGCTAAATGGAGTTGTAAAAGTGAAAAGTGAAGATTCCTTTAAAAAAAGCAAAGTGAAAGTTGGCTTTAAAATTAAAGCTGGTGATTTGTTAAGTACATCTAAAAATTCATCAGCTGTTATTAAACTTAGAGATGATTCAACTATCGTTCTTGATGCAAGTTCGACTGTCCGTTTCGCATCTGCTTTATCGCTAGAGCAAAAAGATGGAAAGATATATTATAAAATCACTTCAAGAGATTCGCAACATGCCTTAGCGGTTACCACACCTTTTGCCATTATAGGTATCAAAGGGACAACTTTTATCATAAATTCTGCGGACGGGGATGCTTCTGTAATATTAAAAGAGGGACTTATTGGGGTTAGTAGTATAAAAGAGGAGTTTAATCTTTATAGAAAAAGTGTTGAAGCTAAGTATAACAAATTTATAGATGAGCAGATGTCTGAATTTGAAAAGTTTAAAAATAAACAGAATAAGTATGCAGAGCCCATCAAAACAAAAGAGTTTGACCTTAAAGAGGGGAATCGCATCTCATTTAATGAAGAGAGAGTGAATGAAGATGGCTGGAGTAAAGATGATGAAGCAGAGTTTGCATATTTTAAAGAGCTGATGAATTTGACAAACTAAAACGGGGATTTACATAGTGAAAGATAAACTTCTCTATCTTACTTTATTACTGACAATAATAATAGTAACGCTCCTACTTCAAATAAATAAAATAGAGCCTTTTGAGAGTTTTTCTTTACGCTTTAATGATGTTAATTTTAATTTACAAAAAAAAGAACCGAGTGAAGAGATAGTTTTTGTGGCGGTTGATGAGCCTAGCGTAAATGAGTTTGGAAGATGGCCTTGGGATAGGGATGTTTTAGCAAAGGGAGTAGATGCTTTAAGTCAAGCAGATGTTGTGCTGATGGATATGATTTTTTCAGAGCCAACATCCAAAGAACAAGACATGGCACTTGCAGAGTCGATAGCTGGACTAAATAGCAGTGTCTGTGGATTTTTTCTTAGGCATACATCTACGCAAGAAATCAGTGATGAAGTGCTTGAGATACTGAGTGACTCTTCACTTGATATGCTTCAAGCTCAAATCGCAGAATATAAAAACCCACCTTTTATTTCAGCTTCTTATGCAGAGATGAATATTTTGCCAATAATGGAATCTTGCTCTCTCTCTGGAAGTTTTTCTACTCTCTCTGAGAGTGATCATCTGCTTCGCTCTTATCCAATTGCAGTGTATTTTCAAAATATTTTATATCCATCTTTAGCTATTCAGGGGATTCGACTTAAATATAATGCAGATATTCAAAGGATAGGGGATAGAACTGTTGCAATAAACAATAAGTCGATTGAACTTAATGACAACGGTTTTGTAAGGCTCAATTTTTATCAACCCGACCAATATGATGTTGTGTCGTTTTTAGATCTTGCAACACAAAAGATAGCACCTGAGTATTTTGAGGGCAAAATAGTAATACTAGGAATTACAGAGGTTGGAGCGGGGGATGTTGTAAGCACACCAATGGGACCAATGCCTGGCCCACTGCTTCACTATACATTTATCTCCAACTATTTACAAGATCATCTCATTAAAGAATATCTCGGTGTAAGCTCTTTGTTGGTTATTGTTATGGTTTTATTGCCTTTTATTTTAGTTTTACTTTTCAAAAAGATTTTATATAGAGTTGTTATAAATATTGTAGTGTATTTAGCGTTATATGCTTTTATTCGTTATCTATTTGTGGTAGAGATGCTATATATTGATCTTTTTTACCCTTTGATAGCTTTAGTTTTAAGTATGCTTGGAGTGGAGGCAATCACATTCAATATTCAAGAAAAAGGTGGTCGATTTATACGCGAAGCTTTCTCCTCTTACCTCTCAGCAGACCTGCTTGATAGGCTCATAGAAAATCCAGAAGCACTTTCATTAGGTGGAGAAAAAAAAGAGCTTAGTATCCTTTTTAGTGACATTAGGGGTTTTACAACAATCTCAGAGTCTATGGATCCAGTTTCTTTAATTAAGCTTTTAAATAGGTATTTTACCCCAATGACTGATGCAGTTCTAGAAAATGGTGGGATGCTTGATAAATACATAGGTGATGCAGTTATGGCGTTTTTTAATGCTCCTGTGGATGTAAAAGAGCATGCAGATGCTTCGTGTAAAACAGCTTTAGTGATGATAGAGAGATTAAATACCCTAAATAAGCAATTAATCTCCGAGGGTTTGACCCCTATAAAAATTGGTATAGGGATAAATACTGCTGAGGTTGTTGTTGGAAATATGGGCTCAGATACAAGATTTAACTATACTGTCATAGGTGATGGTGTTAATTTAGCTTCAAGAGTGGAGGGCTTAACTAAAAACTATGGGATTAATATTTTGATAACAGAGTTTACGGTTCTTAAAATTAGTGATATCTTTGTTTATAGAAAAATAGAACCTGTTAAGGTAAAAGGCAAAAATGAAGCGGTATTATTGTATGAACTGCTCCCTTTTACAGATGATGCTAGAGAACTTAAGAAACTTTATGATGAGGCATTAAATTTATATATAGATGATAATTTAGAAGGTGCTCAAAAATTATTTGGATATTTAGTAGAAAAATATGATGATGGCGTATCAAAATATTTTGTGCAACAAATAGATGATAAACATCCATGGGGTGTACATAAGATGACAACAAAATAGAGGGTTATTTATGACTAAGGACTTAGTATGAAACACGCAAGAAGTTTAAGTGCAAACGAGATTTTAAAACTTATATTTAAATACTTAACAGAAGTTTCTTCTATGAGAAGCTACGATGATATTATTATGGTTTTAGCAGATATGGGTAGAGCTCTTACAAGTGCTGATCGATGTACTGTCTGGGTTGTAAATGATGATAAAAAGAGCATATGGACAAAAGTAGCGCATGGGATGGATGCCATAGAGTTACCAATTAACTCTGGAATTGTAGGTAGCTCGATTATGAATAATGAAAAGATTATTATTGATGATGTATATAAAGATGATAGGTTTAACTCTGATATTGACAAAAAAACTGGATATACAACAAAAAGTATGATGGTTATCCCTATGTGTGACAATGAAAATGAGATTATTGGTGCATTTCAAGTTATAAACCATAAAGGGGAAAAGGGTGTTTTTGATGAGAGAGACATGGAGCGCTTGCTTTTAGCGAGTACCTATGCCGCAGAGACAATAATTTCGGCAAAACTCACAGCAGAGATAGAAGATACTCAAAAAGAGGTTGTCTTTACTATGGGTGCTATTGGTGAGAGTAGAAGTAAAGAGACTGGGAATCATGTAAAAAGAGTCGCAGAGTATTCTAAGGTTTTAGCTCTAGCAATTGGGATGGATGAGAAAGAAGCAGAGTTATTAAAACAAGCAAGCCCTATGCATGACATAGGTAAAATTGCTATTCCTGATTCAGTACTGAAAAAGCCAGGTCGTTTCAATGCTCAAGAGCGAAGTATAATGGATACCCATGCTGAACTGGGCTATAGTATGATAAAGAACTCTGATCGCCCTCTCCTTAAAGCTGCGGCTATTGTATCGTATGAGCATCATGAAAAATGGGATGGAACAGGATATCCAAGAAAACTTAAGGGTGATGAGATTCATATATATGGTCGAATCACAGCTATAGCGGATGTTTTTGATGCTCTAGGCTCTGACAGAGTTTATAAAAAAGCGTGGGATGATGATAGAATTTTTAATCTCTTCAAGGAAGAGAGAGGAAAACATTTTGACCCAAGTTTAGTAGATATGTTTTTTGAAAATATAGATAAATTTTTAGAAATTAGAGAAACATTTAAAGACTCTTTTGTGCAAGAGAAAGAGATTTATGGTGAAACCATTAAGGTTCTAGGTGCTTATGGGACAAAAGCAAAAGGTTTTGGTACAAGTGCATTTTTACTGAACCCAAAAAATGTGATTGATGCGGGGAATTTACTTGAACCTTTGGAAGAGGAATCTCTCAAGATAGAAAACATTTGGCTTACACACTCTCATCTTGATCATATTAGCGATATAGCATATATAATAGATAACTATTTCTCTATGCGGACAAAAACATTAAATATTATAGGGCTTCCCCAAACTATTAAAGCTGTAAAAAAATATTTTTTAAATAATCTAATTTGGCCAGATTTTTCTGCTATCCCGATGAATAATTCAAAAAAAATGACAATTAAATATACAGAGTTAGAAATAGGCGTAGTATATAAGATTGGTGTTGATGAGAGCATAGAGGCGTTTGCAACAGACCATACAGTTCCAAGTTGCGGATATATTGTGAAGAAGAGTGATACAAGTGTGTTGATAACAGCAGATACATTTAGTCTTGATAATATACTTGAAATAATTGATAAAAGAAAAGATATAAAATCAATGGTAATTGAATGTTCTTTTCCATCGGATATGGAAAATCTTGCAATAGAAAGTAAGCATTTAACACCAAAATTACTTTTTGAGCAACTAAAAAAGTTAAAAAGGGAAGATATCGAGCTTTACATAAACCATATAAAACCAAGTTTTATGAATACAATAATAAAAGAGATGGAACAATATAGGGGCAAATGGGAGGCAAATATACTAAAAGATGGAGATTTTTTATATTTCTAAGAAAAACACTTGACATTAAAAATCTTTTGCACTATAATTCTGGCTCAAATTCAAAGGCCGTCATAGCTCAGTTGGCTAGAGCAGCTGATTTGTAATCAGCAGGCCCGGGGTTCAAATCCTCGTGACGGCACCATGAATGAGAGATATTAGAAACAGTGTTAGACCAGATATATGTGGTGAGATAGTCAAGTGGCCAACGACGGCAGACTGTAAATCTGCTCCCTATGGGTTCAGAGGTTCGACTCCTCTTCTCACCACCACTTTTTCAATGGTATATGCGGGAGTAACTCAGTGGCTAGAGTTCCTGCCTTCCAAGCAGGCTGTCGCGAGTTCGAATCTCGTCTCCCGCTCCATTGAATGTTTACTTTCTGGAAGCTGAAGTATAATTACCACTTAAAATTACTTCAATTATATAGTATATTATAAATAACTATATAGCTTTTAAATCTAATCATAAAACTAATATTACAATGAAGAATTATTCAATTATTGCTTATAGACCACCCAGAGGCTGTCGTGGCTCAGGGGTAGAGCACTTCCTTGGTAAGGAAGAGGCCGTGGGTTCAATTCCCACCGTCAGCACCATTAATAAGTTTTAAAAGAATTTAAGCAATAATTGAATGATTTTTGGGTATAATCCCATTTCTAATTCACAATTAAAGTCGGAGGACACTATGGCAAAAGAAAAGTTTGAGCGTAATAAACCGCATGTAAACATTGGTACAATTGGTCACGTTGATCATGGTAAAACAACATTAACAGCAGCTATTACTGCAGTATTAGCAGTAACTAACGGTGCAGAGCTTATGGATTATGATGCAATTGATAATGCACCAGAAGAGAGAGAGCGTGGTATTACTATCGCTACTTCACATGTTGAGTATGAGACTGACAAGCGTCACTATGCACACGTTGATTGTCCAGGTCACGCAGATTATGTTAAGAACATGATTACAGGTGCTGCTCAAATGGATGGTGCTATTTTAGTTGTTTCTGCAGCTGATGGTCCTATGCCACAAACTCGTGAGCATATCCTTCTTTCTAAGCAAGTTGGTGTTCCATATATCGTTGTTTTCATGAACAAAGAAGATATGGTTGATGATGAAGAACTTATGGAATTAGTAGAGATGGAAATCCGTGAACTACTAGATATGTATGATTTCCCAGGTGACGATACTCCAATCACTGCTGGATCAGCTCTTAAAGCTCTTGAAGAAGCAAAAACTGGTACTCTTGGTGAGTGGTCAGATAAAATTATTGCACTTATGGCTAGTGTAGATGAGTATATTCCAGAACCAACTCGTGAAACTGATAAAGATTTCTTAATGCCTGTTGAGGATGTTTTCTCAATTTCTGGCCGTGGAACAGTTGTTACTGGTCGTATCGAGCGTGGTGTTATTAAGGTTGGTGAAACTGTAGAAATTGTTGGTATCAAAGATACGCAAACAACTACTGTTACTGGTGTTGAGATGTTCCGTAAAGAGATGGAGCAAGGTGAAGCAGGAGATAACTGTGGTATTCTTGTTCGTGGTATCGGTAAAGATGATGTTGAGCGTGGTCAAGTACTTTGTAAGCCAGGTACAATCACTCCACACACAAAATTTACAGCTGAGATTTATGTACTAAGTAAAGATGAAGGTGGTCGTCATACTCCATTCTTCAACGGTTATCGTCCTCAGTTCTATGTTCGTACGACAGATGTTACAGGTGCAATCACTTTACCAGAAGGTACTGAGATGGTTATGCCAGGTGACAATGTAAGCATCACTGCTGAGTTAATTCATCCAATCGCTATGGAAGAAGGTACTAAGTTTGCAATCCGTGAGGGTGGTAGAACTGTTGGTGCTGGTGTTGTAGCATCGATTCTTGCATAATTCGCTTTGGCGAATTTGCATTAATCCTTTAAAAAGGTAATTTAAGATGAGAGAAGCAATTCACTTAGGTTGTGAGAAATGTACTAGGCGTAATTATCACACAACAAAAAATAAAAAAACTCATACTGAAAAATTTTCAGTGAGAAAATATTGTAAGTTTTGTAGAGAACATACGATACACAAAGAGATGAAACTGTAAAGTTTTTTCTCTTTTGTTTTAAATAGGATTTTCCTATTTATTAATCTTTTAGGCGTATAGCTCCAATGGTAGAGCACCGGATTCCAAATCCGGGTGTTGGGAGTTCGAGTCTCTCTACGCCTGCCACACATTAATTATTAGTGAAGCTGAGTAGCTTTATTTATAAATAATGCACTTTTAGGAATATTTGATGAATTTAGGTTTACATATTAGAAACGCAAGAGCAGAGTTAACTAAGGTAATCTTTCCTACAAAAGGTCAGGTTAAACAAGCTTATATAGCAGTATTGATAGTTGTAACAGTGATTGCTGCTTTTTTAGCTTTAGTTGATTTACTAATGTCATCTGTAATGTCTGCAATTTTAGGTTAAGGGGTTAGTTATGGCACATCAATGGTATTCCATTCAAACCTACGGCAATGATAGAACTGTACGAGATGCTATATTTAGTATGATTGAAGAGTATGGTCTTGAAGAAGCTATTACTGAAGTTATTGTTCCTACAGAAGATGTTATAGAAGTGAAAGATGGTAAAAAGAAAATATCGGAACGCTCCCTTTATTCAGGATATGTTTTTGCAAAAATCGACCTAACTACAGAAGTGCAACATATGATTCAGTCTTTACCAAAAGTTTCTGGATTTATTGGTGAATCGAATATTCCTACACCCTTAAGTGAGCATGACATAAATGTAATACTTGATCGTGTAAACAATAGAGCGGCTCCAAAACCAAAAGTATTCTTTGACAATGGTGAGATGGTTCGTATTATAGATGGACCATTTGCAAACTTTACAGCAACGGTAGATGAGTATGATTTAGAGCATGGTACTTTAAAGCTAAATGTTTCAATATTTGGCAGAGCAACACCAGTGGATATCTCATACACTCAAGTTGAAAAAATAATCTAATTACATAAAAGGAAAAAAACATGGCAAAAAAAGTTATGGACTATATCAAGCTACAAATTGAAGCTGGTAAAGCAAATCCGGCTCCACCAGTTGGACCAGCACTAGGACAGCGTGGTGTTAACATCATGGAATTTTGTAAATCATTTAATGAAAAAACAAAAGATAAAATGGGATTTAAAGTTCCTGTTGTTATTACAGTATATAGTGATAGAAGTTTTTCATTTATCACTAAACAACCACCAGCATCTGCACTTCTTATGAAAGCTGCTGGACTTAAAAAAGGTACTGACAATCCACTTAAGAACAAAGTTGGTAAGCTTACCCGTGCTCAGTTAATGGAAGTTGTTGAGCAAAAAATTGAAGATTTAAATACTGATGACAAAGAGATGGCTGCAAGTACTTTAGCTGGTTCAGCTCGTTCAATTGGTATTGAGATAGTAGATTAGATATTTCTATCATAGAATATCACCGACCACAGTGATATAAAATTATGTGGCAGAATTTATAGGAGATTTGAAAATGAGTAAAAGATATAAACAATTATTAGAAAAAATAGATAATACAAAAGTTTACAGTGTTGTTGAAGCAGCTAATATTGTAAAAGAATTAAAAAGTGCAAAGTTTGATGAAACTGTAGAGGTAGCATTGAATTTAAATGTTGATCCTCGTCATGCTGATCAAATGGTTCGTGGTGCAATTGTACTACCTCATGGTACTGGTAAAACTGTACGCGTTGCAGTTTTTGCTAAGGGTGCTAAAGCTGATGAAGCTAAAGCTGCTGGCGCTGATATTGTTGGTACTGATGATTTAGTAGCTGATATAAAAGAGGGAATCTTTAACTTTGATGTTGTTGTTGCTGCACCAGACTGTATGGGATTAGTTGGCCAAATTGGTCGTATATTAGGGCCAAAAGGCTTAATGCCTAACCCTAAAACTGGTACTGTTACACCAGATGTTGCCACTGCTGTTAAAAATGTTAAAGGTGGTCAAGTAGCGTTCCGTGTTGACAAAAAAGGTAATATTCATGCAGGTATTGGCAAAGCAAGTTTTGATGCTGATAAAATTGCTGAAAACCTGACATCATTTCTTGTAGCTATCAATAAACAAAAACCAGCTTCTGCCAAGGGTCGCTATATTAAAAATGGTGTACTTTCATTAACTATGAGTCCTGCTGTAAAGCTTGATGTTATAGAATTAGCTGATATTAAATAGCAAGAAGTCCATTGAGTTATACTTAATGGGCTTGTAATAAGTCTTTATTTTGGGATATTTGTATCTCAAAGTAAAGATTTTCAGTAATGGAAATCTGAATTACTTGGACTAAAGATAGTTGGGGGTATCTGCCGTGTCGGTAGTTAGCTTAATCGAGCCTTTCTCGCCCCTCTTGAAGTTATGTCTAGAAAGGAGATTATATGTTAAAATCGAAAAAAGCAGAAGTTATTGCTCAATTAACTGATTCATTTACTAATACAACTGCAGTTGTTATTTGTGATTACAAAGGCTTAACAGTTGGTAAATTAGAAGAGTTAAGAAAAGCAGCTCGTGCTAAAGATACAAGTGTTCAGGTTGTTAAAAATACTTTAGCAACAATTGCATTAAATAACTCTGGAATGTCAGGTGTTGAAATTAAAGACACAAATATTTTTATTTGGTCTGATGATGTTATTAATGCTGCAAAAATTTCTTCAGATTTTGCTAAGGATAATGAACAATTTGTTATCAAAGCTGGTTATTTAGATAAAGAACCTGCGGACATAGCTAAAATTGAAGCATTTGCTAAACTTCCAGGTCGTGAAGAACTCCTTGGTATGCTTGCAGCAACTTGGATGGCACCAATTACAAATATGGCAGTTGGAATCGATGCGCTTAGAAAGAAACTAGAAGAAGAAGCATAAGCCTCTTTTTCCAAATATAAAAAAATAAAATAAGGAGCTATTATGGCTGTAACTAAAGAAGACGTATTAGAATATATCTCAGGACTTTCTGTATTAGAACTTTCTGAATTAGTAAAAGAATTTGAAGAAAAATTTGGTGTATCTGCTCAGCCTGTTGCTGTTGCTGGTGGCGCTGTTGCTGGTGGCGAATCTGCTGCAGAGAAAACTGAATTTGATGTAGTGTTAACAGATGTTGGTGCTAAGAAAATCGGTGTTATTAAAGCTGTTCGTGCTTTAACTGGTTTAGGACTTAAAGAAGCAAAAGAAGCTTGTGAAAGTTTACCATCTACAATCAAAGAGGGTGTAGATAAAGATGCGGCTGAAGAAGCTAAAGCTGCTTTAGAAGAAGCTGGTGCATCAGTAGAAGTTAAATAATATCTACGCCTAAAGGCGTGATGTGCGAGAAAAATTAAATTTTCTCGTGCATATCCTTTAATTTTTCTGGGCGCTTTTAAGATAAGAATTTATTCTTATCTTAAAAGTGCCCTTATGTCGTTTATAAGCACTATAAATAAATCTATCTAAGGACGCTTAGATACGATAGACTTGATCGCTATGATCAACCACCAATTAACACTTATCGAGGTTGCCTATGTTAAACACTTTATACTCCGGAAATCGTCTTCGTGTAGACTTCTCTAAAACTCCTCAGCAGATAGAAGTACCAAATTTACTACAGCTTCAACAAAGTTCATATGATAACTTTTTAATGTTAGAAGAAAAAGACAGAAAAAATAGCGGAATTGAAAATGTATTTGAATCAGTTTTTCCTATTCATGACACTCAAAACAGACTCACTGTAGAGTACCTAGGTTCAGAGGTTGGAAAACCAAAATATACTGTTAGAGAATGTATGGAGCGTGGTCTTACTTACGCTGTATCTCTTAGAATGAAAACTCGTCTCGTACTTTGGGATAGAGATGAAAACACTAAAGAAAAACTTGGTGTAAAAGATATTAAAGAACAAAGTATATTTGTTCGTGATATTCCACTTATGACAGATAGAACTTCATTTATTATCAATGGTGTTGAGCGTGTAGTTGTAAATCAGCTTCACCGTTCACCTGGTGTAATTTTTAAAGAAGAGGAATCAACTACTGTTGGAAATAAGTTAATTTATACTGGTCAAATTATTCCTGATCGTGGTTCGTGGCTGTATTTTGAGTACGACCCTAAAGATATTCTTTATATGAGAATTAACAAGCGCCGTAAAGTTCCTGTAACTATTATGTTTCGTGCTTTAGGGTACTCTAAACAAGATATATTAAAACTGTTTTACCCAATTCAAAATATTAAAATTGAAGATAATAAATTTAGTATGAGTTTTAACCCTCGTGATTTTGCATCAAGATTGACTTATGATTTGATTGATATGGATGGGAAAGTATTAGTAGCCAATGGAAAAAGACTTTCAGCGAAAAAAGCTCAAAAATTAATCGATGATGGCTTAAGTGAGGTTGAGTATCCATTAGAGATACTACTTGATCGTTACCTTGCTGAGTCGATTATTGATCCTGAAACAGGAGAGATACTTTTTGATACTATGACTCGTATTGACGAAGTTAAGTTAAAGAAAATGGCGGAAATAGGTGTTAGTGAATTTAAAATTGCTAATGATTTAGCCGATGGCGTTGATAGTTCTATTATAAACGCATTTAATGCAGATGCAGATTCATTAAAGTTACTGAAGCAAACTGAAGAGATTGAAGATGAAAATGACCTATCTGCTATTCGTATCTACAAAGTTATGAGACCAGGTGAGCCAGTTACAAAAGATGCTGCAAAAGCTTTTGTTAATCAACTTTTCTTTGATCCAGAGAGATATGATTTAACGAAAGTTGGTCGTATGAAGATGAATCATAAACTTGGTCTAAATATTCCTGAATATATAACAGTGCTTACACATGAAGATGTTATCAATTCGGTAAAATATGTGATTAAAGTTAAAAATGGTCAAGGTCATATTGATGATAGAGATCACCTAGGTAATCGTCGTATCCGTTCAATCGGTGAACTTCTAGGAAATGAGTTGCATAATGGTCTAATTAAGATGCAAAAAGCAATTCGTGATAAATTATCAACTATGAGTGGTCCAATGGCAGAGTTGATGCCACATGATTTAATAAATTCAAAAATGATAACTTCTACAATTATGGAATTTTTCTCTGGTGGACAACTTTCTCAGTTTATGGATCAAACAAATCCACTCTCAGAAGTAACACATAAGCGTCGTCTTTCAGCTCTTGGTGAAGGTGGTCTTGTTAAAGAGCGTGCCGGATTTGAAGTGCGTGATGTTCACCCAACTCACTACGGTAGAATTTGTCCAGTTGAGACTCCAGAGGGTCAAAATATTGGTCTTATTAATACTCTTGCAACTTACTCTAAAGTAAATGAGCATGGTTTTATTGAAGCTCCGTACAAAGTTATGAAAGATGGAAAAGTTCTCAATGAAGTAGTTTATCTTACCGCAACTCAAGAAGAGGGAGTTAAAATTGCTGCTGCTTCAAATAAACTTGACGATAATGGGCAATTTATTGAAGAGTTAATTACAACTAGAATGGACGGAGAGATCTTACTCCGTCCTGCCATTGAGTGTGAATATGCTGATCTTTCTTCCCATATGGTTGTTGGTGTAGCTGCTTCACTTATTCCATTTTTGGAGCATGATGATGCTAACCGTGCCTTAATGGGATCAAATATGCAGCGTCAAGCTGTACCACTTTTAAAACCGTTTTCACCAATGGTTGGAACAGGGGTTGAAAAACTTGTTGCTCGTGATGCATGGGAGTGTGTAAAAGCTAAGCGTTCAGGCGTAGTTGAAAAAGTTGACGGAAAACATGTTTATGTTATGGGTGATGACGATGGAGAGATCTATATAGATTACTATCCTTTGCAAAAAAATCTTCGTACGAACCAAAATACATCTTTTGTACAAAAACCAATTGTAAATGTTGGTGACAAAGTGAGCAAAGGTCAAGTGATTGCTGATGGTCCAAATATGGATCAAGGTGAATTAGCGCTTGGTGTGAATGCCATGGTTGCTTTTATGCCATGGAATGGTTATAACTTTGAGGATGCTATTGTAATAAGTGAGAGAATGATTCGTAAAGATGCATTCACATCTGTACATATTTATGAAAAAGAGGTTGAAGCTAGAGAACTTAAGCATGGTGTAGAAGAGATTACTCGTGACATTCCAAATGTAAGAGATGATGAATTGGCACACCTTGATGAATCAGGTATTGTTAAGCTTGGTACTAAAATAAGTGGCGGCATGATATTGGTTGGTAAAGTTTCTCCTAAAGGTGAAGTAAAACCAACTCCAGAAGAGCGTTTATTGCGTGCTATTTTTGGTGAAAAAGCTGGTCATGTTGTAAATAAATCATTATATTGTCCCCCAAGTATGGAGGGAGTTGTAGTTGATATTAAAATCTTTACTAAAAAAGGTTACGATAAAGACCCTCGTGCACTAGAACTTGAAAAAGAGGAGCGCGATTATTTAGAACGTGAACATTATGATCGTCTCTTAATGATTGATAAAGAGGAGATGTTAAGGGTAACAAAACTTCTAACAAGAGAAGTTTTATTGAGTGACATACAAGTTGGCACGACTCAATATAAAGCTGGAGACACAATAAATGGTGAAGATTTAGTCGCTGTGAATCGTTTTGCAATGAATGCAATCGTTAAATCATTCAGTGAAGAGATTCAAAATGAATATACTAAAACTAAAAACCATTTTCAAAAGCAAAAAAGAGTTTTTCGCGATGAGCATGAAGAGAAACTTACAATTTTGGAAAAAGACGATATTTTACCAAATGGTGTTGTAAAATATGTGAAAGTATATATTGCAACTAAACGCCAACTTAAAGTTGGTGATAAAATGGCTGGGCGTCATGGAAATAAAGGTATTGTTTCTATTATTGTTCCAGAAGTTGATATGCCATATATGAAAGATGGAAGAAGTGTTGATATTTGTCTGAATCCACTAGGTGTACCATCCCGTATGAATATTGGGCAAATCTTAGAGATGCACCTTGGTATGGCAGGTCGTGAACTTGGTAATCAAATTTTAGAGCAGTTTGAGACAAAACAAAAAGATTTTATAGATAATCTTCGTTCTAAAATGATAGCAATTGCTGATGTTGCAGGTATGATGAATGCAGTTAAAGTTATTGGTGAGATGAGTGATGAAAAGTTCTTAAACTATGCAAGAGATTGGGCAAAAGGGGGAGTGAGATTTGCTACTCCAATATTTGAGGGTGTAAATCAAGCAGAATTTGACAAGTTGTTTGAACTAGCGAAGATGGATGCAGATGGTAAAACTGTGCTTTATAACGGCTTAACTGGTGAGAAGATTAAAGAGCGAGTCAATGTTGGCTATATGTATATTCTTAAGCTTCACCACTTAGTTGATGAGAAAATTCATGCTCGTTCAACAGGACCATACTCTTTAGTTACACAACAGCCAGTTGGTGGTAAAGCATTGTTTGGTGGTCAGAGATTTGGTGAAATGGAAGTTTGGGCACTAGAGGCTTATGGAGCTTCTGCAGTTCTCAAAGAGATGTTAACTATCAAGTCAGATGATGTTGATGGTCGTGTTCGTGCATATAAAGCACTTACAAAAGGTGAATTGGTGCCAGCATCTGGTATTCCTGAAACCTTGTTTGTATTAACAAAAGAGCTACAATCACTAGCTCTTGATGTAGAGATTTTTGACGAGGTTGAAGACGATGAGTAAATTAGTACCTATTGAAGTAACAGAAAATAATAGACCAAAAGATATTAAGCAGCTACAGTTTCGCCTAGCATCTCCCGAGAAAGTAATGTCTTGGAGTCATGGCGAAGTTAAAAAACCAGAGACTATCAACTATCGTACGCTTAAACCAGAGCGTGATGGTCTTTTTTGTGCAAAGATTTTTGGTCCTGTTAGGGATTATGAGTGTCTTTGTGGTAAATACAAAAAAATGCGCTACAAAGGTGTTGTATGTGAAAAATGTGGAGTTGAAGTCACAAGCACAAAGGTTCGTCGTATCCGTATGGGTCATATTGAACTTGTAACTCCAGTTGCACATATTTGGTATGTAAGTTCATTGCCGTCACGAATTGGTACTTTACTTGGAATTAAGATGAAAGATCTTGAGCGTGTACTTTATTATGAAGCATATATTGTTGAATCAGGTGGAGAAGCATATTATGATGCTGAAGCAAAAACACCAGTATTACAATATGATGTTTTAAATGAAGAACAATACCGTACTCTTGTTCAAAGATTCGGTGAGCTAGGCTTTAAAGCTCGAATGGGTGGTGAAGTTGTTCGTGATTTACTAGATTCTATCGATTTAGTTGATCTATTTACTAATTTAAAAGAAGCTATTGAGCAAACTAATTCAGAAGCAAAAAGAAAAACTATTGCTAAAAGATTGAAAGTTATTGAGTCCTTTTTAAATAGTGGAAACAACCCTGCATGGATGATGCTTACAGTTTTACCAGTTTTACCACCAGATTTAAGACCTCTTGTTTCACTTGATGGTGGTAAATTTGCTGTTTCTGATGTTAATGACCTTTATCGTCGTGTTATTAACCGTAACCAAAGACTTAAGAGACTTGTTGAACTTGAAGCACCAGAGATTATTGTTCGCAATGAAAAAAGAATGCTTCAAGAATCAGTAGATGCCCTTTTTGATAATGGTCGTCGCGCTAATGCTGTAAAAGGTGCTAATAAGCGTCCTTTAAAATCTTTAAGTGAAATTATTAAAGGAAAGCAAGGTCGTTTCCGCCAAAATCTACTTGGAAAGCGTGTTGACTTTTCTGGTAGGAGTGTAATTGTTGTTGGCCCATCTTTAGCAATGGACGAGTGTGGCTTACCAAAGAAAATGGCTTTAGAATTATTTAAGCCACACTTGATTGCAAAGCTTGAAGACAAAGGGTATGCAACAACTGTTAAAGCTGCTAAGAAAATGATAGAAGCTAAAACAAATGAGGTATGGGAGTGTCTAGCAGAGATTGTTGACGGTTATCCAATCATGCTTAACCGTGCACCAACTCTTCACAAGCTTTCAATTCAAGCATTTCACCCTAAGCTTATTGATGGGAAAGCTATTCAGCTTCACCCTTTAGTTTGTGCTGCTTTTAATGCCGATTTCGATGGAGATCAAATGGCTGTGCATGTGCCTTTATCTTCAGCTGCAATTGCCGAAGCGAAAGTTTTAATGCTTGCATCTATGAATATATTGCTTCCTGCATCAGGTAAGGCTATTGCTACACCATCTCAGGATATGGTTCTTGGTATCTATTACATCACTTTAGAAAAAAGTAATGTAAAGGGAAGCAATAAGCTTTTTGCTAATGTTGACGAAATAAGAATCGCATTAGAGCATGATGCACTAGATATTCATGCAAAAGTAAGAACCAGAATTGATGGAAGAATTATCCATACAACTGCTGGTCGTATGCTGCTTAAAGCTATTTTACCAGAATTTGTTCCTTCAGAACTTTGGAATAGAGTTATGAAGAAAAAATATATCAATGAAATTGTTGATTATGTTCAAAAACATGGTGGGATAGGAGTAACTTCTGGTTTCTTAGATAAACTAAAAGATTTAGGTTTTAAGCATGCTACTGAAGCTGGTGTTTCTATTTCAATTGATGATATTAGAGTTCCCGATACAAAAAAGGCAAAAATTACTGAATCTAAAAATAAAGTCATTGATATACAAAAACAGTTTGAAGCTGGTCTTTTAACTGAACAAGAGCGCTATAACAAAATTATTGATGTTTGGACAGATACAAATAATACTCTTGCATCTCAAATGATGGAACTTGTTCAAACTGATAAAAATGGCTTCAACTCAATTCACATGATGGCTGATTCAGGTGCTCGTGGTTCTGCCGCTCAGATCCGTCAGCTTGCAGGTATGCGTGGTCTTATGGCTAAACCATCTGGGGATATTATTGAGACTCCGATTATCTCTAACTTTAAAGAGGGGCTCAATGTAATTGAGTATTTTATCTCTACGCACGGTGCCAGAAAAGGTCTTGCAGATACTGCACTTAAAACAGCAAATGCGGGTTATCTTACTCGTAAACTTGTTGATGTTGCACAAAATGTTAAGATTGTTGAGCATGATTGCTATACGCATGAAGGTATTGAGATTTCAGATATTTCTGATCAAAACACTTTAATTGAGTCTCTAGAAGATAGACTTAATGGTAGAGTTTTAGCTGATGATGTAATCGATCCTATTAGCAATGAAATTTTATTTTCTGAAGGAACACTACTTGATGAAGTGAGTGCAAAAGTTATTTCTGAGGCAGGGATTAAAACAGCACATATTAGAACACCAACTACTTGTAAAAGTGAAGGTGGTATATGTGCTTTATGTTATGGTGTTAATCTTGCAACTGGATTTATAGTTCGTACTGGTGAAGCGGTTGGTATTGTTGCTGCTCAGTCAATTGGTGAGCCTGGTACCCAGCTTACACTAAGAACATTCCATGTTGGTGGAACAGCATCTTCTACTGCTCAAGAGCGTCAGGTTGTTGTTTCGAGAGAAGGTTTTATACGCTATTATAATGTTAAGACTTATGCTTCAAAAGAGGGTAAAAATATTGTTGCTAACCGTAGAAATGCTGCTGTGTTATTGGTCGAACCAAAAATTAAAGCTCCATTTGCAGGTACAGTTAAAATTGAAACTATCCATGATGAAGTTTTAGTGAGTGTATCAAACAAAAAAGATACTGTGAGATACTCTCTTCGTAAGATAGAAATTGCTAAACCTAATGAGCTAGCTGGTGTTGGTGGGCAGATTGAGGGTAAATATTATTTTCCATATGAAACTGGCACAGAGGTTAATGAGGATGAGTCAATTGTTGAGACTATTAAAGATGGTTGGAATGTACCATCTCGTATCCCATATGCATCAGAAATTTTAGTTGACAATGGAGCACCTATAACTCAGAAAATTTTAGCTAAAGAAGAGGGTACTGTGAAGTACTTTTTACTTAAAGGCGACTATTTAGAGAGATTTGAAGGTCTTAAAGCTGGTTATGAAGTGAGTGAAAAAGGTTTATTTGCAACTGTTGTAGATTCTAATAATAGAGAAGCTGTTCGTCACTATATTGCACGGGGTTCAGTGATTGTTGCAGATGATAATGAAAGTGTTGATCCAAGCACGCTTATAGCTAAGCCAACTACTGATGAATCAATAGTTATTGCTGAGTGGGATCCATACTCTAACCCTGTAATCACCGAGGCAAATGGTACAGTTAAATTTGAAGATATTATTGTCGGTACAACTGCTAGCGAGCAACTTGATGAACTTACAGGCAAAGTTCGTTTAATGATTAATGATCATGTTCCAACTGAATATAAACCAGCTATTGTTTTAGCAACAGAAAATGGTGAACTGTTGAGATATGCAGTTGATCCTAAATCATCATTGTTTGTTGAGGATGGCGCAAATGTTAAAGTTGCGGATATCATTGCAAAAACACCAAAGGCACTTCAAAAATCAAGTGATATTACTGGAGGTCTTCCTCGTGTTTCTGAACTTTTTGAGGGGCGCCGACCAAAAGCAACAGCACTAATTTCAGAAATTGATGGTGTAGTTAGCTTTGGTAAGCCTCTTCGTGGAAAGGTGAGAATTATTGTAAGTTCTGATCAAGGGATAGTAAAAGAGTATTTTGTTGATAAGTCACATGTTGCGGCTGTGAGTTTAGGAGATTTTGTACACGCTGGTGAAAGACTTACAAGTGGAATTATTTCATCTCATGAGTTACTAAGAATAATGGGTGTGAAGGCACTTTATAACTATCTTGTAAGTGAGGTACAGCAAGTTTATCGTTCTCAGGGTGTTAATATTGCAGATAAGCACATTGAAGTTATATTTACACAGATGTTAAGACAAGTTAAAATTGTCAAATCTGGAGATACTAAATTTATTCAAGGCGATTTAATTTCGAAGAATAAATTTGTACTAGAGAATGAGAAAATTGTTCGCCTTGGTGGTCGTCCTGCGATTGCTGAGCCATTTTTAGTTGGTATTACAAGGGCTGCTGTTTCAGCTGACTCGATTATATCCGCAGCATCTTTCCAAGATACTACAAAAGTATTAACAGAAGCTGCTGTATCAGCTAAGATTGATGATTTGAATGACCTCAAAGAAAATGTAATTATTGGTCGTACTATTCCTGTTGGAACAGGTATTTATAAAAATCAAAAAGTTACTTTTCATCAAGACGAAGCGTAGTAAATTTATAACTGAAACGACACTATTCGTTTCAGTTAAATCCTCTTGTTATTTCTCACTTAAAATTATAATTATTAATTAACACTTAAAATAAGCTAACTTTAAATACTATTTCTGTATTATTACGCGTCTATAACTCTCTAAAAAATAGAGAGTTAAATTCTACTGGAAAAAATAAAGCAAAGGAATTGTATGCCTACAATCAATCAATTGATTCGTAAAGAGCGTAAAAAAGTGATTAAAAAATCAAAATCACCAGCTCTTGTATCGTGTCCACAGCGTCGTGGTGTTTGTACTCGTGTTTACACAACTACACCAAAAAAACCAAACTCGGCTTTAAGAAAAGTTGCAAAAGTTAGATTAACTTCAGGTTTTGAAGTTATCTCTTATATCGGTGGTGAGGGTCATAACCTTCAAGAGCACTCAATCGTTCTTGTTCGTGGTGGTCGTATTAAAGATTTACCTGGTGTTAAGTATCATATAGTTCGTGGCGCATTAGATACTGCTGGTGTTGCTAACCGTATGGTTGCTAGATCAAAATATGGTACAAAAAAGCCTAAAAAATAATTATAGATTATTTTTTTAAATATAATATTCAATAGCTACAGGATTAATCTTTAGTGATTAATTTTGAGTAAATTTGAAAAAATTGAAGAATAAGGATACTCGAAATGAGAAGAAGAAAAGCTCCCGTTCGTCCAGTTATGCCAGATCCAGTTTATGGAAGTAAAATACTGACGAAGTTTATAAACAAAATTATGTTAGATGGTAAAAAATCTACAGCAGAAAAAATTATCTATAGTGCACTGGATATCATTAGCTCTCGTGGCGAAAAAACTGGTATAGATACATTTAATGAAGCTATTGAAAATATTAAACCAATTATTGAAGTAAAAAGTCGCCGTGTTGGTGGTGCTACTTACCAAGTTCCAGTAGAAGTACGCCCGGTACGTCAGCTTTCACTAGCTATTAGATGGTTAGTTGATGCTTCTCGTAAAAGAAACGAAAGAACAATGGCTGAGAGATTGGCTAATGAATTGATGGATGCATCAACTGACAAAGGTTCAGCATTCAAGAAAAAAGAAGATACTTATAGAATGGCAGAAGCTAATAAAGCATTTGCTCATTACCGTTGGTAATCTTACAGTAACATTATTAGACTACTCTAGCTAGATAGCTAGAGTATCTTTAACATACTCAACCTCTTTTATAAGAAAATAAAAATTTTTTAATAAAAGAGGTTATCTCTAACAACAATAAACAAGGTATTTAAATATGGCAAGAAGTCACAAACTTAACGATGTAAGAAATATTGGTATTGCTGCTCACATTGATGCAGGTAAAACTACTACAACAGAAAGAATTTTATTCTATACTGGTGTTGAGCATAAAATTGGTGAGGTTCATGATGGTGCTGCTACTATGGATTGGATGGAACAAGAACAAGAGCGTGGTATTACAATTACTTCTGCTGCAACTACTTGTGAGTGGAACGGGAAACAGATAAATATTATTGATACTCCGGGACATGTTGATTTTACTATTGAAGTTGAGCGTTCTATGCGTGTTCTTGATGGTGCTGTTTCAGTGTTTTGTGCTGTTGGTGGTGTTCAGCCCCAATCAGAAACTGTATGGAGACAAAGAAACCGTTATAAAGTTCCATCTATTGTTTTTGTTAATAAAATGGATAGAACAGGTGCAGACTTTTACGAAGTTGAGCGTCAAATTCGTGATAGACTCAAAGGGAATCCAATGCCTTTTCAACTTCCTATTGGTGCTGAAGCTGCGTTTGAAGGTGTTGTAGATTTAGTAAAAATGAAAGAGATTGTTTGGGATGAAGATGCTGCTATGGGCTCTAACTACCATATCCAAGATATCCGTGAATCATTACAAGAGATTGCTGATGAGTATAGAGAAAAAATGCTTGAAACTCTTTCTGATGTAGAGGGCAATGAAGAGTTTGCTGAAAAATTTTTAGAGGGTGAAGAGTTTACAGAGGATGAGCTTAAAGCTGCAATCAAAGCTGCTACTTTAGGGATGGCTGTTGTTCCAATGACTCCAGGAACAGCATTTAAAAATAAAGGTGTTCAAACACTTCTTGATGCAGTTGTTGATTATTTACCATCACCAGTAGAGTCAGAAGCTATTGTTGGTACGCTTATGGACGATGAAGAGGTAGAGGTAGCTATTCCTTCTAGTGATGAGGGTGATTTTGCTGCATTGGCATTTAAAATTATGACAGATCCGTTTGTTGGTGTTCTTACATTTATCCGTGTGTATCGTGGTTCTCTTGAGGCAGGTTCTTTTGTGCATAACTCGACAAAAGATAAAAAAGAGCGAATCGGTCGTATCGTAAAGATGCATGCTATTAAGCGTGAAGAAGTTAAAGAGATTTATGCTGGTGAAATCGGTGCAGTTGTTGGTCTTAAGTCAACTACCACTGGTGATACTTTATGTCAAGGTGAGCAAAAGATTGTATTAGAGAGAATGGATTTTCCAGATCCAGTTATCTCTGTTGCAGTTGAGCCGAAAACTAAAGCTGATCAAGAAAAAATGGGTATCGCTTTAAGTAAGCTTGCTGCTGAAGATCCATCTTTTCGTGTAAATACAGATGAAGAAACTGGTCAAACTATTATCTCTGGTATGGGTGAGTTACACCTTGAGATTCTTGTTGATCGTATGAAGCGCGAGTTCTCTGTTGAAGCTGAAGTTGGTGCTCCACAGGTTTCTTACCGTGAGTCAATCAAAGAAGAAGTAAACCAAGAGTACAAATATGCTAAGCAATCTGGTGGTCGTGGTCAGTTTGGTCATGTATATCTTACTGTTAAGCCAGGTGAGCCAGATACAGGTTTTATCTTTAACAATGAAATTAAGGGTGGATCTGTTCCAAAAGAGTATATTCCTGCTGTTAAAAAGGGTTGTGAAGAAGCTATGCAAACTGGTGTTCTTGCGGGGTATCCTATGGAAGATGTTGAAGTTACACTTTATGATGGTTCTTACCATGATGTGGATTCAAATGAGATGGCATTTAAGCTTGCTGCTTCAATGGGATTTAAAGAAGCTTGTCGTAAAGCAAAACCTTCTATCCTAGAGCCAATGATGAAAGTTGAAGTTGAAGTTCCTGAAGAGAATATGGGTGATGTTATTGGTGACCTTAACCGTCGTCGTGGACAAGTAAACTCTATGGGTGACAGAGCTGGTAACAAAATTGTTGATGCACATGTACCATTGTCTGAAATGTTTGGTTACTCAACTGATCTTCGCTCAGCAACTCAAGGTCGTGCTACATATGCAATGGAATTTGATCACTATGCTGAAGTTCCAAAAAATGTATCTGAAGAGATTCAGAAAAAACGCAATGGCTAATTATTAGCTAAAATTAGAGACTTCCAATAGGAAGTCTCCCTCTCTTCTTGTTTGCTAAATCTTATTTCCCTTATTTTACTTTTTATATCTATTTTTCAAACCTATCAAAAACTTTAGTGTTACTCTAAAAAAGCCGATAATTAGGTATAATCCTAACGACCAAAGAAATGGATGTAAATAGCTTCCATTGTGTATAAAGTTTTCTATTCTCAGGAGTGGAGAGTGCAAGAGATCTGGATGTTGCAATAATGCAAGTACAACAAGGATGGCAAAAAAGTAAGCTGTTTCTTTTGATAACATTTTAATCATATAAGATTGTAGCATGAAAAAACTAATAAATATATAGGATAAACTTATGAAGAACATAATCGTATTACTATTGCTTGTTGTGGCTATATTTGCTGATAATCCCAAAACCTACTCCTTATTGGGTGATGTTATATACAACAATGCAGACAATTTTAATAAATTAAAAAATAAAAATTTATATAATTTAGAAAAAGAGAATATTGAAAAATACATTAAAAAAGTTAATAAAGTAAAAGAGTATGGATTTTTAGTTGATGATCATCCAAGCAAAACCACTAAGTCTGAGTATCTAAAAAAACTTCGAGTTATTCAAAAACTCAATGACAAACATATCGCTAAGGTTCATAAAAATTTTACATTAGCAATGAAAAACGAGGAGAGTGTTTTTTTCTCTCAACTTCTTAATTCTGAACTTGTAGATATTAGGAGGTATCGAAAAGATATTCGTTCCTATTATTATACTCACAAAGATGAAGTGGTTCTCCCTCCAAAACTTGAAGCTGAGTTTGATAGGGACGAGCAGTCACTTAAGCGCCAAAGAATTAAAGAATCTAAATATTCAGAGGATAAAGCTAGAGTTAAAAGGATTCAAGCAAGCGATAAAGTCAAACAAGAGAGAATGGAAAAATATTTAGAAGCTGAAGCAAAAAGAAAAAAAAGAGAGATACAAGAGTACCAAAAACAAGAGCTATCTTACTAACTCATAGAGCTATAACCACTCAAATGCTTCATTAATTGTTGGTCTTCCCTGGAGGGTTTTAAAAGGGGTATATTGTGCCTTATATGAGAGCGAAGGGCAATCTTGTACATAATAGCCTAAATATATCCAGTTTTTATTGGTCTCCTTAGCAAATTTTATTTGAAAATAAAGAGATAATCTCCCTAAAGAAAGATGCATGTAATCTGGATCATAATAAAAATATATAGAAGATAAACCATCTTCAAGAATATCTATTAAATCAACCCCTATAAGCCTATCGCCATCAAAATAAAGTATCTCGTGACCAAAGCCATTATGACCATTTACAAAAGAGTTGTGGTAGTTTTGGGCGGATGTTTTTTGATATTCCCATCCTTTAGACTTGCTCATATACTTATGGTATTTTTCAAAGAGGTTTAAGTGGGCTTGGCTTATTGTTGGTATCTGGATGTAGCTTTTGATAGAGGTGGCTTTTTTTATAACCCGTCTTGCAGATTTTGAGAAAGTAAAGTTATTTACATCAATCTTGATGCTCTGGCACTCATTACAGCCAGAGCAGATTGGTCTAAAATACATCTTGCCAAATCTCCTATAGCCACGCTCTATCAAATCTTGGCAATGGGCAGAGTCGCAATTGTCAATAATTTGGTAGTGCGTTGTTTGCTCTAAATTATCAAGATAAGAACATTTGTCGTTAAGAGAAAATTCTTTGAGTAGATGCATTATGTTTATATCTTAAAAAGCAAAACTCTGCTTTTTAAATTCTGTAAACTGAGTTGCTATCTTCTCATTTTCAAGACCTAATTTTTTAACAACTTTTGGATTGACAAGGAACCAACCGAGGGTTACATCAACTGTATCACCTTTTTGAATTTTAAAATCATATTCAACACTGCGTTTTTCATTTGCTTGAATCATAGTATCTTTGAGAGTTTTATCTGCTGCCCATGGCATAGCAGGCTTACCATTTTTGCCGATTACGCGTACAAAAATTTCATTTTTCATCTGAGTTATTTTATTCTCCCTAATTACTTTTACTTTAAGAACAGCCACTCTAAGAGGGTGCAATAAAAGGGCATGGGAAGTACGGTTATCAACATTTACTATAAAGTTATCAATATTTCTTACAATAGATAAATCAACATACTCTGTTAACATCTCTGAGTTTGCGTGACTCCCTGGAAAGCCATGAAATGAGTGAACTTTTGTATCACGAAGTCCAGATACACTACCTTCAATTTTTGGCATATGACAGCTAACACAGTTTGCACCATCCATCTCGTTATCAATGTTTGTTGAACATACATTAAGTCCATGTTTATTTTGTTTATGGGAGTGGCATCCTATACAAACATTACCATTTTTCATATGCTCATTGCCATCTACTGAAATCTCATGATATGGAGATTCAATGCCATCTTCGAGCGTACCAAAGTAGTTCTTTGGAGTGTTTGTCATAATGTTAGTGTTGTGTTTTTTATGCAGCTCTATACTTTTGATACGATGACAGTATGCGCAACTAATTCCCTCTTGATGAGTTTTATTGTTGATATCTGGCATTGCTATTTGTCCAGGAGTTTTCATCTTATCTAAGTTGTCTGCTGCAGGTGTGTGGCATTTCCCACATCCATATCTATTTTGTTTTATATTTTGTGGATGTTTTTGCCAAATAGCATTATGAATAGGATCTTTATCTGGCGTTGAGTTTGCATGCATTGAGCTATAAAACTCATCATATATTTGTGTATGACATGCTTTGCACTCTTCGCTTGAAGCGTAAGAGTGAACTGCATCATTTGCTATTATAGAAGCACTCATAAGTAGAAGTAAATAAAGTTTTTTCATAAGAAGCCTTTTATTGATGTATATTTGATAAAATTATAACTAAAATAACTTATATGAATATATAATTCCTTATTGTTTACTAGGTCTTTTAGTCATATATTTCAACCAAATAAAGCCAAATGCTCCAGCAAAAAAGGATGCCGCCAAAATACCAACTTTTGCCTGAAATACAAGTGCATCATTCCCTACAAAGGCTAAATCTGCAACAAAGATGGACATTGTAAAACCTATACCACCTAAAAAAGCTACCCCAAAAACTTGACTCATTGTACTATCTTCAGGAAGTTTTGCAATTCCGAGCTTTACTGCAACCCATGCAACCCCTGCTATTCCAATCACTTTGCCTAAAATAAGCCCAGCAATAATACCTAATGAAACAGGAGTGACTATTGTTTCACCAATGGATGAAAAATCAATTGATATACCAGCATTAGCAAGAGCAAATAGTGGTATAACGATAAGGGCAACTGGAAGGTGTAATCCATGCTCAAGTCTGGCAGCAGGTGAGCCAACGGCATCAATTTTATCTTTTATATTTTGCAAAATTGCTTTTTGTTTTTCATGCATCATATTATCAGTTGCAACTGGATAATTATCATACTCTTGGAGTAAATTATTTGTATGTTGCGCAAAGTCTTTAGGATTGAACTTTGGTTTAGAGGGTATCGCCATTGCAGCAATAACACCTGCAATAGTTGCGTGAACACCTGATTCTAACATAAACAGCCACATCACAGCACCCACTAAAAAGTAAGGGAGGGTTGCATGGATACCAAAACGGTTAAAAGATACCAAAACAAAAAAAGATGCCAATGATAAACTAAGAGGAATCATGTTGATTTGTTCGGTATAAAATAGGGCAATTACAGCAACAGCACCGAGGTCATCTACAATAGCTAGTGCTACTAAAAATGTAACAAGTGCAGGGGAAACACGATTGCCTAAAAGAACTAAAGCACTAATAGCAAAGGCGATATCTGTTGCCATTGGGATACCCCAACCATTTACACCCTCACCACCGTAGTTGATACTAAGATATATAAGTGCAGGCAAAGCCATTCCGCCAATTGCAGCTAGAATTGGCAACATAGCAACTTTTATGTTCGAGAGTTCACCAACTAAAATCTCTCTTTTTATCTCTAATCCAACGATAAAGAAAAAGAAAGCCATAAGTCCATCATTTATCCAATGATGGATGGTATGTGAAAGTGTCCATGAACCAACATCAATATTTATCTTTGTATGAAAAAAATGAGCATATGCTTCTGCAAGGGGGGAGTTCGCAAGAACAAGAGCAACAATAGTCATAAGCATTAAGACTAAGCCTGTAGTTGTTTGAGCGTGTAAGAAGTGCTCAAACGGCGTAGATATTTTTCGGAAAGTTTTTTCCCAAGGTGCATATATTTTCATGATTTTCCTATTTAAAACATATTTTTTGTTGTAATTGAGATTTCAGCCATTCTACTTGCTGCATCTACATGGCCATTTCTTCTGGCTTTAGTCCAAAATTTCAGGGCTTTATCTTCACTTTTTTCAACTCCATCGCCATGATAGTACATCATTCCAATGTAAAATTGTGCTTCTGAACTATTTTCATATGCTGCGGCATCAAAAAGTGTATCAAAAGCTTCTTTGAATCTTTTTTCGTTGTAGAATCTATAACCATCTTCAATTGTATATGACATTTAGTTTCCTCAAATTTATGTTGAATTATAACGAAAAAGAGAAAACTTTAAAATAACCATAGCTTTATAGGTTATCTATAAGGATAACATTTACGAAGGTTCCCTCTGGTAAGTTTCCATCTTCTTCACCACTTATCATCAAAGCACTTCCATCTAAAAGGTTGGTTAGAATTGCAGAGCTTCCGATCTTTTTGTTTTTAAAATTTACAAAATATTCACCATCTTCTATGGAGATATTACACGCACTAAATTCTGTAAGCTTACTGCGTTTGGTAAAATCTTCACTTAGCTTTGCTGCAACAGTTTTATATGCTCTTTTGCTCCCTAACATTTTGGCTATGAGAGGAAGTACATAGAGTATGGCAGTTACAGTTGAAGAGTATGCAAAACCTGGAAGAGCGACTATGAATTTACTCTCTTTTTGAGCAAGTAAGATATGTTTTCCTGGTTTAATCGCTACACCTTTATAAACAACATCCGCACCTAAGCGGGGAACAATATCTTTTATAAAGTCATAATCACCTACACTTACCCCTCCCGTACTTACTAAAATATCAGCAGAATTAAGAGCATTTTGAAAGGTTTGCATTATTGTGTTTTTATCATCTCCAACAACTCCAAGTTGAATCACATCTGCACCAGCTGACTCAAAAAGAGCACCTAAGGTATAGTTATTTGAACTTCTTATCTGTGCAGGGTTATCGCTATCAACTCCAAGGTCTAGGATTTCACTCCCTGTTGCTATTACTGCCACACGAGGCTTAATTGACACTTTTACCATAACGCAATTAAGCCCTGCCATAACACCAATCTCTGCAAAGCCTATTTTTGTCCCTTTTTTGATTAAAACATCCCCAGCTTTGTACCCTTCACCTACAGGGCGGACAGATGCGTTTTTTAGAACTTTTTCATTAATAGTAATTTTGCCATCATCAAATGTTACATTTTCTATCTGGATAAGAGTATCAGCACCCTCTGGCATTTTTGAACCGGTAAAAGTTTTGATACACTCTCCTGAGTGTATCACTCTTGTTTCATCATATCCCGCTGGATTATCCCCAAGTACGGTTAAGCTTTCTTTATCTTGATCGGAGTGTAAGATAGCATAGCCATCCATAGATGCTGTAGGGAATTGAGGGTCACTGAACTCTGCAACGATATCTTGAGCTAAGATTCTCCCCAGCGAACTACTAAGTGAGACATTCTCAACTCTTGATTGCATAACATCTAGGAGTTGTAGCATATTTTGAGATGTTTCATATGAAAGTAAGCTCATGAGAAAACCCCTAATATACCACTACCGCTTATTGCAGTAGAGCGTTCAAGTGCATAGATTCTTTTGTTCTGTTTTAAATCATATTTCCAAATTGGAGCGGATGCTTTAAAATCCTCTACAAACTCCTCTATAAGCATTAAAGCTACACGCCGTTTTGGTGAAAAGACTGCTGCAATATAGGATGATTCATGAAGCATAACATCCCCGCGAGAATGTGCCATCTTGATAATTGCACCTTTTGCTTTTGCTTTTAGCTGCCATGAGTCAAACCATTTTTCTAAAATAGGTTCATAAATATCAAAACTAAGTCCACTTATGTTATTTTCACTTCGTACTGTTCCAACAAAGGGTATATACGCTCCATAGTTGCTTGTAGCTTCTGCTTCATACCAATTTTTTAATATAGTTGGTACATCTAGGGCACCATCATATAAGTAAAGCACTTATTAACCTCCACAAACTGGTGGTAAGAGAGAGATTTTATCTCCATCTTTTAACTCAACATCAAGAGAGTTTACAAGTGTATCGTTAACAGCGACAGCTGAATTTTGCAACCACTCACTCAGCTCTTTGTCTTTTTGGAGTATATGAGCCAACTCATTTAAGTTTTTTATCTCTAATTCTAATGGCTTTTTTTGTATAGGTCCTAAAAATTCTACTCTTACCATAAATTATTCCTTATATACTTGAATATGTGATTATATCAGACGCATCTTTCTTATAAGTTAAGCTATGTATAATTTCATTTAAATAATCTTTATGGAGTAACTTTTGGTTTTTGGAAAAATAGAGTATCTTAACCTCTTGCCATTTCATGTTTTTATGAAACGCTTTACGAGAAGTTCTCAGCAAAGCATGAGTATGCACTACAAAAGAGGCGTCCCTTCAAAAATCAATGGTAAATTTTTATCTCGTAGAGTAGATGCAGCTTTTATCTCTAGCATTAGTGCCCTTACTCATAAACATGTTGACTTAGGGATTATTGCCAAAAAAGAGGTGATGAGTGTTTTAGTGATACCAAATGACACAGATAGAGATGACAAAGAATCAGCAACATCAAATGTTTTAGCAAAAGTGCTGGGTATCAAAGGTGAAGTTCTTATCGGTGATAAAGCGCTAAAATACTATCTTGATGGCAAAGTGCATATTGATTTGGCGAGAGAGTGGAACAAAGAAACCAACTTGCCATTTGTTTTTGCCTTGCTGTGTTATCATAGGGACAAAGAACTGTACAAAAAAATTCAAAAAAACTTTTTAAAATCACAAATCAAAATTCCTCAATACATTTTAGAGCAAGCATCAACGAGAACAAATGTAAGTAAACAAGATATACTTATTTACCTTGAGTGTATCTCTTATAAACTGGATACAAGAGCAAAGCTTGGGCTTAAAAAGTTCTATAACAAAGTGAAGTTTTAAAGTTAATCTGCTAATATATACCCATGTATAAATTAATTCTTGTAATCTTAAGTTGTATCTATTTATATGCAGGGGAGCCTATCTCTGCGATCCCACAAGAAAGTGGGGTAAATATAGATAAGGCAGTGCTTGGAAAAGAGCTTTTTTTTGATACTATATTATCTCGAGATAATTCAACATCATGTTTGAGTTGTCATGATGTTTTTAACGGTGGAGCTGACACGCGGGTGGTTTCTATTGGGTTTGGAGCTAGAGAGGGAAACATAAATTCTCCCACTGTTTTAAATGCAAGATATAATTTTAAACAATTTTGGAATGGAAGAGCAAAAGATTTATACGAACAAGTCAAGGGACCTATCGGTAACCCTGTTGAGCATAATATGGACAGTGAAATATTGGAAAAAAGAATCAATAAATCTTCACACTATAAGCAGAAATTTAAAGATATTTACGGAGTTTCATATGTAACAATGGCCTTAGTTATAGATGCTATTGTTGAGTTTGAAAATGCTTTAATTACACCAAATTCAAAGTTTGATAAATTTTTAAGAGGTGAGGAAGCTTTAAGCAAAAGAGAGAGGGAAGGTTATTATATTTTTAAAGAGTATGGATGTATAACTTGCCACAACGGCATAAATATTGGTGGAAATTCATTTCAAAAAATGGGAACATTTTTTGAGTATGATTTAAACACTACCTACCCAGATAGATATGATGTCACAGGAATTAAATCCCATAAAAATGTTTTTAAAGTTCCAACCCTTAGAAATATAACTCTTACTGCACCATATTTTCATGATGGCAGTGCAAAAACCTTAAAAGAAGCAGTGATTACTATGGCTAAACATAGTTTAGGAATCATTCTTTTAGATAGCGAGGTTGAAAAAATAATTTATTTTTTAGAAACACTTGATGGTGAGTTACCAACAATATTGGACGAAAAATGAAGCTAAACCGTTTAATATTTTTAGTTTTAGCTGTTGGTATAATCTTAGCGATAGTGTTGGTGTATTTTTATCTGCTTCAAAGAGATTTTACAAAACAACATAGAGAGTTCTTAATCTCTATCAACCAACTAGATCATTCTCAAAGAGAGTTGACAAATATAATATTGGAAAACTCTTTATATACTTATAATAATCAAGATGAGATAGCTAAAGTTACTAGGAGCATCCATCAAGATTTTCAAAATTTAGAAAACGCAACAATTCTACAATCCAAAGCATACATGCCAGTTAAAAGAACTCTTGTTCATTTAAAAGAGTTAATAGATGAGAATTTACAAAATATAGAAGAGTACTTGATGATAAATGCCAGCATTAAGAATTCGCTTCTTTTTTTAACAAGATATGTAGATAAAGCAAAACATTTAAAAGAGCAAGATAAGGATCTCTTCATTGAAGCACATCAGATTTTAGAATATTTTCACAATATGAAAAATATGCAAAATTTGGATTATCTTGATAATAATTTTTTACTATATTCCTCTTCTACTGATGCATCAACTCAAAATTTTATTAAAAATTTCAACATGCACACAAGCTACATGGTAAAAAAATATCCACACTTTATAAAGATCACAAAAAGTATAATTAATAACGAAATTAACGATTATATAGATGACAATAGGGAGAGATTCGCAAAATTATCATTAACTGATTTTAAAGCTCTTGATACTTTTGCACTTGTTTTATTTACTATATTTATTTTAGTATTTTGTTTCATAATACTTTTATTTATAAAATATATACAGGAGAATAAAAAACTCCTAAAAACAAAAAAATCTCTTGAGCACTCCTTAATATACGATCAACTTACAAACTTATATAACAGAAGAGCTTTTGAAAAGGATGTTTTTTCACTAAAAATGCCCCATCTTTTGATTATTAATATAGATAATTTTAAACATATAAATGACATATATGGAAATAAAGTTGGAAATATTTTACTTAAAGAGTTAGCAGAGTTAATATTGCTTAAATTGACAAATGCAGAGGTAAAAGTTTATCGCTTAGGTGGGGATGAGTTTGGTGTATTATTTGAAGATATTGATCCAGACGAAGCATTTAAAATAGCCAAACACTTAGAATATGAGATTGCACACCATAATTTTATTATTAATGATTTGGAGCTCAGTATATTAGTGAGTGTCGCAAGCAATAACATAGAACCTATTTTGGAAAATACAGATTTGGCTTTGAAGTTGCTTAAAAAAGATATAACTCAAAGGGTGATAAAGTATAGCGATGATTTAAATCTAAGTAAGGATATTAAACATAATCTTGAGATTCTTAAATTTATAAAAAGTGCTATCAGTGAAGACACAATAGTTCCATATTTTCAGCCTATTGTCGATTTGCAAACATCAAAAATTGTAAAGTATGAGTCCTTGGTTCGTCTAAAACTTAAAGATGGCGCCATACTTTCTCCATTGGAATTTTTAGATATTGCAAAAAGAACACCATATTATCATGAAATAACTAGAATAATGATAGAAAAAACATTGCAAGTTGCCAATAAGTATCCTCAATATAGATTCTCTATCAATATCTCTATGATGGATATTTTAAATGATAGATTAGTCGATACACTCTTAGAAAATTTACAAAAAAACAGTGCTAGTGCTTCAAAGATTGATATAGAATTTTTAGAATCAGAGAATTTACAAGACATAAGCAAGGTTCAAAACTTTATAAAAGAGGTCAAAAAATACGGATGTAAGATACTTTTAGATGATTTTGGTTCTGGATATGCAAACTTTTCTCACTTTTCGAAACTTGATATTGATATAGTGAAGATTGATGGCTCTATCATTATAGGTGTGGATATTGATGAAAAAAAACTTCATATGCTTACAAGTATTCATAAGTTTACAGAGGGTTTAGGCTTAGAGAATATTGCTGAATTTGTTGAGACAAAAGAGTTAGTAGATATTTTAAAAGATGTTGGGGTTAGATATGCTCAAGGGTACTATTTTTCTAAGCCACTTGAGCATCCATTGGAGAGTGATGTAGTTACTCTTTAAGGATACTTTGCAACTCTTTTTTATAAGCTTTTATATCAAAATCTACTTGAGTGGAAGAACCACTATCTACAGCTGCTTGTGCTACTGCACTAGAGATCTCTACAATAAGTCTTTTATCAAATGGTTTTGGGATAAGATATTCTTTACCAAATTTAATTTTTTTACCATAAAGCTCATTGAGATACTCAGGAACCTCTTTTCTTGCTAACATAGCTAGTGCCTTAGCTGCAGCTACTTTCATCTCAATATTTATTTTTTTTGCACGAACATCCATGGCGCCTCTAAAAATAAAAGGAAAACCTAAAACATTGTTAACTTGGTTATCAAAATCACTTCTGCCAGTTGCGATGATAGCATCAGGTCTAGCCTCTTTAACATCATCTGGAAAAATTTCTGGAGTTGGGTTTGCTAATGTAAATACAATAGGGTCATTCTCCATAAGCTTTATATCTTCAACAGTAAAAGTACCTGGACGAGAAAGACCTACAGCAACATCAGCATTTTGAAAAACTTCTGAGTGAGTCATGTAATCATGTATGCTAAACTCTCTTTTAAAGTCATTTAAGTCACTTCTTCCATTGTGAATAACACCTTTTGAATCGAGCATATAAATAGTTTTGACACCCATATGACGGTAAAGTCTTGCACATGAGATAGCTGCAGCACCCGCACCAATAATAACAATTTTTAAGTCCTCTATTCGTCTATGGGTAACTTCACAAGCATTTATTATCCCTGCTGCAGAGATTACAGCTGTTCCATGCTGATCATCATGCATAACAGGAATATCTAACTCTTCGATAAGACGCCTCTCAATTTCGAAACACTCAGGTGCTTTAATATCTTCTAGGTTTATTCCTCCAAAAGTTGGTGCCATTGCAGTTACAACAGAGCAAAATCTATCCACACTCTCAGTATCGAGTTCTATATCAAAGCAATCAAGCCCAGAGAAGTTTTTGAATAAAACACCCTTTCCCTCCATCACAGGCTTAGATGCCAAAGCTCCAATGTTACCAAGACCTAGAACAGCAGTACCGTTTGATATAACCGCAACTAAATTACTTTTTGCTGTATATTTGTAAGCATCTTCTGGATTTTTTTCAATTGATAAGCATGGTACAGCCACCCCTGGAGTATAAGCTAAGCTTAAATCTTTTTGAGTTTCCATTGTCTTAGTAGCTTCAACAGAAATTTTTCCTGGTTTTGGAAATTGATGATAATCTAATGCTTCTTGATCTGTAACTGATGTTTTGAGCATGGAGTGTAGTCCTTGGATAATTTTTTGGAATTATATCTAATTTAGTATCTCCTATCACTTCATGAATTTATTTATATAAAAAAAGCTATAATCTTTTTATGAATTTACTATTAGCAAAAGATCTATCGCATACTTTTGAGTATGAACTTTTTCATGGTGTTTCACTAGAGTTAAGTGAAAAAGAGAGCATCGCAATTATAGGGATAAGTGGTAGTGGAAAATCTACACTTTTACATATTTTATCAACACTGTTGCAGCCTGATAATGGTGCCGTTACAATTTTTAACGAAGATATTAAAAGCATGAGTAAAAAGAGCTTGGCTCAAATCAAAAGGGATGATTTGGGGCTTGTTTTTCAGTCGCATTATCTTTTTAAAGGTTTTAGTGCCTATGAAAATTTAGAAGTTGCAGCGATGCTCTCAAACCAAAATATTGAAGATGAACTGTTAAGTAGATTGGGGATTGAGGAATGTATAAAGCAAAAAGTTACCGAACTCTCAGGTGGACAACAGCAAAGAGTCTCAATCGCGAGGGTTTTAACTAAAAAACCCCGTATAATATTTGCTGATGAACCAACGGGAAATTTAGATAAACAAACTGCCAATGATGTTATGAATCTGTTTTTTGAATATTGTGATCAAAATAAAGCTGGGATGATACTTGTTACTCACGATGAAACCTTAGCTCATATGTGTAGTAAAGTTTACAGACTCCAAAATAGAGAGTTAGTGAAGGTCAAGTAAGGATGTGCACCTAAAATGCAGTGGGCTCAAATATTTAGTGATGCTTATATAATTGGATTTATGCTATTGTTTTTTCGTCTCGGCGCTATGTTTATCGCGGTGCCTATTTTTTCACATCAAAGTATCCCTCCAACGGTAAAGGCTTCTATGGCTTTTTTCTTTACAATAGTGTTTTACCCATCGATGCCACCTCTTGAGATAGAGATTAATGTTACTACTATTGTTTTAGCAATACTCAGTGAATTTATGTTTGGTTTGGCGATTGGTATCATATTGCAGTTGGCTTATAATATTATCACCTTTGCTGGAGGGCAAATATCTTTTATGATGGGGTTTTCAATGGCTAGTGCTATTGACCCACAGTCGGGTGTTTCTATGCCAATTATCTCTCAGTTTTTGTCCTTGATGGCGTTGATGGTGCTAATGTCTATAAATTTGCACCATTGGGTGTTACTATTTGTACATGATTCACTTGCCACTATCCCTTTAGGTGGGTTTATTATGAGTGAAGATCTTTTTAACTACATTATATACGCAACTTCAAGAATGTTTATGGTTGGATTTATGATAGCTTTTCCTATTATTGCTCTCTCATGGCTTGCTGATATTATCTTTGGTATGCTTATGAAAACTATGCCACAATTTAACCTTCTAGTTATAGGGTTTCCTATAAAAATTATGGTTTCTTTTGCTGTTCTTATTGCAACTTTTACCGCTATTATGCTTATTGTAAAAACAGAGATGCTTCAAGCGTTTAACTTCTTAGAGATGTTTTTTTAGTTTTTTTTTGATACAATAGTGACAAAAGAGCTTTATGATTATAATATTTAATAAGGATTCACGTGAAAATATTACTTTTAAATGAAAATCCAGTTGTAAATAAGTTAGTGACATTAAGTGCACAAAAAACTTCTGATGAATTGAGTGTAGTAAAGAGTGTAGAGGAGATTAGTGAAGAGAATTATGACCTGCTTGTGATTGATGACACTTCTTACTCTGCAGAGCTTATGGAAGAGCTAAAGAGTAAGTTAGAGTTTAGTAAATCCCTTTATATTTGCTCAAGAGATGCTGAGGAGGTTTCAGGTTTTACATCTGTACTTAAAAAACCATTTTTACCAACGGATTTAGTTGAACTTTTCTCTTCAATAGGCAAAGAGATTATTGTTGTTTCTGCTCCCGATGAGGTAGTTGAGGATGAGGAAGAGCTTTCGTTGGAAGAAGAGTTAGGCATTGATGAGTTAAGTGATGATTCGTCATCTTCTGATGGCGAGGAGCTGTTCTTAGATGAGGAGTTGTCGCTCGATGAAGAGCTTTCATTGGATGATGAATTGTCGCTTGATGAACTGGAAGAGGATGATGAACTTTCAGCACTTGATGATTTACAAGAGATGGGTGGCGAGAGCGTTTTAGATGAGGAGGAGGTTCAAGAGGTTCAAGAACTTCTTGATGAGACATCAGAAGAGTTAGAGGAAGAACTTTCACTTGATGGAGAAGATGAAGAGCTTGACCTTGAGGAATTGGATGAGAGTGAAGAACTTTCACTTGATGGAGAAGATGAAGAGCTTGACCTTGAGGAATTGGATGAGAGTGAAGAACTTTCACTTGATGGAGAAGATGAAGAGCTTGACCTTGAGGAATTGGATGAGAGTGAAGAAC